>NZ_CVTP01000021.1:365454-669392 GCF_900005865.1 Pseudomonas sp. 58 R 12
TCGCTGGTCAGGCTGATGAATATTGACGGCACCTGGCTTGCCTTCTCGAGTGCCTGTTCGAGGGCTTGAACCGGATCGCTGCGACCGCTGGCAAAATCCTCGGCCATTGAAGTGGCGTCTGACATCAAGATGACCCTCAAAAACGTACATATTAATAAAATGTACATTTTACAAAGGCAGCTTTCGTGCCAGTCTCAAGTCAGGTGCTTTTGCACTGTGAG
The DNA here is from genome assembly GCF_900005865.1 of Pseudomonas sp. 58 R 12. Taxonomy (NCBI): domain Bacteria; kingdom Pseudomonadati; phylum Pseudomonadota; class Gammaproteobacteria; order Pseudomonadales; family Pseudomonadaceae; genus Pseudomonas; species Pseudomonas sp. 58 R 12. Next base: position 365,676 of record NZ_CVTP01000021.1, read on the forward strand.
GGTTTTTCGTTGAGAGCAACGGGATAGATGGTTTTAATAGGCGCGAAAAAACCGCGTCTGAGCTAAGCGCAATGCTGCCAACGAAATAATGTACCTTTTATTAATAAGTACATTTTGGTGCAGAAAAGTAACATTCACAGTTTTCAGGCCCCAAAAAAGTGCCATCGACGTGGCCCAGAGTGACAGTGCAACTTATGAGAGAATCCCCGGCCACCGTCCTCCCTCCTTTAGAGAAATCGATGAAAGCAGTGTCCGCCTCGGCCTCTCGCTACGCGATGATTCACCAAGTGTTGCGTGACGCGATCGTCAACGGCACCGCTCGCCACGGCCTGGTTTTGCTGGAAGCGCCGTTGGCCGAACTGTTCGGTACCAGCCGTGTACCGGTGCGCAAGGCCCTGGACCTGCTGCACGCCGAAGGCCTGATCTGCCGCTTCAATGGCCGGGGTTACCTGATCAACCCTGAAGGCCTGGCAATGGAGCCGCTGCGCCTGCCTTTGAGCCACACACACTTGGGTCTTGATGGTAAGGATGAGCTGGTGGATACGCGGCCGCTGGGGGAACGTATCGTCGAGGAAATCGGCGCGGCGCTGTCCACCTGCATTGCCTTCGGCCATTACCGCCTGGATGAGCAAGCCGCCGCCGACCACTACGGCGTCAGCCGTGCAGTGGTGCGTGAAGCACTGATGCGCCTGCGCGATCGCGGCCTGGTGGAAAAGGAACCCTATTCCCAATGGCTGGCGGGGCCTTTGACGGCGCGGGAAGTCACCGAAGACTACGAACTGCGCGCCTGCCTGGAACCCGAAGCCCTGCGCCAGAGCGCGCCGAACCTTGATCGCGAGTTGCTGGAAGCCATGTTGCAGCGTGTGCTGGCCGCCCAGGACAGCCCTCATTGCAGCCTTGAGGCCATCGAACAGATCGAGGAAGACTTGCACCAGCACTGCCTGGCCGGCTTGCAGAATCGCAAGATCGCTGCACTGATCCGCCAGGGGCAGAGCCCGATGATCATCAGCCGGATTTTTTATCGGTTGCTGGGGATCGGCGCCGATCCGGCGATGTTGGCCGAACATCGGTTGATTCTTGAGCTCTTGTTGCATGGTGCGGTGGATGCAGCGGCGCTGAATCTGCGTGAGCATCTTCAGCGGGCACGCCAGCGCATGTTGCAACGGCTGAAGGTGCTCTCAGTCCTGCCAGAACAACCCTTGCCGACGTACTTGCACAAAATCAGCTGACCGTACGCAATACAAAATGTGGGAGCTGGCTTGTCGAATCGTCGAACCGCTGCGATAGCGGCGCATCAGCCACATCTTCATCAACTGACACACCGCCATCGCAGGCAAGCCAGCTCCCACAGGGGTACCACGGTGCTGTCGAGAATTTCATGCAATATGTTGCGATCTCGCCGCTGCCATTGAAACCACCGCCCCCCCGCCCCATCTAAGCACCATACTTCCTGATGCAGGTGCCCCATGAGCGACCAGCAAGAATTCCCTGATTACGACCTCAACGACTACGCCGATCCCGAAAACGCCGAGCACGCAGCGTCCTCCAACACCGGCCTGGCCCTACCCGGGCAAAACCTGCCGGACAAGGTCTACATCATCCCGATCCACAACCGGCCCTTCTTCCCGGCGCAAGTGTTGCCGGTGATCGTCAATGAAGAGCCGTGGGCCGAGACCCTGGAGCTGGTGAGCAAATCCGACCACCACTCCCTGGCCCTGTTCTTCATGGACACCCCGCCGGAAGACCCGCGCCACTTCGACACTTCCAGCCTGCCGCTGTACGGCACGCTGGTGAAGGTGCACCACGCCAGCCGCGAAAACGGCAAGCTGCAATTCGTGGCCCAGGGCCTGACCCGCGTGCGCATCAAGACCTGGCTCAAGCACCACCGCCCACCGTACCTGGTGGAAGTCGAATACCCGCACCAGCCCTCGGAGCCGACCGACGAGGTCAAGGCCTACGGCATGGCGCTGATCAATGCGATCAAGGAACTGCTGCCGCTTAACCCGCTGTACAGCGAAGAGTTGAAGAACTACCTCAACCGCTTCAGCCCCAACGACCCGTCGCCGCTCACCGACTTCGCCGCCGCGTTGACCTCGGCCACCGGCAACGAATTGCAGGAAGTGCTGGACTACGTGCCCATGCTCAAGCGCATGGAAAAAGTGCTGCCGATGCTGCGCAAAGAAGTCGAAGTTGCGCGCCTGCAAAAAGAACTCTCCGCTGAAGTGAACCGCAAGATCGGCGAGCACCAGCGCGAGTTCTTCCTCAAGGAACAGCTCAAGGTCATCCAGCAGGAGCTGGGCTTGACCAAGGACGACCGCAGTGCGGATGTCGAGCAGTTCGAGCAACGCCTGGAAAGCAAAGTACTGCCGGCCCAGGCGAAAAAACGCATCGATGAAGAACTGAACAAACTGTCGATCCTCGAAACCGGCTCGCCGGAATACGCGGTGACACGCAATTACCTGGACTGGGCCACCTCGGTACCGTGGGGCGTGTTTGGCGAGGATAAACTCGACCTGAAACATGCGCGCAAGGTGCTGGACAAGCACCACGCAGGCCTGGATGACATCAAGAGTCGCATCCTCGAATTCCTCGCGGTGGGCGCCTATAAAGGCGAAGTCGCCGGTTCCATCGTGCTGCTGGTCGGCCCGCCGGGCGTGGGCAAGACCAGCGTTGGTAAATCCATCGCCGAGTCGCTGGGACGGCCCTTCTACCGCTTCAGCGTCGGCGGCATGCGCGACGAGGCCGAGATCAAGGGCCATCGCCGCACCTACATCGGCGCCATGCCCGGCAAGCTGGTGCAGGCGCTCAAAGATGTGGAAGTGATGAACCCGGTAATCATGCTCGACGAGATCGACAAGATGGGCCAGAGCTTCCAGGGCGACCCGGCGTCAGCGCTGTTGGAAACCCTCGACCCCGAGCAAAACGTCGAATTCCTCGACCACTACCTGGACCTGCGCCTGGACCTGTCCAAAGTGCTGTTCGTGTGCACCGCCAACACCCTGGACTCCATCCCTGGCCCGCTGCTGGACCGCATGGAAGTGATTCGCCTGTCGGGCTATATCACCGAAGAAAAAGTCGCCATTGCCAAGCGCCATCTGTGGCCCAAGCAGCTGCAAAAAGCCGGCGTGTCGAAAAACACCCTGACCATCAGCGACGGCGCGTTGCGCGCGGTGATCGACGGCTATGCCCGCGAAGCCGGTGTGCGCCAGCTGGAGAAACAGCTAGGCAAACTGGTGCGCAAGGCTGTGGTCAAGCTGCTGGATGAGCCGGATCTGGTGATCAAGATCGGCAACAAAGACCTGGAAAGCTCACTGGGTGTACCGGTGTTCCGCAATGAGCAGGTGCTGTCCGGCACCGGCGTGATCACCGGCCTGGCGTGGACCAGCATGGGCGGCGCGACGCTGCCGATTGAGGCGACACGTATCCATACGCTCAATCGCGGCTTCAAGCTCACCGGGCAGTTGGGTGAAGTGATGAAAGAATCGGCCGAAATTGCCTACAGCTACATCAGCTCGAACCTGAAGTCGTTTGGCGGTGATCCGAAATTCTTTGACGAAGCCTTCGTGCACTTGCACGTACCGGAAGGTGCCACGCCGAAAGACGGCCCGAGCGCCGGGGTGACCATGGCCAGTGCGCTGTTGTCGCTGGCACGTAACCAGCCGCCGAAAAAAGGCGTGGCCATGACCGGTGAGCTGACGTTGACCGGGCATGTACTGCCGATTGGCGGGGTGCGCGAAAAGGTGATTGCGGCGCGGCGTCAGAAGATTCATGAGCTGATCCTGCCGGAGCCAAATCGGGGCAGTTTTGAGGAGTTGCCGGAATACCTGAAGGAAGGGATGACGGTGCACTTTGCCAAGCGGTTTGCGGATGTGGCGAAGGTGCTTTTCTGACAGATCTGTAGTGAGCGGGCTTGCCCCGCGCTGGGTGGCGAAGCCGCCCCAACCCAGGCACACAGTTTTTCCAGTTAAAACGAGGTGCACGGTTTTAGGGCGGCTTCGCCACCCAGCGCGGGGCAAGCCCGCTCACTACAACAAGTCAGGTCTAGCCCATCTGTCACACCTTGTCCCATCTTCGGTTATGCTCGCCCTTCGTCGCCAATCAACGGAGCCCTCATGACCGCTGCTCGCCTGCTTCTCCCCTTGAGCCTTGCCCTGCTGGCCGCCTGCGCCAGCGCCCCCAAGCAAAACGTCAGCGTGGACAACCAGAGCGCCTGCCCGCTTCAGCTTAAAACCGGACAAAACCTGATCCTCACCCTGCCGAGCAACCCCACCACGGGTTACCGCTGGGCCATCCAGGATTCCGCTGGCGGTGTGTTGCGCGCCTTGAGCCCTGAGGTCTACAGCAGCTCGGAATCCGGCGTGGTCGGCGGCGGTGGCCAGTCCACCTGGCGCTTCCAGGCCTTCGCGGCCGGCCAGGGGCGCTTGCGCCTGACTTCCCAGCAACCCTGGGAGCCGGAAGCCGAACCCGCCGAAACGTTCGACTGCGCCATCACGGTGAACTGATATGCCATGGCTGATTCTTGCGTTGATGGGCGCCGGCACTTTCATCTACGGATTGACCACCCATGCCACGTTGCTGTGCTTGCTGGTCAAGCCGCTGCCGGTCCTCGCGCTGTTGGGCTGGCTGCATGATGCGCCGCCCAGCGACTATCGACGCTGGATCAGCCTGGGGCTGATTTTTTCCCTGGTGGGCGATGTATTACTCGCCTGGCCAGGCGACCTGTTTATCTTTGGCCTGGGCGCGTTTCTGTTTGCACACTTGGCGTATCTGAAAGCTTATTTCAGCGACTGCCGCCGTCTTGCACTGCTGCCGCTGGTATTGGCGCTGGGCGTGGGCGCGGTCCTGCTGAGCATCCTGATCTCCCATGGCCTGGGCGACCTGCTGATTCCAGTGGTGGTTTATGCCCTGGTGATCAGTGCCATGCTCTGGCGTGCGTTGGCACGGCTGGGCAGTGACGTGCCGAAACGTTCGGCATGGCTGGCAGCGGCGGGTGCGGCGTCGTTTGTGTTTTCCGACACGCTGATAGGCATCAACCGGTTCGTGGTGACGTTTGAAGCCGCGCCGTATTTGTTGATCAGCACGTATTGGCTTGGCCAGTGGGGCATTACCGCCTCGGCTTTCCATCAGACAACCCGCGCACACGAGGGCCAACTTGGCTAAAATGCCGGGCTTTCCCCCTCGTCGCCGGAACAACCGTGAGCAAAGAACCCGATCGCCTATTCGCCCAGCCCCTGCCCCAGGTGCCGGACTTCGCCTTTAACGAGGACGTGGTGCGGGTGTTCCCGGACATGATCAAGCGCTCGGTGCCGGGTTATCCGACTATCGTCGAGAACCTCGGCGTGCTCGCGGCGCAGTTTGCCCAGCCGGGCAGCGTGCTGTACGACCTGGGCTCGTCCCTCGGTGCAGTGACCCAAGCCCTGCGCCGCCATGTACGCACGGACGGGTGCCGGGTGATTGCGGTGGATAACTCGGCGGCGATGGTGGAGCGCTGCCGCGAGTACCTCAATGGCCAGGATTCGATGTTCCAGGAGTTGCTGCCGGTCGAGGTCATCGAGGGCGATATTCTCGCGCTGCAATTCCAACCGGCCTCAGTGGTTGCACTCAACTTCACCCTGCAATTTATCGCACCGGATGAACGCCTGGCCTTGCTCTCGCGTATCCGCCAGTCGCTGCTGCCGGGCGGTGCGCTGATCCTCTCGGAAAAGCTGCGCTTCAATGACCTTGAAGAACACGCGCTACTCACCGACCTGCATATCGCGTTCAAACGCGCCAACGGCTACAGCGAACTGGAAATTGCCCAGAAGCGCAGCGCCATCGAAAACGTCATGAAGCCCGACAGCCTCGAAGAACACCGCGAACGCCTGCTGGCAGCGGGGTTCTCGAAAGTCGTGCCGTGGTTCCAGTGTCTTAACTTTGCCTCGTTGATTGCCCTGCCATGATTGATCTCTCCCCCCTTGCCCGCCACTTGGTGGGCACTCCTTTGGCCGTTTGGGCCCAGGGCCTGCAAGCGCAACTCGATAGCAAGATGGAGAAAGGTCATGGCGACCTGGAGCGTTGGCAGAGTGCGTTGGATGCCTTACCGAAAATCATGCCCAGCGAAGTCGATTTGCTGAATGACCTGACCCTCGACACTGACTGCGACGACGCTACCCGCGCGCAAATGCACACCGCGTTGATGGGCCTAAGCCCGTGGCGCAAAGGTCCGTTCCACTTGTTCGGCGTGCATGTCGATACCGAATGGCGTTCGGACTGGAAGTGGTCGCGGGCCGCACCGCACCTGGATCTGAAAGGCAAGCGCATCCTTGATGTCGGCTGCGGCAATGGCTACTACATGTGGCGCATGCTCGGCGCCGGCGCGGACAGCGTGATTGGGGTCGATCCGAACTGGTTGTTCTTCTGCCAGTTCCAGGCGGTGCAGCGTTACCTGTCCGAACCCAAAGCCTGGCACTTGCCGTTCCCGTTCGAAGACTTGCCGTCGAATCTGGAAGGGTTCGACACGGTGTTTTCCATGGGCGTGTTCTATCACCGCCGCTCGCCGATCGAGCACTTGTTGGCGCTGAAAGACACACTGGTCAAAGGCGGTGAACTGGTCCTGGAAACCTTGGTGGTGGAAGGCGATCAGCAGCAAGTGCTGGTGCCGGAAGACCGCTATGCGCAGATGCGTAACGTATGGTTCCTGCCGTCGGTGCCGGCGTTGATGCTGTGGCTGCGCCGTGCTGGGTTCAGCGATGTGCGCTGTGTGGATGTGAGCGTGACCACGGTTGAAGAACAGCGCGGGACCGAGTGGATGAAGTTTCAGTCGCTGAGTGATTTTCTTGATCCGGAGGATCACAGCAAGACGATTGAAGGTTTGCCGGCGCCGATGCGCGCGGTGATCATCGCCAAGAAGTAACCTTCAATCTGCCTGCCAAGTGGAGATCAAAAATGTGGGAGCGGGCTTGCTCGCGAATGCGGTGTATCAGTCACACATGTACCGACTGACCCACTGCATTCGCGAGCAAGCCCGCTCCCACATTTGCTCACCCGTGTTCTTTAGAGTGCGGGCTTGGCCCGCCGGGCCTTGAAGAACTCACTCAGCACCGTCCCGCATTCTTCAGCCAACACCCCACCTTCAAACAACACCCGGTGATTCAGAAATCCCTGGGTAAAAAACTGCCCCTGGCTTTGCACAATCCCCGCCTTGGGCTCCAGCGCGCCATACACCACCCGCGCAACACGCGAATGCACGATCACGCCGGCGCACATGCTGCACGGTTCCAGCGTCACATACAGCGTGCTGCCGACCAGGCGGTAGTTGCTGATCGCTTGCGCGGCGGCGCGGATGGCGACCATTTCAGCATGCGCGCTGGGGTCATTGCCGCTGATCGGGCAGTTGAAGCCACGGCCGATGATCTCGCCATCTTGTACGAGCACTGCGCCGACGGGCACTTCGCCGAGTGCAGCGCCCTGGGCAGCAAGGGCCAGGGCTTCACGCATGAAGTCCTGGTCGCGGCTGCGGTCGATGATCGCCGCTGGGCGAAACTGGCGCATCACGCCACCTCGATGGCGGCCATCAGGCCGGTTTCCATGTGGTCGATCACATGGCAATGGAACATCCACACCCCCGGGTTATCCGCCACCAAGGCCACGCGGGCGCGTTCGTTTTTGCCCAACAAGTAGGTGTCGGTGAAGTACGGGATCACCTTGTGGCGGTTCGAGGCGATCACCTTGAAGCTCATGCCATGCAGGTGGATCGGATGCTGGTACTGGGTCATGTTCTTCAATTCGAAAATGTAGCTCTTGCCCTTTTCCAGCTTGGCAATCGGGCGGTCGGCACAGGTTTTGTCTGTGATGTCCCACGCCTTGCCGTTGATCTGCCACAGGCTTGGTGGCTTGCCATCATCGACTGAAACGCTGCCAACCCATTCGAAATTGAAGTTGAGTTTCTCCGCATTGGCCAGGTCCGGTTCGCTGATCGGGTTGGCGGGCAATGCGGGCGGCCACTCACTCGGTGCATCGGAGTTGGCCACCGAACGAAACGTACCGAGGCGCACCGGGCCGTTGCGGATCGACAGTTCTTCACCGGCAGGCGGTGCCTTGATCGCCAGGCAAATGCGCATGCCGGGGCCCAACCAGTATTCCTTGCCCAGCGGGCGTGGCTCGATAGGGTTGCCGTCCAGCGCGTAGATCTGCGCTTCAACGTCTGGAATATTGATGCGATAGGTCAAGGTGTTGTCGAGGTTGAGCAGGCGCACACGGGTGATCTGCCCCGCAGGCAAATCGATGACCGCCTGGGACACGCCATTGATCGTCGACAAACGCCCCGCGGTGCCGCCACGCGCCGCTTCACGCGGGATGCTGAAGGCCACGAAAGCGCCCTCTTCGTCGACGTGCCAGCTTTTCAGGCTCAGGGTGCGTTCGTGTTTGAAACCGGTAGGCTCGCGTTCTTCGATGATCAGCGGGCCGACCAGGCCACGGCCCAGTTCTTCACTGCTGTTCACATGGGGGTGATACCAGTAGCTGCCGGCGTCCGGCACGCGGAATTTGTAATCGAAATATTCACCGGGCAGTACCGGCAATTGCGAGACGTAGGGCACGCCGTCCATTTCCAACGGCAGGCGGATGCCATGCCAGTGGATGGTGGTGGCGACGGGCAGATGGTTGATAAAGCGCACCCGCAGCCACTCACCCTGGCGCACGCGCAACTCGGTGCCCGGCGCTGAGGGGCCGAATGCCCAGGCTTCGGTCTTGTGGCCCGGTACCAACTCGACGTCCAAGGGTGCCGCGATCAGTTCGTAATCGTGCCCGGCCTCAGCCTCGGCGACTTTCCCCAGCCAGTAGCGGTAGGCGCCACCGGCCCCCACACCCACTACGGCCAGGCCTGCAAGACCACCCAGGATTTGTCGACGGGAAAAGGATCGGGACACAACAACCTCACGTATCTGCCGCAGAGCCAGGGCCTGCAAAGGGCAGATACGATACACCTGCACCGGCTGTAGGAGCGAGCTTGCTCGCGAAAAACTCGAAGGCCCCCCGGACATTCAGGCAACCCACGTCATCGTTGAAGTTTTTCGCGAGCAAGCTCGCTCCTACAGTGTCAGCGTTTCATTGTGGCGGCCGCCAGGATCAGCGCTTTCATCTCGGCCACGGCACCTTTGAAACCGACGAACAACGCGTGCGCCACCAAGGCGTGGCCGATGTTCAGCTCGTTGATGCCCTTGATCGCAGCCACGGCCTCGACGTTATGGTAGTGCAAACCGTGGCCGGCGTTGACGATCAGGCCTTCCTTGAGGCCGCAGTTCACACCGTCAATGATGCGTTGCAGTTCGTCGGCGACTTCGGTCGGTGTGGTAGCGTCGGCGTAACGGCCGGTGTGCAGTTCGATGGCCGGCGCACCGACACGGCGCGAGGCTTCGATCTGGCGCTCGTCGGCGTCGATGAACAGCGAGACTTCGCTGCCGATCTTCGACAAGCGCTCTACCGCAGCCTTGATCCTTGCCTCCTGGCCCGCCACGTCGAGGCCGCCTTCGGTGGTCAGTTCCTGACGAGTCTCCGGGACCAGGCAGATGTGCGCCGGGCGGATGCGCTCGGCGAACTGCATCATTTCTTCGGTGACGCCCATCTCGAAGTTCATGCGGGTTTGCAGCACGTCCTTGAGCACCAGCACGTCGCGCTCCTGGATGTGGCGGCGGTCTTCACGCAGGTGCACGGTGATGCCGTCGGCGCCCGCTTCTTCGGCGTCCAGCGCGGCCTTGACCGGGTCAGGGTAACGGGTGCCCCGGGCCTGGCGCAGGGTGGCGACGTGGTCGATGTTGACGCCAAGAAGAATGCGATTGCTGGTGGTCACGGAAGCGCTCCTGAATAGGGAAAGAAACGCTGCACAGCATACACGGGGTTGTCAGGGCTTTCGAAACAACTCGCGGCTGACCAGCGGCCGCCCGCCCAGGTGCACGGCCAGTGCTTGGCGCATCAGGCGCTTGGCGGCGGACAAAGCACCCGGGGCGCTCCAATCGGCTTCGCTCATCGCCAGCAACTCGGTGCCCTGGAACAGGCCAGGTTGCAGCAGGTACACGCGCTCAAGGCCGGCATCGACTTGCAGGCGATACATGCCGTCGGCGGCGATGGGGTCGCCGTGCAGGTCGTTGGCGAGTTCGAAGCCGTAGCCCAGGTCGTCGAGCAGGCGCCATTCAAAAGCGCGCAGCAGCGGCTCCAGCGGGCGGCCTTCGGCGAGGGCGAGCAAGGTGGCGGCGTAGTGATCGAAGACGCTCGGGTGCGGGTCTTCGGCGGGCAGTAGGCGGATCAGCAGTTCGTTGAGGTAGAGGCCGCTGAACAACGCATCACCGTTGAGCCAGGCCGACGTACCGACGCTCTCGAGCCGCCCAACGTTTTTCAGCTCGCCCTTGCCGCGAAATTCCACGTCCAGCGCCACGAATGGCCTTGCCAGCGTGCCGGCCTTGCCACGCGCGCTGCGCAATACCGCGCGCAGGCGACCTTGAGGCGTGAGAAAGTCCACCAGGGCGCTGGTCTCGCGGTAGGCACGGCTGTGCAGGACGTAGGCGAGTTGGCTGGGGGGTGGGGATTGGGACATGGAAGTCTCTTCGCAGAACTTAAGAACAGCGACAAACCAATGTGGGAGCTGGCTTGCCTGCGATGCAGGCACCTCGGTTTTTCAATTGCACCGAGGTGATGCTATCGCAGGCAAGCCAGCTCCCACACAAGCCCGCTCCCACAAAGGTATGCGGTGTTTACAGGTCGCCGTAGCCCAGCGAGCGCAGTGCACGCTCATCATCGGACCAACCACCCTTAACCTTCACCCACAGGTTGAGCATGATCTTGGAATCGAACAACAACTCCATGTCCTTGCGCGCTTCGGTGCCGATGCGCTTGATGCGCTCGCCCTTGTCGCCAATGATGATTTTCTTCTGGCCGTCACGTTCGACGAGGATCAGCGCATGGATGTGCAAGGTCTTGCCCTGCTGCTTGAACTCTTCGATTTCGACGGTGATCTGGTACGGCAGCTCGGCCCCCATCTGGCGCATTATTTTCTCGCGGACCAGTTCGGCGGCGAGGAAACGGCTGCTGCGGTCGGTGATCTGGTCTTCCGGGAAGAAGTGCTCGTTCTCCGGCAGGTAGCCGGCGATCACGCGTTCCAGGGCTTCGAGGTTATGCCCGTGCTGGGCCGAGATCGGCATGATCTGGGCGTTCGGCAGTTGTTCCTGCAGCCAGCTCAGGTGCGGCATCAGTTCGGCTTTGTCTTCGATACGGTCGGTCTTGTTCAGCGCGACGATCAAGGGGCCGGTTACGTATTGCACACGCTCGAGGACCATCTGGTCTTCATCAGTCCACTTGGTGCGGTCGACCACGAAGATCACCACGTCGACGTCTTTCAACGCCGCCGAAGCGGTTTTGTTCATGTAGCGGTTAAGCGCTTTCTCGCCGCCTTTGTGCATGCCCGGGGTGTCGACGTAGACCGCTTGTACGTTGCCTTCGGTCTTGATGCCCAGCATGTTGTGGCGAGTCGTCTGCGGCTTGCGCGAGGTGATCGCGAGCTTCTGGCCGAGGATGTGGTTGAGCAGCGTGGACTTGCCCACATTGGGGCGGCCAACGATGGCAACATAGCCACAGCGTGTTGCGGTTGAATCAGTCATGGCCATTCTCCACGCCCAGGGCAATCAGTGCTGCAGCGGCCGCTACCTGTTCGGCAATACGACGGCTCACACCCTGACCTCGGCTTTTTTCATTCAGTAAGGTGATTTCACATTCCACGAAGAACACGCGGCAATGCGGCTCACCCTGGATATCCACCACTTCGTAACGTGGCAGTTCGCAACCACGGGACTGCAGGTATTCCTGCAGGCGGGTCTTGGGATCTTTGTTGGTGTCGACCAGCGTCAGGCTTTCGATTTCCGAGGCCAGCCAGGCGACCACGCGCTCCTTGGCTGTCTCCATACCTGCATCGAGGTAGATCGCACCGATCAACGCTTCCAGGGCATCCGCCAGGATCGACTCGCGACGGAAGCCACCGCTTTTCAATTCACCGGAACCCAGTCGCAGGTATTCGCCCAGGCCGAAACCACGGGCCAGCACGGCCAGGGTCTCGCCTTTCACAAGGCGTGCACGCAAGCGCGACAGCTGGCCTTCGCGCGCTTGAGGGAAACGTTCGAAGAGCGCCTCACCGGCGGCAAAGTTAAGGATGGCATCACCGAGGAATTCCAGGCGCTCGTTGTTGCGCCCAGCAAAGCTGCGGTGTGTGAGGGCAAGGACCATCAATTCCTGGTCCTTGAAGGTGTAGCCGAGCTGGCGCTCGAGACGACTTAAAGAAACGCTCACGGTTTACCCATATCTGTTTGGTGGCACCGGCGGCCATCGACGATTGACGCAGTGTTCAAATTCAAATCCTGGTTGGTGCTGCATGGGGCCGGGCAAATAATTGTCCCAGCCCCAGAAAAGCATTCGGCGCTGTGTTCACAGCGCCGCCTGTATTACTTGATCAGCCCGACCCGCGAGAAGTTCGGCAGGTGGCTGAGTTTGGACTCCGGCCAACTCATCCAGACCGCGAAGGCCTTGCCGACGATATTTTCGTCGGGGACCATGCCCAGCAAGTCCTTGGGAATAGCGGGATCATTCCAATAGCGGCTGTCATTGGAGTTGTCACGGTTGTCGCCCATCATGAAGTAGTGCCCGGCAGGCACTTTCCACTCACCGTCAGGCTGGCGGTAGCGCGACATTTCCTTGCGGATCTCATGCTCTACCGCGCCGAGTTTTTCCTGGTACAGCTCGGCGCTGCCCAGGGAACTTGGCTCGGAGCCGAGCAGCTTCTCGGCCACCGACTCACCGTTGATCAACAGACGCTTGTCGCCCGTGTAGCGAATCACATCGCCCGGCAGGCCGATCACGCGCTTGATGTAGTTGACGTTCGGGTCGCTCGGGAAACGGAACACCATCACATCGCCGCGCTGCGGGTCACCAATTTCGATGACCTTCTTGTCGATCACCGGCAGGCGAATCCCGTAGGCAAACTTGTTCACCAGAATGAAGTCGCCCACGTCCAGGGTTGGTTTCATCGACCCCGAAGGAATCTGAAACGGCTCCACCAGGAACGAACGCAGCACCAGCACGATGAACAATACCGGGAAGAACGACTTGCCGTATTCAACCAGCAAAGGCTCTTTGTTGAGCTTCTCGACCACCACGGCATCGGGCTGGCTGACGCTGCCCTGATACGAAGCGATAGCCGCCCGCCGACGCGGGGCGAAGAACACCAGATCAAGCAACGCCAGGAGGCCACAAACGGCAACGGCGATGACCAGCAACAGCGGGAAATTTAGTGACATAGGACCTAACTATCCAACCTGAGCACCGCAAGGAAGGCTTCTTGTGGAATTTCCACGTTGCCCACTTGCTTCATGCGTTTTTTACCGGCCTTTTGCTTCTCAAGCAGCTTGCGCTTACGGCTTACGTCACCGCCGTAGCATTTGGCCAGTACGTTCTTTCTGAGTGCCTTGACGGAGGTCCGTGCAATGATCTGCCCGCCGATGGCGGCCTGGATCGCGACGTCGAACATCTGGCGCGGAATCAGTTCTTTCATCTTCTCGGTCAACTGGCGACCTTTATAGTGCGCATTGTCCTTGTGCACGATCAGTGCCAGGGCATCGACCTTGTCGCCGTTGATCAACACATCCAGCTTCACCAGATTAGCCGACTGGTAACGGTCGAAATGGTAATCCAGCGAAGCATAGCCGCGACTGGTGGATTTGAGACGGTCGAAGAAGTCCAGCACCACTTCGTTCATCGGCAAATCATAGGTCACTTGCACCTGGGTACCGAGGAACAGCATGTCGTGCTGTACGCCACGTTTTTCGATACACAGGGTAATGACGTTGCCCAGGTGTTCCTGCGGCACAAGAATATTGGCGCGCACGATCGGTTCGCGCATGTCTTCGATGGAAGACAGGTCTGGAAGCTTCGACGGGTTATCGACGTAAATCGTTTCACCGGTTTTCAACGCCAGCTCAAAAATAACCGTTGGCGCGGTGGTGATCAGGTCCAGGTCGTATTCGCGCTCAAGGCGCTCCTGGATGATCTCCATGTGCAGCATGCCGAGGAAGCCGCAGCGGAAGCCGAAGCCCAGGGCGTCGGAGCTTTCCGGGGTGTACTGCAACGACGAGTCGTTGAGGGTCAGCTTTTGCAGGGCTTCGCGGAAGTCTTCGAAGTCGTCGGAGCTGACCGGGAACAGGCCGGCGTAGACCTGCGGCTGGATGCGTTTGAAACCCGGCAGCACGTCGACGTCAGGGGTGGAGCTCAAGGTCAGGGTGTCACCGACCGGCGCACCGTGGATGTCCTTGATACCGGCAATGATGAAGCCTACTTCACCGGCTTTCAGATCAGTGGTAGCCGTGTGCTTGGGGTTGAACACACCGACGCTGTCCACTAGGTGGATCTTGCCGGTGGACTTGACCAGGATCTTGTCGCCCTTTTTCACACGGCCATGGCGTACGCGTACCAGGGAAACAACGCCCAGGTAGTTGTCGAACCAGGAGTCGATGATCAACGCTTGCAGCGGATCTTCGTAGTTGCCGGTGGGGGCGGGAATGGTCTTGACCAGGCGCTCAAGCACTTCGTCGACGCCCAGGCCGGTCTTGGCGCTGCACTCGACGGCGTCGGTGGCGTCAATGCCAATGATTTTTTCGATTTCTTCTTTGACGCGGTCCGGATCGGCTTGTGGCAAGTCGATCTTGTTCAGCACCGGCATCACTTCCAGGCCTTGCTCGATGGCGGTGTAGCAGTTGGCTACGGACTGGGCTTCAACACCCTGACCCGCGTCCACCACCAGCAATGCGCCTTCGCAGGCCGCCAGGGAACGGCTGACTTCATAGGTGAAGTCGACGTGGCCCGGGGTGTCAATGAAGTTCAGCTGGTACTTGATACCGTCTTTGGCGGTGTAGTACAGGGTGACGCTGTGGGCCTTGATGGTGATCCCGCGCTCGCGTTCGAGGTCCATGGAATCCAGCACCTGGGCTTCCATTTCACGCTCGGCAAGGCCGCCGCACATCTGGATGAATCGATCGGCCAGCGTCGACTTACCATGGTCAATGTGGGCGATGATGGAGAAATTGCGGATATGACTCAAATCACTCACGGATCAACACTCAAAAAGGCTGCAGGCAGATTGCCCGCTGAAAAATAGCCGGGAATTGTACCTGATGCTCAGGCCAGGCGTCATCTTTGCTGACCAGAACAAAAATGCCCCGAACTCTCGACCGGGGCATTTTTTGTTCATAAGCGTGGTATCAACCGGCTCGACGCAATAGCCAGAAGCCAGCCAAGGCGCAGATGGCCGTGGGCACCAGCACCGCAAACAGCGGCGAGAAGCCGAACAGCAGGCTAGAAGGACCGAGCAGGTCTTGGGCAAGGCGGAACGCAAAGCCCACCAGCACACCGGTAAACACGCGCTGACCCAGGGTCACGGAGCGCAGCGGGCCGAAGATGAACGAGATTGCCATCAACACCAGCGCAGCGGTCACCACCGGTTGCAATACCTTGACCCAGAATGCCAGCCAGTAACGGCCATTATTCAGGCCCTGGTCCTTCAAGTAATGGATATAGCTCCAAAGCCCGGAGATCGGCAAGCTTTCGGGGATCATCACGACGGTATTGAGCAGTTCGGGCTTAAGCGCAATATCCCACTGTTCGGTCGGCACTTTGATCACTTCAGTGCTGGCCTTGATGCCTTGACCGACATTGCGGAAGTAAGTCGTGGTGATGTCGGTCAGTTGCCATTGATCGGCACCGTACTGCGCACGTTTGGCGAAACTCGACGACAGCAGGTGGCGTTCCTTGTCAAAGGTGTAGCGAGTGACACCAATCAACAGGCCGCCCGGTTGCACCGCGTTGATATGGATGAACTCGTCGCCCTGACGGTGCCACAGGCCACGCTTGGAACTCTGCGCATTGCCCGCCCCCTGTGCCAGAGCACGGTTGGCCTGGGCAGTGGTTTCAGCCGGTGGCGCAATGTATTCGCCGACCAGGACGCTGCACAGCATCAGCAGCAGCATGGGTTTCATGACAGCCCAGACGATGCGTCCAATCGAGACACCGGCGGCACGCATGATGGTCAATTCACTGTTGCTGGCCAGGGTGCCCAGGCCGATCAGGCAGCCGATCAGTGCGGCCATCGGCATCATCTCGTACACACGACGCGGCGCGGTGAGTGCGACGTAGCTCAACACGTCCCAGACCGTGTAGCTCGCGGTGGCGTTACCGACTTCATCGATAAAGGCGAACAACGAGGCCAGGCCAAGGATGATGCCCAATACCGCCAGGATGGCAATAAGTACGCTGCTGCCAATGTAACGATCGAGCTTAACCACGAGCCAACTCCTTCTGGCCACGACGGCTCAACATGTTCAAACGAATAGGCTCCCAATACAGCAGCCCGAGGCCAATCAGCAAAAAGATGCCGTGAATCCACCACAGGCCCAGGGTCGGCGACAGCTTGCCCTTTTCCATGGAGCCACGGGCGATAATGAGGATGGTCAGGTACGCCATGTACAGCAGGATGGCCGGCAGCAACTTGAGGAACCGACCCTGGCGCGGGTTGACGCGAGACAGCGGCACGGCCATCAAGGTCACGATAAACACCAGCAGCGGCAGGGAAATGCGCCACTGCAGCTCGGCAATCGAGCGCAGCTCCTTGCTGCCGATCAGGTCTCGCGTAGGGATAGCGTCACGGTCGGTGACTTCACCGCTGATGTCTGGTCGCTCCAGCAACACGCCATAGGTATCGTACTTGATGGCCCGGTAATTGGCTTCGCCGGGGTTGCCGTCGTAACGGTAACCGTTCTCCAGGATCAGGTAGCGGCTGCCGTCGGGCCGCACTTCCTGGCGGCCCGAGTCGGCCACCAATACGGAAATGCTACGGTCTTTATTATCATCGTCCAGACGCTTTTCGGAGATGAATACCCCACCCAGGTTGGCACGGTCATCGGACAGGGTTTCGGTATAGGTCACCCGCGTACCGTCACTGTTGGGCGCCTGGAAGCGGCCCGGCTCGAGGGTGTCGAACTCGGTCATGGCGTCCTGCTTATTAAGCACCAACTGGAATTGCATGGCGCCCTGGGGAGCCAGGCTCAGGCTCAACCAAGCCACGAGCAACGCGACGCCGGTGGCCGGGATCATGGTCATGCCCAGCAGGCGCTGCTGGCTCATGCCCGTGGCAGATAGCACGGTCATTTCGCTTTCGAGGTACAGGCGGCCGTAAGCCAACAGGATGCCCAGGAACAGGCCCAGCGGCAGGATCAGTTGCAGGAACCCGGGAATGCGAAAGCCCATGATCAACAGCAGGGCTCCCGGATCGAGGGCGCCGGAGGCAGCCTGGGCCAGGTACTTAACGACACGACCACTCATGATGATGACCAGCAATACCGCACTCACGGCACTCAGGGTCAACAGGACTTCGCGGGACAGATAACGGAAGACGATCAAACCAGACACTCCAGGGTTGTCAGGCTAAGGCGGCCAAACAAGCAAGCATACCGAGTCAGCCCCGTTACACAGGGCCGGCTAAAAAGATGGCGCATTATCCTGTGATTGACCGCGCCTGTCACTGCGCAACCTCATGCACGTGCACAAAGCTGGTGGCAAGGGTTGTCAGGCTCCGCCGGCGAGGTTCAAACTGCGGCCTTTGTCGCCGGCGGTTTACACAGCTGCCGGGTATTAAAGCCGGAGTACAGACTCCTGGCTAATAGACCTTTATAAGGGACCCGAAAATGGAATTGGTTGTAAAAAGCGTTAGCCCCGAAACGTTGAAAACCGCCACCCTCGTGGTCGCCATTGGCGAAGGCCGCAAACTCGGCGTTGCCGCCAAGCAACTCGACGAACTCAGCGGCGGCGCTATCAGCGCAGTGCTCAAGCGCGGCGACCTGGCCGGCAAAGTCGGCCAGAGCCTGCTGCTGCAGAGCCTGCCCAACCTTAAAGCCGAGCGTGTATTGCTGGTGGGCGTGGGCAAGGACGCCGAACTCGGCGACCGCCCTTTCCGCAAGATCATCAGCGCCATCCTCACCACCCTCAAGGGCCTGGGCGGCAGCGATGCAGCGCTGGCACTCGATGAAATCGTCGTAAAAGGCCGTGACAGCTACGGCAAGACCCGCCTGCTGGCTGAAACGTTGGTGGATGGTGGTTACTTCTTCGACCAGTTCAAGAGCCAGAAAGCCGAACCGCGTGCCCTGAAGAAAATCACCCTGCTGACCATCAAGGCGGCCCAGGCTGAAGTCGAGCGCGCCGTCACCCACGCGACAGCAATCGCCAATGGCATGTCGTTCACTCGCGACCTGGGTAACCTGCCGCCGAACATCTGCCACCCGACCTTCCTGGGCGAACAAGCCAAGGCACTGGGCAAAGAGTTCAAGGGCCTGAAAGTTGAAGTGCTGGACGAGAAAAAGATCAAGGAACTGGGCATGGGCTCGTTCTATGCCGTAGGCCAGGGCAGCGACCAGCCGCCACGCCTGATCGTGATGCAATACAACGGCGGCAAGAAGTCCGAGAAGCCTTACGCCCTGGTCGGCAAAGGCATCACCTTCGACACCGGCGGCATCAGCCTCAAGCCGGGCCTGGGCATGGACGAGATGAAGTACGACATGGGCGGCGCCGCGAGCGTGTTCGGCACCCTGCGTGCCGTGCTGGAACTCAAACTGCCGATCAACCTGGTGTGCATCCTGGCCTGCGCCGAGAACATGCCAAGCGGCGGCGCGGCGCGCCCGGGCGATATCGTGACCACCATGAGCGGCCAGACCGTCGAAATCCTCAACACCGACGCCGAAGGCCGCCTGGTGCTGTGCGACGCCCTGACCTACGCCGAGCGCTTCAAGCCGCAGGCCGTGATCGACATCGCCACCCTGACCGGCGCCTGCATCGTCGCCCTGGGTTCCCATACCTCGGGCCTGCTGGGCAACAACGACGAACTGATCGAGCAATTGCTCAGCGCCGGCAAGGCTGCCGACGACCGCGCCTGGCAACTGCCGCTGTTCGATGAGTACCAGGAACAACTGGACAGCCCGTTCGCCGACATCGCCAACATCGGCGGTCCGAAAGCCGGCACCATCACGGCTGCCTGCTTCCTGTCGCGCTTTGCCAAAAACTTCAACTGGGCCCACCTGGACATCGCCGGCACGGCCTGGACCAGCGGCGGCAAGGACAAGGGCGCCACTGGCCGTCCGGTTCCGTTGCTGACCCAATACCTGCTGGATCGCGCCAAGGCCTGACGCTAAAACGCCGGGGTCGCCATTGCGTCACCCCGGCCGTAGCAGCTGCCGAGCGCAAGCGAGGCTGCGTTGGCGGAGTATCTGACACACCGCAACGCAGCCTCGCTTGCGCTCGACAGCTGCTACGCCAAGCTCAGACTCCTTTGCGGCGAAGGGTGATCGATTTAATTGCGGCGCGGCTATAAGGACCCCAATGACCCAAGTCGACTTCTATATATTGCCCAGCGCCGACCCACTCGCGCGCCTGGACTTTGCCTGCAAACTCACCGAAAAGGCCTGGCGCATGGGCCACCGCATCTACCTGCATTGCAGCGATGCCGCCCAGCGCGACGAGCTGGATGCCCGCCTGTGGCGCTTCAAGGGCGAAAGCTTCGTGCCCCACGGCGCCGCAGAATCCGAACCCGAAGGCCAGGTGGTATTAGGCCTGGGCGACAACTGCGGCGATCACCAGGACCTGCTGGTCAACCTTGACCTGAAAGTCCCCCCCTTTGCCAAGGCATTTGCCCGCGTGGCCGAGGTGGTGGTGGAAGATCCGGCTATTCGTCAGGCCGCGCGGGAGAGTTTCCGTTTCTACCGCGAACAGGGCTATCCTCTGCAAGATCACCGGCTACAACGACTTTGAGCACACGATGGACACTCCCAATTCTGTAAAAAAAGACGACCACCTGCTGGACGACCTCGAGTCGATCCGCCAGTTGCTGGGTGATGATGACTTGCAGCCGCCGCTGCTGACCGAGACGGTCGAGAGCGAGGTACAGATTCCACTGTTATTCGACATGGTCGGTAATAAGCCCGCAGCCCCGGTGGCAGTCACTGCAGCAGCAGAACCCGCCCCCGCTGAAAAAGGCCCGGACGCCCTACTGCTGCACCTGGATAACGAGCTGCGCGCCGCTGCGCAATTGATCATGCAAGACGTGATCGACGATTTCGCACCGCATATCGAGACCGAGATCAAGCGTCGGTTGGATGCGCGGATGGAAAGGTTGCTTAACCAGTACCAGTCTTAATAGCTGTCCAGATCCTTGTGGGAGCTGGCTTGCCTGCGATCGCAGTGTCTCAGTCAACATCTTCAGTGGCAGGCATACCGCTATCGCAGGCAAGCCAGCTCCCACATTGGTTTTGCATAGGCCTTTAGTCCGTCTTCAACTCGCCCTCCACGCCCTCCCCCGTTATACTTGCCGGCTTTCCTGAATTAATGCCAACTAGGGTCCCGCCGCGCATGGATAAGACCTACCAGCCCCACGCTATCGAAACTTCCTGGTACAACACCTGGGAGTCCGAGAACTATTTCGCCCCACAAGGTGCGGGCGACTCGTACACCATCATGATTCCGCCACCGAACGTCACTGGCAGCCTGCACATGGGCCATGGCTTCAACAATGCGATCATGGATGCGTTGATCCGTTTCCGCCGCATGCAGGGCCGCAACACCCTGTGGCAGCCAGGCACCGACCACGCCGGTATCGCCACGCAGATGCTGGTGGAACGCCAACTCGAAGCCACCGGCCAGAACCGTCACGACCTGGGTCGCGAGAAATTCCTGGAAAAAATCTGGGAATGGAAAGACCAGTCCGGCGGCAACATCAGCCGTCAGATCCGCCGCTTGGGCTCGTCCGTCGACTGGAGCCGCGAGCGCTTCACCATGGACGATGGCCTATCGGAATCCGTGAAAGAAGCCTTCGTGCGCCTGCATGAAGACGGCCTGATCTACCGCGGCAAGCGCCTGGTCAACTGGGACACCAAGTTGCACACGGCGATTTCCGACCTCGAAGTGGAAAACCACGACGAGAAAGGCTTCCTGTGGAACCTCAAGTACCCACTGGCCGACGGCGCCAAGACCGCTGAAGGCAATGACTACCTGATCGTCGCCACCACCCGTCCGGAAACCATGCTCGGCGACGCCGCCGTAGCGGTTAACCCGAACGATGAACGCTACCAGGCGCTGATCGGCAAGTTCGTCGAGCTGCCTTTGGTTGGCCGTCGCATCCCGATCATCGCGGACGACTACTGCGACCCTGAATTCGGCACCGGCTGCGTGAAAATCACTCCAGCCCACGACTTCAACGACTACGAAGTCGGCAAGCGGCACAACCTGCCGCTGCTGAACATCTTCGACAAGAATGCCGCCGTACTGCCGGCCTGCCAGGTGTTCAACCTGGACGGCACGTTGAACGAGAGCATCGACGGCAAGATCCCGGCCGAATACGCCGGCCTCGACCGCTTCGAAGCGCGCAAGCAGATCGTTGCCGCCTTCGACGCCGCCGGTTTGCTGGTGAGCGTTGACGACCACGGCCTGAAAGTGCCGAAGGGCGACCGTTCCGGTACCGTGATCGAACCGTGGCTGACCGACCAGTGGTACGTGTCCACCAAGCCGCTGGCCGAGCCTGCGATTGCCGCAGTGGAAGATGGCCGCATCCAGTTCGTGCCGAAACAGTACGAAAACATGTACTTCTCGTGGATGCGTGACATCCAGGATTGGTGCATCAGCCGTCAGCTGTGGTGGGGCCATCGCATTCCGGCCTGGTACGACGAATCAGGCAAGGTCTACGTAGGTCGCGACGAAGCCGAAGTGCGTGCCAAGCACAACCTCGGCCCGGACGTTGCGCTGCAACAAGACAACGACGTACTGGACACCTGGTTCAGCTCGGGCCTGTGGACGTTCTCTACCCTGGGCTGGCCGCAGCAGACCGAATTCCTGAAGAAATTCCACTCCACCGACGTGCTGGTCACCGGTTTCGACATCATTTTCTTCTGGGTTGCCCGGATGATCATGCTGACCATGCATTTGGTGAAAAACGAAGACGGCACGCCGCAAGTACCGTTCAAAACCGTGTACGTGCACGGCCTGGTGCGTGATG
Source organism: Pseudomonas sp. 58 R 12 (assembly GCF_900005865.1). Taxonomy (NCBI): domain Bacteria; kingdom Pseudomonadati; phylum Pseudomonadota; class Gammaproteobacteria; order Pseudomonadales; family Pseudomonadaceae; genus Pseudomonas; species Pseudomonas sp. 58 R 12. The sequence goes on from NZ_CVTP01000021.1 coordinate 387,772, forward strand.
GCCAGGGCCAGAAGATGTCCAAGTCCAAGGGCAACGTCCTGGACCCGCTGGACATCATCGACGGCATCGACCTGGAAACCCTGGTGCAGAAACGCACCTCGGGCCTGATGCAGCCAAAACTGGCGAAGAAGATCGAGAAGCAGACCCGCGACGAGTTCGCCGACGGCATCGCCAGCTACGGCACCGACGCCCTGCGCTTCACCTTCTGCTCGCTGGCGTCCACCGGTCGCGACATCAAGTTCGACATGGGCCGCGTCGAAGGCTATCGCAACTTCTGCAACAAAATCTGGAACGCGGCGCGCTACGTGCTGGATAAAGGCGAAGACTGCGGCCAGAACGGCGAAGAAGTCGAACTGTCCCTGGCTGACCGCTGGATCATCTCGCAACTGCAACGCACCGAAGCCGAAGTGACCCGCCAGCTCGACCAGTTCCGCTTCGACCTGGCCGCACAGGCCTTGTACGAGTTCATCTGGAACCAGTATTGCGACTGGTACCTGGAACTGTCCAAACCCGTGCTGTGGGACGAGAACGCACCGGTCGAACGCCAGCGCGGCACCCGCCGCACCCTGGTGCGCGTGCTCGAAGTGGCGCTGCGCCTGGCGCACCCGTTCATGCCGTTCATCACCGAAGAAATCTGGCAGCGCCTCGCGCCGCTGGCCGGTATCGAAGGCAAGACCATCATGCTGCAGCCTTGGCCGGTGGCCAACGAAGCGCGTATCGATGAGGCGGCCGAAAGCGATATCGAATGGCTCAAGACGCTGATGATGGGCACACGTAACATCCGCGCCGAGATGAACATCGGGCCGGGCAAGCCACTGGCAGTGTTTGTGAAGAACGCCAGCGCTGAGGATCAGCGTCGTCTTACTGAGAACGATGCACTGCTCAAGAAGCTGGCGAAGCTGGAGTCGATCACTGTATTGGCGGCGGGCGAAGAAGCACCGCTGTCCGCCACCGCTCTGGTCGGCGACATGGAAGTGCTGGTGCCGATGGCTGGCCTGATCGACAAGGGCGCTGAACTGGCCCGCCTCGACAAAGAAATCCTGCGCCTGCAAGGCGAAGTGCAGCGGGTGGGCGGCAAGCTGTCCAACGCGGCGTTCGTCGACAAGGCGCCGGCTGAAGTGATCGAAAAAGAACGCGCCAAGCTGGCCGAGGCTGAACAGGCCTTGGGTAAGCTGGCGGAGCAACATGCGCGGATTTCCAGCTTGTAAGGTGTAAACCGCGTGAAAAAGAGACCTTCGGGTCTCTTTTTTTTGCCTTTTGTGGGAGCTGGCTTGCCTGCGATGCAGACAACTCGGTGTACCTGCACGACAGCGTTGATGCCATCGCAGGCAAGCCAGCTCCCACATTTGACCGAGATCACCTCAAGAATGTGTGACAATGCCCACCACTTTGAGCCAACACCAGAATCATCATGACCACCCCCAGCACGCCAAAACCTCCGCGCAAGAAGCCTAAAACCGCAGCCACGGCCAAGCCCGTCGTGCCGCGCAAAGAGGCCACCCTGCACCCGCGCAACCGTCACACGGGCCGTTACGACTTCCCGGCGTTGATCAAAACCACGCCGGAACTGGCGCAGTTCGTGATCCTCAACCCCTACGGCAAGGAAAGCATCGACTTCGCCAGCCCGGATGCGGTGCGGGTGTTCAACCGGGCGCTGCTGAAAGCTTTTTATGGTATCCAGCACTGGGACATCCCGGCGGATTACCTGTGCCCACCGGTGCCGGGACGTGCGGACTACGTACACTTCCTCGCCGACCTGCTGGCCAGCGTCAACGACGGCAAGATCCCGCGCGGTTCAATCGTCAAGGTGCTGGACATCGGCATGGGCGCCAATTGCGTCTACCCGTTGATTGGCTACATGGAGTACCGCTGGAACTTCCTGGGCTCGGAGGTCGACCCTACTGCCGTGGCCGCAGCCAAGGCCATCGTGCAGTCCAATGACTTGAGCAAGGTCATCCAGTTGCGCCTGCAGGCTAACCCTAAGCAGATCCTGCTGGGCTTGCTGGAACCGGGTGAGCGCTTTGACCTGACCATGTGCAACCCGCCATTCCACGCGTCCATGGACGAAGCCACCAAGGGCAGCGAACGCAAGTGGCGAGCCTTGGGCAAGGCTGACCCGAAACGCAAGTTGCCGGTGCTGAACTTCGGCGGCCAATCGGCCGAGTTGTGGTGTGAAGGCGGTGAAGTACGCTTCGTGACCCAGTTGATCGCCGAGAGCGCGCACTTTGCCCACAAGGTGTTGTGGTTCAGCACTCTGGTGTCAAAAGCGTCGAACTTGCCCGCCATCGAGACTGCGCTGAAAAAAGCCGGCGTGCTGGAAAGCCAAGTGGTGGAAATGTCCCAGGGGCAGAAGCAAAGCCGCTTTGTGGCCTGGACCTTCCAGACCAAGAACGAACAGCAGATCTGGCGCCAGCGCTGGGTGCGCGACTGATCCATTTGGCGAGGGAGCTTGCTCCCGCGGGACCGGGCTGGCGCTCCAGTGCGAAGCGCTCCCAGACTTTTGGGGCCGCTGCGCAGCCCAGCGGGAGCAAGCTCCCTCGCCACAGCAACCCCGCAACCACAGTAAATCGCAGGCAACAAAAAACCGTGCCCGGATCGCTCCGGAGCACGGTTTTTTTGCTGCGTCTTACTTGTTAACAGCGTCGGTCAGGCCTTTGGCCACAACCAGCTTGATAACTTTCTTGGCAGCGATTTCGATGGCAGCGCCAGTCGAAGGGTTACGGCCAGTACGGGCAGGACGCTCGGTCACTTTCAGTTTGCCAACGCCTGGCAGAGTGATTTCGCCGCCGTTTTCCAGCTGATCAGCAACGATCTGGCTCAGTTGGTCCAGCAGAGCGCGCACGGTGGTCTTCGGTGCGTCTACTGCTTCAGCCAGGTCAGCGATCAGTTGGTCTTTAGTAATAGCCATTGTGGTGTTCCTTCCCTATCAAATTCATATGGATTGCAGAGTGCAGTGTCAGCCGTCGAGCCCGACCGTCATGGCCTGGCACCCCCGGCTATAACCACGGAGATCGGGGTTATAGATGCTTGAAACGGGGATTGGTTCGACCTGACAGATGCTGAATGCACGCTTATCGCCGAGACTTGGCGTAAGACGGGGCAAAACTAGCACAGAGACGGGGAAATATCCGCCTCTACCTACCCATTTGGTCAGCTTTATCGCTCTAAACCGTGAAAAAAAGGCATATGGACCGTCGGAGGGTGCCCAAAACCGCCTTCGAAGCGCGTCTTGCCCAATGGGTGCGGTACACTGAGCAACTTTTTGGGGAGGGCGCACCGCTCCCCTTCAACCAGCCGAGAAGCCTATGCCGATCCGTCATTGCATCGTCCACCTGATCGACAAAAAACCCGACGGCACACCTGCAGTTCTTCACGCGCGTGACTCGGAGTTGTCCGAATCCGCTGCCATCGAGAACATGCTTGCCGACCTTAACGAGAGCTATAACGCCAAACAAGGCAAGGCCTGGGGCTTCTTCCATGCCGAGTCCGGCGCGCACCCGTTCAGCGGCTGGTTGAAGGAATATTTCGACGGTGGCCAGGATTTCACCACGTTCAGCCGCACTGCCGTCGAGCACCTGCAGAAGCTGATGGAAGAGTCCAACCTCTCCGTCGGCGGTCACGTGCTGTTTGCCCACTACCAACAAGGCATGACCGACTACCTGGCCATCGCCCTGCTGCACCACAGCGAAGGCGTGGCGGTGAATGATGAGCTGGACGTGACCCCTTCTCGTCACCTGGACCTCGGCCAACTGCACCTGGCGGCACGCATCAACGTCTCCGAGTGGCAGAACAACAAGCAGTCCAAGCAATACATCTCCTTTATCAAAGGCAAGAACGGCAAGAAAGTCTCGGAGTACTTCCGCGACTTTATCGGCTGCCAGGAAGGCGTCGACGGCCCGGGCGAGACCCGCACGCTGCTCAAGGCCTTCAGCGACTTCGTCGAAAGCGAGGACCTGCCGGACGAATCCGCTCGCGAAAAAACCAAGACCCTGGTGGATTACGCCAGCAGCCAGGCCAAGCTCGGCGAGCCGATGGGCCTGGAAGAACTCTCGGGGCTGATCGATGAAGATCGGCCAAAAGCGTTCTACGACCATATCCGCAACAAGGACTACGGCCTGTCGCCAGAGATACCGGCTGACAAACGCACGCTCAACCAGTTCCGTCGCTTCACCGGCCGTGCCGAAGGCTTGTCGATCAGCTTTGAAGCGCACTTGCTGGGCGACAAGATTGAATACGACGAAGCCGCCGGTACCTTGATCATCAAGGGCTTGCCGACCCAACTGACCGACCAGCTCAAGCGCCGCAACTGATGCTCGGCGGGGTTTTCAAGAAAGTCCTGCTGGTGTTGCTGGTCGTGGTGGTGATTCAGAACTGGGGCAAGATCGAGCGGGTGTTCAACCCATCGCAGGTGGTACCAGAGCAGACCCGCGCCTCGGCGCGTGTGGTGCTCTATTCCACCGAGTGGTGTGGTTACTGCAAGCAGATCCGCCGGTTCCTGGACCAGAAGGGCATTCCGTACCAGGCGTTTGATATCGAAAAAGACGCCCAGGCGCGCAAGGCGTATGAGGCGTTGGGGGGCGGTGGGATTCCCTTCGTGGATGTAAACGGCACACTGATCCGCGATTACAGCCCCGAGAAGATCATGGCTGCGCTGAAGTAATCAGCGCACCACGATCATCCGGCCCAATACCGTGTGCTGCTCAAAGCCAAGCACAGCCTGCAACGCATTCAACACCGCCTGCGGGTCTTTGCTCGGGAAGCTGCCGCTGACCCGCTTGGCGCCCATCTCTTCGTTGAGCAACAGAATGCGGCCCGGATAGTAGCGCCCCAAGTCATTGATCACATCGGCCAGCGGCGCCTTGTAGTAGTTGAGCCAGCCGTCACGCCAAGCCAGGCGTGATTCGCTGTCGACCGCATGCAGAGGGTCGGCGACACCGTCGACGTAGGTCACTTGCTGGCCTGCCGTAAGAATTTGCTGCTGGCCCTGCCTGGACGGTATGACGCCAACGCGCCCGGACAACACGGTTACCTGAGCCCCCTCCGGTTGCAGGCGCACTTCAAACTGCGTACCCAACACCCGCGCTTCGCCGCTGCCCGCCTCCACCACAAAGGATTGCCCGGTGTGAGTTACGCTGAAAAAACCGGCGCCGCGACGCAACTGGATATGCCGCTCACCCTGGCTGAAATCCACCGCAATGGCACTGTCGGCATCGAGGGTGACTTGGGACTTGTCGGCCAGCGTGACGGTTCTGACCTCCCCCGGCGCTGTCACGTAGTCGGCGCCGAAGTCATCGACCCAGCGCGACGGCTGCCAACCGGCGCCCATCGACACCATCAACACCAGACAGGCGGCCATCGCCAACGCGCCAGACCAGCGCACAACCCGTGAGCGCTTCGAGGTGTTCATCGCATTGAGATAGCCCTGCAAGGCCATGGCCTCTTCATCCGCCAATTTGCGTGCCGGCACTTCGCTCAACTCCCACAGCACCTGAGCCTGTGCGTAGGCCTCGACGTGCGCGGGATCGGCGCGCAGCCAGTGGCTGAACGTGGCCTGGTCGCCGCTGCTGGGTTGGTCATGCAACAGGCTCAGCCAAGCCAGTGCGGCCTGCTCCTGCGCGGGCGTGGGGGTGACGTTCACGGTGCTTTCCCTGGCGTGCGTGGGGGCGATGGTTCGCGAAGGCTGGCTTTGCAGGCTTCGAGGGCACGCATCATATGTTTTTCCACGGCACTTTGGGACAGGCCCATGGCCTTGGCGATCTCCGCGTATTTGCGGCCGTGAATGCGGTTAAGCAGGAAAATCTGCCGCGTGCGTTCGGGCAAGCTGCGCAAGGCGGCTTCGACGTGGCGCAAATCGTTGCCGGCTTCCAGCGCTGCCTGCGGTTCGCAACCCTGATTGTCCTGCTGCTCGGGCAGCCAGCCTTCGCTGCTGCGCACCCGCGCGCCTTCGCTGCGCAGGTGGTCGATGGCAATATTGCCGGCGCAGCGCAACAGGTAGGTGCTGAGTTCTTCGACCTGCACCAATGGCCGGCGCCAGAAGCGCAGGAACAGGTCCTGCACCAGGTCGGCCGCCGTGGCGCGACATCCCACGCGACGGCTCACCAAGGCCTCCATCTGCGAACGCTGGGACAAAAACACCTGCAGGAAATGCGCACGTCCACCTGCCGCGTCAGCGTGCGGGCTGTCCTGGGATTCGGGTGGCGTGCTGATCATCAGGCTGAACTCAAAGAGTGGCAAAGGCCGCAACAGGGCTGGCGAGCAGGCCGACGCCCGCCAGGATCAAGGCCAGCCTTGGCCGATACGGCAACAACAGCACCAGCAACAGCGCACTGAGCATTAACACCGCGCACCACTCCACCAGGCCCTGGCCCCAACCCGCGATATTCACGGCGGGCCAGATCGACACCGTCAGCAGCACCCAACCGGCCACACGCAGGCCCAGCCGACGACGTGGCGATGGCTTGCTGTGCAGCAGTTCGCCGTGATGTCGGTCGGTAGACAAGCACAATGCGGTGAACCCCGCGTAGCACATCAGCAGTGCGAGCAGCATTCAGTTCGCCTCCTGCTTGAGCGTCAACCGGCGTGCGCGTTCAGGCTTGGAGGCAGGCACCGTACGCTGCTGCATTTTCCAGGCGGCCCAGGCGAGGAACACACCGCTGGCCAGGCAAGTCAAGTCGAAGCCGGCCATGGCCCAGTCGCCCGTTGCCAGGGAAACGCCCAGGTGATGGGAGGTCGTGAGCGCATTGAGCAGTGGAATGGCGATAAACAGCAGCGCGCCAAGGCTCAATTGTTCGATCCACCCCTGGCGACCGCGGCGCAGCATGGCGTGCAACAGGCTCAGGCCCCAGGCGATAAAGAAGGTTTGCACTTCCCAGTCGGAACGCTCGGCGAAGCTCACCGGCAACAAACGGTTGGCCCAGAAAAACGCCGCGACGGCGATCATCAGCCCGGACATGCTGGCGATGTTCAGCACTTCCACCAGGCGCAATTCAAACGGCATCACCGCGCTTTTTGCGTGCTTGAGCTGGCGTTTGCCAAGCCAGATCACCAGCCCGGTGCCAATCATCACCGTGCCCGCCAGACCACAGATAAAGTACAACCAGCGCAGCACCGGGCCGGCGAAATGGCCCATGTGCAGGCCATAAAAACTGCCGCCGATCACGGCCGGCAGTGACTGCTCACCACTGACCCGCAACAGCTCGCCCGTGGTGCCGTTAAAGGACACCGTGCTGCCGAAATCATGCACCACGCTGTCAGAGCCGGCGCGAAACACATTGACCGAAGCGTTCACATCACTGGGGTTATTCACCGCCACACGCCCGACATGTCCACCCGCCCAATGCTCACGCGCCTGTTCGTACATCGGCACCAGCGGCTTCAACTGCCCGGGTTGCCCAAGCGCCGGTGCATTGTTTGTTGCCGGGAACACCTCACTGAAGAAGGCGCGGGTGTCGTTGCCGTACGAGGCCAGGATCGATGCCGGCATTACCAGGCTCATGAAAATCACCAGGCTGCTGTAGGTGATCATCAGGTGAAATGGCAGCACCAATACACCCACCGCGTTGTGCCCGTCGAGCCAGGAACGCTGGCCTTTGCGGGGGCGGAAAGTGAAGAAGTCCTTGAAGATTTTCTTGTGGGTGATGATCCCGGTGATCAGTGCAACAAACATCACCATCGCGGCAATGGTCGACAGCCAGCGGCCCCAGGGATGCGGCATTTGCAGTTGGAAGTGAAAGCGATAGAAGAACTCGCCACCCATGCTTTCACGGGCCTGCACCGCCTGGCCGGTGACCGGGTCGAGGGTTTTCTGGATGAAGTTGCCACGCTTGCCGGGGTCGACTTTGTCCTGCCACATTACCGACAGACCGGGGTCGCGGCTGTCCGGCAGGGTGATAAACCAGCGGGCAGCGGTCGGCGCGACGTGCTGCAGATAGGTTTGAGCGACGTTCAGGCTACGTGCATCGTCCAGAGGACGAGCCTGCACTTCGGGCTGCATCCAGTGGCTGATTTCGTCTTTGAAATACGCCAACGTGCCTGTCAGAAAAATCGCAAACAACAGCCAGCCGAAGATCAATCCAGCCCACGTGTGCAACCAGGCCATGGCCTGGCGAAAGCCCTCTTTCATGTGCGCGCCATCCAAAAGCCCACGCCCGCCAGCGTGGCAAATGCTGCGCTCGGCAGCATCACGCCGAACCAGGCGCGTGCGGCGCTGCGGCAGGCGAAACACCAGAGCACGGCCAGCAAATAGAACACGAATGAACTCATCATCCCGGTGATCACAGCGTCGGCACGTGACGTGGGCATCCACAGCGCGAGGCAGATGCTGGCCAGTGAAGCCATCAGGTAACCGCCCACCACAGCAGCCAGTACGCGCGAGGTCACGGCGAGACGGTAGGAGACAGGCAGCGAGGTTTTGCTTTTCATGCGGAAGGCGCCAGGTTCATCAGCACGCGATATTAATGATAAATATTCTCATAAGCAAAAGAGAACGGATGAATCACCGGTGCAGATGGATTGCCGAAGCCCTTCATGCGCCCTACAATGCGAACAATTCTTGTTCTCTAAAGCATGCCGATGCTTGCGGAGCGTTCCTGTTGAGCCCGTCCAATACCGTCGAAGTTTTGTACAACGACCATCACCACTGGCTCACCGGCTGGTTGCGACGCAAACTCGGCTGCCCGGAAAGTGCCGCCGACCTGGCTCAGGACACGTTCATCCGCGTGCTCACCGGGCGGGAAACACCAACGCTGATCGAACCCCGCGCGTTCCTCACCACTGTCGCCAAGCGTGTGCTGTTCAACTTCTACCGTCGCCAGGACCTGGAACGCGCCTATCTCGATGCCTTGGCGCAAATGCCCGAACACGTGGCACCGTCGGAAGAAGAACGCGCAATCATCCTGCAAACCCTAATCGAGCTGGACCAACTGCTCGACGGCCTGCCCACGCAGGTCAAGCGTGCCTTCCTGTTGGCCCAACTCGATGGCCTGACTTACGCGCAAATCGGCGCTGAGTTAGGCATTTCCATCGCCACTGTTAAGCGCCACTTGAGCAAAGCGGCGATGCGCTGCTACTTCGCGCTATGAATTTTTCCACGCAAGTCGCCGAACAAGCCGTGCATTGGTTGATGGAAATGCAGCAAGGCGCCCTCAATCCGCGCCAGCAAGCCGCCTGGCAACAATGGTTGAACGCCCACAGCGAACACCAGCGCGCGTGGGACCACATGCAGCGCGTCAACCAGCGCCTGCGCGGCATGCCGTCGCCGCTGGCCCACGCGGCACTGAACGCCCCCACCTCCACCAGCCGACGCCAGGCCCTGAAGCTGCTGCTGATACTCGGCGCAGGTTCAGCCGCCGCCTGGAGCCTGCGCCAGCAACATATAGTGCCGCCGCTGAGCGCCGACTACCGTAGCCCCGTCGGCCAGCGCCGTAAGGTACAACTGGCGGATGGCAGCCAATTGCAGCTCAATACCGGCAGTGCGGTGGATGTGCATTTCGACGGCCAGCAACGCCTGATCCGCTTGCTCGAAGGCGAGATCCTGTTGACCAGCGCCGCAGGCAATACGCCGCTGCAGGTGCTGACCGGCCAGGGCCTGCTCAGCAGCCAGGCGGCGCGTTTGAACGTGCGCCAGTTCAACGATCACACTCAACTGTCGGTGTTCGAGGGGCGCGTCGACGTCATGCCCAATACCTATAGCGGCCTGCCGCTGACAGTCCAGGCTTCGCATCAGGTCAATTTCACGCGCAAAGGCTGGGACACCCCGCACCCTACCGACGCCAACAGCGGCGCCTGGGCCGACGGCATGCTGGTCGCGGCTCACATGCGCCTGGAAGACTTCCTCGGCGAACTCGGCCGTTATCGGCGTGGCCAGGTTAATTGCGACCCACAGGTGGCCAATCTGCTGATCTCCGGCAGCTATCCACTGGACAACAGCGAACGCATTCTCGACCTGCTGGAAGTGAGCCTGCCGGTCAAAATCCGGCGGTTTACCCGCTACTGGGTGACCGTCCAGGCCCGCGCCTGAACTTTTTCTTAAAAACGATGAGCCGTTTTCCACACCTCGCGTGACAGAGAAGGAAAGCCACCTAGATCCTTCCTTCTCAGGACCGCCCGTCATGCCCCAGCAACCGACGCTTCTCGCCCGCTCACTGCGCCAACTCCTACTCGGCGCCAGCCTGAGTCTTACCGTACTGCCTCAGGTGATGGCCGCCGACGCCAAGCCTTTTCACATCGCGCCGACTTCGTTGGAAGCCGCACTGAATCAATTTGGCCGCGAAGCCGGCGTATTGATCTCCTTTGGTTCCGAAGTGACGGCGGGCAGGCAGAGCCGTGGCTTGACGGGCAACTACAGCGCGGCTGAAGGCCTGCAAAAACTGCTGGAAGGCACCGGCCTGCAAGCCCGCGCCGAAGGCGACAATGCCTACAGCCTGCAACCGGCCACTGCCCCAGCCAGCATTGAGTTGGGCACCTCCAGCGTGGTCGGCGACTGGCTCGGCGACGCCGCGCAAACCAACGTCTTCGAACACCCCGGCGCCCGTGATGTGATCCGCCGTGAAGAATTCGAACGCCAGGGCGCGACCCAGGCCAAAGACGTGCTCAACCGCATCCCTGGCGTCAACGCGCCGGAAAATAACGGCACCGGCAGCCATGACATGGCGCTGAACTTCGGTATTCGCGGCCTCAACCCGCGCCTGGCATCACGCTCCACGGTGCTGATGGACGGCATCCCGGTGCCTTTCGCGCCTTACGGCCAGCCACAGCTTTCGTTTGCACCGATCAGCATGGGCAACATGGACGCGGTGGACGTCGTCCGCGGCGGCGGCGCCGTGCGCTACGGCCCGCAAAACGTCGGCGGTGTGGTCAACTTCGTGACCCGCGCAATTCCGGACGCGCCCACTGTCAAAGGCGGCTTGCAGACCGAAACCAGCCCGTCCTCCAGCCATGACGGATTCAAGACCACCGGCAACCTGCTCGCCGGCGGCACCGCCGACAATGGCCTGGGCGGGGCGATTTTGTACTCCGGTACCCGTGGCGGCGACTGGCGCGAACACAGCGACACGCAAATCGACGACCTGATTCTCAAGGGCAAATACCAACTCGACGACGCCAACAGTTTCAACGCCATGGCGCAGTACTACGAAGGCCAGGCCGACATGCCTGGGGGCTTGAACGTCGCGAACTACAAGGCCGACCCGTACCAGTCCACCCGCCCCTACGACAAATTCTGGGGCCGCCGTACGATGTTCAACATCGGCTATCGCTATGAGCAGGACCGTCGCGAATTTACCGTGAACAGCTTCTTCACCAAGACCCTGCGCAGCGGCTACCTGGACCAGGGCACGTTCCTTTCGCTGTCCCCGCGTGAATATTGGGTACGTGGCATCGAGACCCGCTTCGCCCAAGGTTTTGACCTGGGTCCGACCAGCCATGAAGTCGGCGTCGGTTACCGCTACATCAACGAAGCCGGCCACGAACTGCGTTACCGCACGCCGATCGCCGCCAACCAGCAAATCCCCAGCACCGACAGCCGCAACGACCGCGACACCCGTGGCGGCACCGAAGCCAACGCCTTCTTCGTCGATGACCGGATTGATATCGGCAAGTGGACCATCACCCCTGGCATTCGCTACGAGATGATCGAGTCCCAGCAGACCAACAACCTCACCAACGTCAAATACAAGGGCGACTACAACACCGCGCTGCCGGCGCTGAACGTGCTCTACCACCTTACCGACAGCTGGAACCTTTACGCCAACACCGAAGGCTCGTTCGGCAGCGTGCAGTACAGCCAGATGCCCAACCGCGTGACCAGCGGCGAAGTGAAACCGGAAAAAGCCCGCACCTGGGAACTGGGCACCCGCTACGACGACGGCACCTTACGTGCGGAAATCGGTGCGTTTCTGATCAACTTCGACAACCAGTACGAAAGCAACCAGACCAACGACTCGGTGATTGCCCGTGGCGAAACGCGCCATCAGGGTATCGAGACCAGCGTCAACTATGCGCTCGACGGTTTGAGCCCGGCACTGGCCGGCTTTGATGTCTATGCCACCTACGCCTACGTCGACGCCACCATTCGCGAAGACGGCCCGAACAAAGGTAACCGCGTGCCTTTCTCCTCCAAGCACAAGGGCACTCTGGGCGTGGGTTACACCGAAGGTCGCTGGAAGCTCAACCTGGACAGCAGCTACCAGAGCAGCCAGTTCGCCGACAACGCCAATACCCAAAAGGAAACTGCTGACGGCGCAAACGGACGCATCCCGGGCTACATGTTATTCAGCAGCCGCGCGGCATATGACTTCGGCCCGCAGCTGTCGGACTTGAACGTGGCAGTCGGGGTGAAAAACATCTTCAACACGCAGTACTTCACCCGCTCGTTCGACGATAACAACAAGGGCAAATACATAGGCGAGCCGCGCACGGTCTACGTGCAAACCTCCATCGCGTTTTAAGCCTGAAACGAAAACGGGCCTGCAAATGCAGGCCCGTTTTTAGTGGGGTGTGAAAAAACTGTCAGCTGTTAAGTGCAGCATTTTCGTTTTCCAGGAATTCCTCTTCAAGCGCGTCATCGTTCACTTTATTGGCCGGCAGGTTTTTACCGGCAGCGCGTGGCTTGCCTTGCAGTTTGCCAAACAAATGTTCCAACGCATGGTCCAGCTTGGTGGCTGCACCGTCGATCGCCTGTTCCAGGGTATCGGCCTTGTGCAGGACCGACACTGGCTGATGGCCTTTTGGCCGTGCTTCCAGGCGGCAACTTAAATCGTGGGGACCGGGCTTATCGCCGTTCTCATCTTTCAGGTAGACCTCAACGCGGGTCAGGTCTTCTTCATAACGTTCGAGCGTGCTTTCAATGGTAGTACGTACCCACTCCTCCAGTCGGATGCTGCTTTCAATATGGTTATCGCTATTGACTTGGATTTGCATAGTTTTTCCCTTATTTCAGCTAGCTCGCGAGAGATCACGACTGCTTTACCAGGCAGGTAAAACCATGACCTCTTGATTACACAATTGGGCAGACCGCGAAACAATTCAACCCCTTTGCAAAGATAAATCACACATTACAAATTAAGTCTGACAACGATCAAACACGCTGTTATCGTCGGGAGTTGGGTACATCTTCTCACTCGCCCAATTTCCTACAACTGCCCCTCTCCCAGGGGGTGCAATCCGCGAAAAATCATCGCTTCTTCCACCAGCCAATCATGGACCGCCCGCACGCCCGGATGGTTCAGCGCGCCTGGCGCATACAACAATACGTAGCGTTTGTGGTTAGGCACGGCCAAGCCGAACGGCACGATCAAAGTACCGCGCTCCAGCTCATCGTTAAGCAAAGTGCGCCGCGCAATGGCCACGCCCATGCCGGCGATGGCGGCTTCGATGGTCAGGTGGTTGCGGTTGAAGGTGTGGCCACGACGCACATCGGCAACGTGATAGCCGATGGCATTCAGGTAGAACTCCCACTCCGCGTACTCATAACTCCCACGCCACGCAGTGATGTCGTGCAGCAGCGGGAAATGCACCAAATCAGCCGGGCCATGCAACGGTGGGCGACCACGCAACAGGCTGGGTGCGCAGACCGGGAAGATCTGTTCGTCCAGCAGGGCTGTGGATAACAGGCCGGGGTAGCTGCCGTCATTCAAGTCGATGGCCAGGTCGAAGTCGCCCTCATGCAGGGCAATGCTGCTGTCTTCGGCGACCATGCGCAGTTGGATATCCGGAAAACGCTGCTGCAAGCGCGGTAAACGTGGGGTCAGCCATTTGCCGAGAAACGACGGGATCGAGCGCAGGCGCAGGGTGCCGCTGATCATCCCCACGTCCAAGCGCTGCAATTCAGCATCGATGCTGCCGTAGGCTTCACCCACCGTTGCTGCCAACCGCTGCCCCTCGGCACTCAGCTCTACGCCACGTGCGCGTCGATGAAACAAGCGGAAACCTAATCGCTCCTCCAACTGACGGATTTGCTGGCTCACCGCCCCCGGCGTGATGTGCAGTTCTTCGGCGCAGCGGGTGAACGACAAATGCCGCGCCGCACAGGAAAAAACGTGCAGCCACACATAAGTCTGACCATGGAGGGGTCGGGTCATAGCGTTTAGTCCAGCTAAAGGGTGTCTTAGGATAATTCGTTGGTCAGTGCCGATCCAGAGCCTCAGTATCGCGCTAATTCCGCTCGTCCTACAAAAGATGGCAGCGATTTCCACTCCATTGCTTGTAAGGCTTTAGCATGGCTATCAGTGTTTTCGATCTATTCAAGGTAGGCATTGGCCCTTCCAGCTCTCATACCGTCGGCCCCATGCGGGCGGCGGCAACGTTTGCCCAAGCGCTGATCGACACCCAATTGCTGCGCGATACCCGCCGCGTTGAAGTGCGCCTGTATGGCTCGCTGTCCGCTACAGGCGTCGGTCACGCCACCGACCGTGCCTGCGTGATGGGCCTGATGGGCGAATGGCCAGATCAGGTCGATCCGACCTCAATCAATGCACGCATCCAGCAATTGCGCGAGTCCGGACGACTGCTACTCGCAGGCCAGCAGGAAATTGCCTTCAACTGGCATACAGATCTCCTACTGCTGGACGAAAGCTTGCCCTACCACCCCAACGCCATGTCCCTGCACGCCTACGGCGAAAACGGCCTGCTGAACGAGCAAACCTATTACTCGGTGGGTGGTGGTTTCATCATAGAGGCAGCCGAAGCAGCCTCGGGCATCGCGCCGACCAGCGATGTGGAATTGCCCTACGACTTTTCCAGCGCCGCTGAACTGCTGGCCCTCTGCAACAAGCACGGCCTGCGGGTATCGGAGCTGATGATGGCCAACGAACGTGCGTGGCGCAGCGACGACGAAATTCGCAGCGGCCTGTTGCATATCTGGTCGGTGATGCGCGAATGCGTGGAACAAGGCCTGCGCGATGAAGGCATTCTGCCGGGTGGCCTGGACGTGCCCCGCCGTGCAGCGAAATTACACCGCAGCCTGTTGGAAATCGGCAAACCGAATGTCATCACGTCAACCTTGTCGGCCATGGAGTGGGTCAACCTGTTCGCCCTCGCCGTCAACGAAGAAAACGCCGCTGGCGGGCGCATGGTCACCGCACCGACCAATGGCGCCGCCGGCATTATCCCGGCAGTGCTGCATTACTACATGAAGTTCAACGCCGACGCGTCTGACGACGACGTGGTCAATTTCTTCCTGGCCGCGGCGGCAGTGGGCATTCTCTGCAAGAAAAACGCCTCGATCTCCGGTGCTGAAGTCGGCTGCCAGGGCGAGGTCGGCTCGGCCTGCGCCATGGCCGCTGCCGGGTTGGCGGACATTCTTGGCGCCACGCCGGAGCAACTGGAAAACGCCGCCGAAATTGGCCTTGAACACAACCTCGGCCTCACCTGCGACCCGGTCGGTGGCCTGGTGCAAGTACCGTGTATCGAGCGCAATGCCATCGCCGCCGTCAAGGCGATCAACGCCACGCAAATGGCCCTGCGCGGTGATGGCAAACACTTTATTTCCCTCGACCGGGTGATCCGCACCATGCGCGATACCGGCGCCGATATGCATGACAAATACAAGGAAACTTCACGGGGCGGCCTGGCGGTCAGCTGGGTGGAGTGCTGAGGAGCACTCCCTGACTGCCCCAACGTGAGCCCGCGCAAAAATAATAACGAGGCAATAACGATGACCGATGTACGTACACCTGCTGCTGATAATCCTGCTGTAGAGAGCACCGTCACAACCGGCTGGACCCAGCACGACACCACCTGGATGCTGGGCCTCTACGGCACCGCCATCGGTGCTGGTACCTTGTTCCTGCCGATCAATGCTGGCCTCGGCGGCTTCTGGCCGCTGATCATCCTGGCACTGCTGGCCTTCCCGATGACCTTCTTCGCCCACCGTGGGCTGACGCGCTTTGTGCTGTCAGGCAAATCCGGTGATATCACCGAAGTGGTCGAAGAGCATTTCGGCGTCGGCGCCGGCAAGCTGATCACCCTGCTGTATTTCTTTGCAATCTTCCCGATCCTGCTGGTGTACGCCGTGGCGCTGACCAACACCCTGGGCAGCTTCATGGAGCACCAACTGCACATGACCCCGCCGCCGCGGGCGATCCTGTCGCTGGTGCTGATCCTCGGCCTGATGGCCATCGTGCGTTGCGGCCAGGGCGTGATCATCAAGGCGATGAGCGTGCTGGTGTACCCGTTCGTCGCTGCCTTGCTGTTACTGGCGTTGAGCCTGATCCCCAACTGGAACGGCGCGTTCTTCGCCTCCGCCAGTGAGGGCATGCCGTTGCCACTGTTCTTCAAGACGCTGTGGCTGGCGATCCCGGTGATGGTGTTTTCCTTCAACCATTCGCCGATCATCTCCGCGTTCGCCGTCGACCAGAAACGCGTGTATGGCGCGCAAGCCGAGCGCAAAAGCAGCGGCATTCTGGCCACCGCCCACGGCATGATGGTGTTGACCGTGATGTTCTTCTGCTTCAGTTGTGTACTGGCACTGTCACCGGCAGACCTCGCAGCAGCCAAGGCGCAGAACATCTCGATCCTGTCGTACCTGGCCAACCACTTCCAGACCCCAGTGATCGCTTACGCCGCGCCGTTGATCGCGCTGGTGGCCATCACCAAATCCTTCCTCGGCCACTACATCGGTGCCAGCGAAGGCTTCCAGGGCCTGATCGTCAAATCCCTGCGTGGGCGCAATCGTTCGATGTCGTCCAAATGGCTGGAACGCTGCACCGCACTGTTCATGGTGCTGACCTGCTGGGCCGTGGCCACTTTCAACCCGAGCATCCTGGGCATGATCGAGACCATGGGCGGGCCCATCATCGCGTGCCTGCTGTTCCTGATGCCGATGTACGCAATTCGCCGCGTGCCATCCCTGCGCCAGTATTCGGGCCAAGTCTCGAATGTATTTGTAGTGGTGATCGGGCTGATTGCGCTGTCTGCGATCGTTTTTTCCGTACTGCCCTGAAATAGCCCACAACGTCCATTCAATGTGGGAGCGGGCTTGCCCGCGATAGCCGTCCGTCAGTCAGAAATTAACAAGCTGACGAACCGCAATCGCGGGCAAGCCCGCTCCCACATGGGTCAGGCGCAGTCAGGTAGGTCGCCACACGGCACGCCCCTTGCTGTACAGCTTATGAAGCAAACGGATCTTGTGACGCTTCAGCGACGAAGTGGCCGGTGGTCAGGAGACACGAACTAATCCCAACACCGGTCGTCAATGACTGCATGTTCTTATCAGGCGGTAACGCACCATGGACAATCCTTTTCAGATCATCACCGACACCTTCACCCCGGAATATCGGGTCAACCTGAGCATCCAGCGGTTGGACGGCAGCATTATGCTCACCCTCTCCAATGAGGACGGGGTGGTAGCCAAACGCATGATCAGCGCCGAACAGCGCAACGATCCAAAGCGGCTGAAGCGTTTGGTGCAGAGCATCCAATTCGGTATTGCCATCGAACAGGGTCACAGCGCCATGGAAATCCTGGCGGTGATGACAGATGGCGATCACAAAGTGCTACAGCGACCGCCCACCCGCCCCCTGCCCTTCAGCGTCGGGCTTTAAAGCTCGCCCTTCTCGGTTTCCAGGCTCGCCCCGCCCTTGCGACGCGGGCCTTCGACCTTCACCGACGGGAACGCCGACGACGCGTAGCGCACCACCAGTATGGCGAACGCCAGCAGCAGAATCCCGCCGCACAGGTAGATGATTCCTACGTCTGGTGGGTTGTGGTGCGACACGTTGGAGATCAGCAGGCGCGTCAGGGCGGTGATCGCCACGTAGATCAGAAAGCGCACCGGCATGTGGTTGGTCTTGAAATAAATCCCGACCATGGCGCCCAATTCCAAGTAGATGAACAGCAGCAAGATGTCATCAATCTTGATGTGCCCGTTCTCCAGCATCCCCAGAAATTCCATCACCGCTGCCCAAGCGGTCACCGCACCAATGGCGAACAACGCCAGGTAGTGGAACGACTCGACAAACAGATTGCCCAGGGACTCGGCCAGACCATGTACTTGCTGGCGCAGCCTTTCGGCCCAGTTGATTTTCACGATGATGCTTCCTTAGGTCGACTCGACCGGATAATGCGGGTTGGACGTGACGGTTGTTCTGCATGCAGAAAAAAGGCCAGGGCAGGTATGAGATGATGGCCGGGTGACATGAGACACGCTTAACCTGTATTTACGGGCTACATTAAAAACTGCTATCCAAACCCCACGGTTTGGCTTACTCTTTTTGCTGTATATAAATACAGTAGTCGCAAAAGACAACTATCGTGAAGGCATGTGAGGTGGTGAATGGCCGTCGAAGTGGTATACCGCAGCAGCCGAGATCTGGAGCGTTTGTTCATGGATAAAGCCGAAGCTGACCGTCATGACAAAATGCTTGAGCTCGCTGAGCTGCTGGCAGAAGTGTTGCAAAAAGCCGTGCCGTCCCTGAGTGAGCAGCAGGTGGAAGAAGCCGGGATCTACATGGCGAAGAACCGCGATGTATTTGCCAAGGCGTTCAAGAGCCAGCCGGACGCGTTGTCCGAGTTGCTCAACGCTGCGGCGGAATAAAGCCAGAATTGAACAGGCCCTGAATCATCGATTCAGGGCCTTTTTAATAGCGGGTTATTGGTACAGCAACCGTTCGGCCAGTTCATCCGCCACCCGTGCGGGGGAGCGTTTTTCGGCCTGGGCGTGGGCGAAGATTTCGGTTAGGCGCGTACCGATGTTGGACAGGTGCGCAGTAATGGTCGCCAGTTCTGCGCCGCTGTGCTTGAGGGCCACGTAGATCAGGCCACCGGAGTTGATCACGTAGTCGGGGGCGTAGAGGATGCCGCGCCCTTCAAGTTGGTCGGCCACTTGCAGGTTGGTCAGTTGCGCACTCGCGGAACCGGCCACGGCGGCGCAGCGCAGTTGGCCGACGCTCTGGCGGTTGAGCACGGCGCCGAGGCCGCAGGGCGCGAGGATGTCGCACGGCGTGCTCATTAACGCCTCGTTGGCGATGGGGTGCGCGCCCAGTTGCTCCATGGCCAGCTGCACCTTGCCATGGTCGATGTCGCTGACCAGCAATTCGGCGCCGGCGGCGTGCAGTTGTTCGGCCAGGGCGTAGCCGACATTGCCCAAGCCTTGGATGGCCACGCGCAAGCCTTCCAGGTTGTCGCTGCCCAGGCGGGCCATGGCGGTGGTGCGGATGCCGGCGAACACGCCCATGGCGGCATGGGGTGAAGGGTCGCCCGCGGCGGTGGTGCTGGTCACGTAACGAGTGTGCTGGGCGATGCAATCCATGTCCGCCACCGAGGTGCCACTGTCGGTAGCGGTGATGTAGCGGCCGTCGAGTTGTTCGATACAACGGCCAAACGCTTCAAACAGTGCCGCGCGGTTTTCCACGTGGCCTGGGCGCAGGATCACTGCGGTGCCGCCGCCCACCGGCAATCCCGCCAGTGCGGCCTTGTAGCTCATGCCCTGGGCCAGGCGCGCGGCATCGGCCACGGCACTTTCGTCGTCGGGGTAGGAGAGGTAACGGCAACCACCGAGGGCGGGCCCAAGGCGACTGTTGTGGATGGCGATGACCGCCTTCAGCCCGGTGACCGGGTCGACGCTCAAGTGCAGCGATTCAAGGCGGGTGCTATGCATGAGAGCAAACATCGTCAAGCTCCCGAATCACTTCTGGTAGTGGGCCAAGTATAGGCGTGTGGCAGAAAAGTGCCGGACCACGCTGGAATAAGACGCCCGTTTTTGCGGGACTTGGGAAATAAGCGCAGGATATTTTCTAAGCCACTGGACGAAAAATCCCAGCAAGGCTAAAACGGGGGCATATGCCGGAGAATGCAATGAATCCCCGCAAAGCCTTTTTCGCCTGCCTGGAACGCTCACCACCTGCGCTGTTTGAAGCGGCGCTGTGGATTGCCGCCGAGCATGACCCGGCGGTGCAGCCGTTGCTGATCCTGCAGGAGCTGACCCTGTTGCAACAGCAGGTGAGCCTGGGCATGCCCATGCTGCCAGCGGATGAGCAGGCCCAGCCGCTGCTGCGGCGCATGAATGACCTGGGGTTTGCCCAGGATGAATTCACCCCCTTGCGCCCCGCCGCCGCCCTGCTGGACAAGGTCTTGCAACGCAAACGTGGACAACCCTTGGCCATGGGGCTGATCGCCATGGAACTGGCGCGGCGCCTCGACATCCCCATGGTCGGCGTGAATTTCCCCGGCCACTTCCTGCTGCGGGTACCCGGTGCCGATCACCTGCTGGACCCCTGCGGCGGCCGACGTCTGTACCCCAATGATTGTCGCGACCTGCTGCAACGCCAATATGGCCCCAACCTCAAGTTGCAAGCCGACCACCTGCACACCGCCGACCCGCGTTCGATCCTGCAACGGCTGTCGCGCAACCTGCGGCAACTGCACCTTTCCAATGACGCCCCGCTTGAAGCGCTGGTCGATGCCGAACGCGTGCTGGAACTGGGCAATGCCAGCGCCGCCGATTACCTGGCGAGGGCCAGCCTGTATCAGCGCCTGGACTGCCCTAACGCCGAACGCTTCGACCTGGAGCACGCGTTGATGCTCAGCGAAGACCCCATCCAACGCCTGCGCCTGACGGAGCGGCTGGGGCACCTGCCGCCCAATTCAGTGGTGCATTAAGCCTGCGGCGTCTTGAGAATATCCCCAGTCATCGGGTTCTTCGGCAGCTCAACCCCGGGCGAACGCACCTGAATAATCAACAACGCCGCAATCACCGCCGGTATCGCGCAGAAGAAGAAAATCTGCTCCACCGGGATATGCATCGCGAGCAGCATGCTGCCAAACAGCGGCCCCAGGATTGAGCCAAATCGCCCTACCCCCAATGCCCAGCCCGTACCGGTAGCGCGCACATGCGCCGGGTAGAAGTTGCTGGCAAAGGCATTGAGGGTCAACTGGCCACCGATGATGCAAAACCCGGCCGCAAAGACGCAGGCCACCAAATAGCGAGGGTTGTCATGGTTCAGGCCGAGCAAAACGGTGCACACCGCAGCCGCCGCCAGCACGCCTGACAGTAGTCGTACTTTGCTTTTCAAGCGGTCGGCGAACCAGGCCATGCCGATGGCGCCCAAGGTGCCGGCGAACAGGAACATCGATGTCACCAGATTGGCGTCTTTCAGCGTCAACCCACTTTCCAGAAGCAGCGACGGCAACCAACTGATCATGAAATACAGCAGGATCAGGCTGACAAAAAAGGTCGCCCAGATCAGCACGGTCGGGCGCGCGTAGCCGTTACGGAACAACTCCACGACCGTCAGTTCGCTGCCTTGCTCCTGTTGGTTTTCTGCCTGTGTCGCCAGCGGCGGTTGCCAGTCGGGCAGCATACGCACCGTCACCGTCCGCAAACGTGCATAGGGCGGGGCATCACGCAGCAAACGCGGCAGGGATTCCGGCAGCAGCCACACCAGAAACGGGAACAGCAGCAACGGCGTCACGCCTCCGGCAAGAAACACTGCCTGCCACCCGAAGCCTTCAATAAACCCTGCCGCCACGAAACCACCTGCGGCCCCGCCAAACGAGAAGCCACAAGCCGCCAAGGTCACCATCAGCGTGCGCAAGCGTGGTGGGGAATAGTCCGACATCAACGCCATCGCACTCGGCATCGCGCCTCCCATGCCGATACCGCAGATAAACCGTGCGGCCATCAGCGTGTTCAGCGAGTTGGCAAACACCATCAACACGGTGAGGCTGGCGTAGATCAGCACACAGCCGAGCAGGATGCGGCGTACGCC
Source organism: Pseudomonas sp. 58 R 12 (assembly GCF_900005865.1). Classification (NCBI taxonomy): domain Bacteria; kingdom Pseudomonadati; phylum Pseudomonadota; class Gammaproteobacteria; order Pseudomonadales; family Pseudomonadaceae; genus Pseudomonas; species Pseudomonas sp. 58 R 12. The sequence goes on from NZ_CVTP01000021.1 coordinate 409,476, forward strand.
AAAGCGATCGGCCAAGGGTGTGACCAGCAATGAGCCGAGCGTCAGCCCCAGCAGGTTGGCGCTGAACACCGGACCAAATGCAGCTTTCTCCAGCCCCCAATCCTTGGCCAGCGCTGGCACGACATATCCCAGCACTTGGGCGTCATAGCCATCGGTGACCAGCAGCAGCGCGAGCAACAGGAGAATCAACCACTGATAGCGCGATACCGGACGGGCGTCGAGTGCCGCGCGAAAGCTGGCAATTTGGTTGTGCATCGCAAGGTACCTATTATTTTTATAAGGATCACGCCGAACAAATGTGGGAGCGGGCTTGCTCGCTCCCACATTTAGGGTTGGGGTGTGTCGGGTTGATTGGCAGGGTGGGCCTGGATAAATGCCGGATGCTGCGCCACCAGCCCCGCCACCCGCCCAATGCGCGGGTACGCCGCCAATGGCACTTTGAAGCGTTCTGCCGCATACAGCTGAGGGATCAGAAACGCATCAGCCAACCCCGGCTGGTCGCCAAAGCAATAACCTTGGTCACCAATCAATTGCTCCACCGCACCCAGCCCCTGGCTGATCCAATGACCGATCCACTCCAACACCTTCGTCTCGTCATGCCCCCATTGCCGCAGCAGGTTCTGGGTGCTCGAATTATGCAGTGGGTGGATATCACAGCCGATAATCGACGCCACCGCACGCTCATGCGCGCGGGTCGCCAAGTCTTTGGAGAGCAACGGCGCCTGTGGATAACGTTCCTCCAGGTATTCGATGATCGCCGGTGACTGAATCAGCAACTCGCCCTCATCAGTACGCAACGCCGGCACGCGACCTTGTGGGTTGATCGCCAGGTACTCCGGCTGGCGATTGGCACCACCCGCCGGCACCAGCAGGTTGACTGGCACGGCACTGAAATCCAGGCCCTTGAGTGCCAAGGCGATACGCACCCGGTACGACGCGGTGGAACGGTAGTAGGTATAGAGTTCCATCGCCCTGCCCTCCTAGCGCGCCGCGACCACGGTGCCGCGGCATTCGCCGAAGCCGATGGAAGCAAAACCTTCGCGGCTGCAACGGGCGCGCAGGATGATTTCGTCACCATCTTCCAGGAACTTGCGCACTTCGCCGGACGGCAACTCGATTGCCTTTTTGCCGCCTTCAGTCATTTCCAACAGGCTGCCGAACTGGCCTTCTTGCGGCCCCGACAAGGTGCCCGACCCAAACAGATCACCCGCTTGCAACTGGCAGCCGTTGACGCTGTGATGCGCAACCAGCTGCGCGACGGTCCAGTACATGTGCAGGCTGTTGCTCAGGGCCAGGCGATGCGCCGGCAGGTTCTGCTCGCGCATGGCGGCGGTGGTGAGCAGTACTTCCAATTCGATATCCAGCGCACCCGCAGCCTGGTCACGTTTATCCAGCAAGTACGGCAGTGGTTGCGGGTCGCCCTCAGGCCGCGCCGGTTGCGCCTTGCGGAACGGCTCCAAGGCCTCGGCGGTCACCACCCACGGTGAAATGGTGGTGATGAAGCTTTTCGACAGGAACGGCCCCAGCGGCTGATATTCCCAGGCCTGGATATCCCGCGCCGACCAATCATTGAGCAGGCAGAAACCGGCGATGTGCTCGGCCGCGTCACCAATGGGGATCGAATCGCCCATCGCATTGCCCTGGCCGATCCAGATGCCCAGCTCCAGTTCATAGTCCAGGCGCGCACATGGGCCGAAAGTTGGCTCGGTCTGGCCGGCTGGCAAGGTTTGGCCTTTGGGACGACGCACCTCGGTGCCCGAGGCACGGATGGTCGATGCGCGGCCGTGGTAACCAATCGGTACGTACTTGTAGTTAGGCAGTAGCGGGTTGTCGGGGCGGAACAGTTTGCCGACGTTTTGCGCGTGTTCGATACCGACGTAGAAGTCAGTGTAGTCATTGATTTTCGCCGGCAGGTGCATCTGGCAATCGGCGGCGCGGTGCAGCACCTGTGCCTCGCGGGTTTGCAGTTTACTGCCTTCAGCCAGCAGTTCCAGCAGACGCTCGCGCAAGGCCACGCGCGGGCCACGGCCGAGTTCAAAAAACTCGTTCAGTTGGCCGCCAGCGGTCGCTTCAACGGCGCGACGCGCTTCACCGTCGAACTCATCCAAGGCGGCGTGCAGATCAAGGATGGAATCACCAATCGCCACGCCACTGCGCGGTGCCGAACCGTTGAGGCTGAACACCCCCAGCGGCAGGTTTTGCAGGGGAAAATCCGCGTGACCATTGGCCGAGGTCACCCAGCTGCGCGTTAGTGTTGGCTGAGTCATGGGTTATCTCCGATTCGGGTTGAAGGTGGCGGGCAGCGAGGCCCAGCACGCGTCGTAAGTGTTTTGCAGTTGCGGGCATTCCAGGGCGAACTGTGTGGGACGCAGCACTTGGCTGGTCTCGAACATGAAAGCCATGGTGTTATCGATCTTGTGCGGCGCCAGCTCGACGTTGATCGCCTTGGTGCAGGTCTCGCCGTCCGGGCCGTGGGCGCTCATGCAGCTGTGCAGCGACGCGCCGCCGGGCAGGAAGCCTTCGGCCTTGGCATCGTAGGCGCCCTGGATCAGGCCCATGTATTCGTTCATCAGGTTGCGGTGGAACCACGGCGGGCGGAAGGTGTTCTCGGCCACCATCCAGCGCGGCGGGAAAATCACGAAGTCGAGGTTAGCCAAGCCGTGGGTGCTGGTCGGCGAGGTCAAGACAGTGAAAATCGAAGGGTCCGGGTGATCGAAACTCACCGTGCCGAGGGTGTTGAAACGGCGCAGGTCGTATTTGTACGGCACGTTATTGCCGTGCCAGGCGACGACGTTGAGCGGGGAATGGTCGAGTTCGCAGGCCCAGAGTTCACCGAGGAATTTTTGTACCAGCGTCGTAGGCTTTTTCAGGTCTTCGTAGTGCGCAACCGGCGTGAGGAAATCGCGCGGATTGGCCAGGCCATTGCTGCCGATGGGGCCCAGGTCCGGCAGGCGCAACGGCGCGCCGTGGTTCTCAGCGACGTAGCCACGCGCCTGGGCATCCAGCAGTTCGACGCGGAACTTGAGGCCTCGCGGCAGCACGACGATCTCCAGCGGTTCCACCTCCAGCACGCCCAATTCCGTGGCGATACGCAGCCGACCTTGCTCGGGGACGATCAACAATTCGCCATCGGCGTTGAAGAACACGCGCTCCATCGAACGGTTGGCACAGTAGTGATAGATGCTGATGCCAGAGGGTTTTTCCAGCGCCGAATTGGCGACCATTCCTACAAGCCCATCAACGAAGTCCGTCGGTTCACTTGGAACATCCAACGGGTTCCAACGCAAGCGATTGGGCGTTACCGCGCCCAACGGCCCACCAGCCAATTGCCGCGCAAGCTTGACGAACGCAGGGTGATTAGCCGACGGCTGAATGCGGTAAAGCCAGGTACGCCGGGCTTCGCTGCGCACCATGGTGAACGCTGTGCCGGAGAACAGCTCGGTGTACAGCCCATAAGGCGCTTTTTGCGGGGAGTTCTGGCCGACCGGCAATGCGCCGGGCAGCGCTTCGCTGGCGAATTCATTGCCGAAGCCCGACAGGTATTCGAGGTTCATGGATCATCCTCTACACGGAAGTTGTTTTTATCGTAATCCAGTTACGCATAACGTAATTTGATCACTATCGACCGTCAAGCTATAAAGACGCCCATTCATCTCTCGGACTCTCGCCCCTCCATGGAAAAGCCTCGCGACACCGGTAAACAGAAAGTCCGCTCGGCCGAAGTGGGCACCGACATCCTCAAGGCCTTGGCCGAACTGTCGCCGGCGACCTCATTGTCGCGCTTGGCCGAGCATGTGCAGATGCCTCCGAGCAAGGTGCACCGCTACCTGCAGGCGTTGATCGCCTCGGGATTCGCCGAACAGAACACCGCCACCAACCACTATGGCCTGGGCCGTGAAGCCTTGCGCGTGGGCCTGGCGGCGCTGGGCAGCATGGACGTATTGAAAGTCGGCGCAATGCCGCTGGCAGAGTTGCGCGACGAATTGAATGAGACCTGCTTTCTGGCGGTGTGGGGCAACCAGGGCGCGACCGTGGTGCAGATCGAACCCGCCGTGCGCGCCGTCACGGTGGTGACGCAATTGGGTTCCGTATTGCCGCTGCTCAGTTCGTCCACCGGGCTGGTGTTCAGCGCCTTTCTGCCGTCGCGGGAAACTGTGGAATTGCGTGACCGCGAGATCCAGGCCGGTATCGCCCATGCCCTGGCCGATGACCAGGCTTACACCACCGTCTGCCAGCAGATCCGCAGCCGTGGCCTGCATTTTGTGCATGGTTTGCTGATGCCTGGGGTGGACGCCTTGTCGGCCCCCGTGTTCAACGCCATCGGCCAAGTGGCGGCGGTGATGACCGTGGTCGGCCCCACCTCACTGTTCCACGCCGATGAAGATGGCCCGGCGGCGCAACGCTTGTTGGCGGCGACCCAGGCCGTGAGTTGGCGAATGGGCTATCAGCCCTGAGCTAATCGTGCCATTGAGTCAGGGCCAGTGCCACGCGGTTCTCCAGCGCGCGGATCGGCGCTGCATCGCTCAGGTAGTTGTTGCTGATCATTGAGAACACCAAGCGTCGCCCGTCAGCATCGGTGATATAGCCGCTCAGCGAGGAGACCCCGGCCATAGACCCCGTCTTGGCGTGCAGGTTGTTCTCAGCCGCGGTGCCGCGCAAGCGATAACGCAAGCTGCCGCCGGTCATGCGGTCCGGGTTGCCGGCGATCGGCAAGGCGGTGTACCACGCCTCGAACCAGGGCTGTTTGGCCGTGGCCAGCAGCAGGTCCGTGAGGTTCTGCGACGACACCAGGTTGCGCCGCGACAAGCCCGAACCATCGACCTGGCTCAGCGTCATCGGGTCCAAACCCTGGTGGCGCATGAAGTCCGCCACTGCCGCGACACCGGCCTGCGCCGTACCTGTATTCGACGCCTTACGGCCCATGGCCTTGAGCAACGCCTCAGACATGTTGTTGTTCGACAGTTTGAGCAGCGGCGTGATCAGTTCCTGCAACGGCGCCGATTGATGCTCGGCCAGGACCCTGGCCGTCACAGGGCTTGCACCGCCGATCACACGCCGTCCCATCACCTGAATGCCCTGCTGTGCCAACGCCTGTTCAAACAGATTGGCCACCAGCTGTGTCGGCTCCCACACACTCACCCACTGTCGACTTTGCTTACCCGGCGCCAACGCACCAGTGAGCTGCAGCAAATTGGTGCCGTGCTGGCGGGTGATGCCGTAGTTGTTGCCGGGTCCGCTGACGGCGCGATTGCTCAGTTGTACGTAATCGGTGGACGGGCTCAACATCACGCTGACCGGTTGGCCAACCACAGCGGGCGCCTTCGCCGTAACCAGCAATGTTCCTGCATCAAAATCCGTGTTGGGTGACACGGTCAGCGCTGAAATCTGCGCGCCGTAATAGGTGCTTTCATCGTCCTGTGCCCAGTCCACGCCCAGCCGTTCGGCGTCGAAAAAGGTGTCGTCGAATACCAGGTCGCCCTGGATCTGGCGCACGCCTTGGCCTGCAAGCTGTGCCGCCAGTGCCTGGTAATCGGCGAACTGCGTGGTCGGATCGCCGAGGCCTTTGAGGTACAGGTTGCCGGTGAGGCGCTCACCTTGCTGCGTGCCATTGCTCAACAACTGGGTAGAAAAACGGTACTGCGGCCCCAGCACATCCAGCGCTGCCGCAGTGGTCAACAGCTTGAGGTTGGACGCGGGAATCAACCGCGTACGCGGGTTGTGTTGATAGAGGGTGTCGCCGTTGCGGGCATCGCGCACCATCACCGAAACGGTGGCGCCATTGAAGGCCGGATCGGCCAGGAGCTGGTCCAGGGTTGCCGGGGTGGAAGTCGTCGAAACACTCGCGCAACCACCCAGCAACACGCTCAAGCACAACAGGTGTATCCATCGTCCAAACGGCATCGGTATTTTTTTCCGCCCAATCATCAATGGCGGCAACGCTACCACATCGCCCTTAGAACTCCAGGGTGCTGGACACCGACACTTGTCGCGCATCGCCCATGGACACGAACAACCGGCTCGCCGCCGAGGTGTAGTAGACGCGGTCGAACAGGTTCTTCACGTTGAGCTGGAACTTGACCTTTTGCCCATCGATTTTGGTGTCGTAGGTGGCAAATGCATCCGCCACGGTATAACCCGGCAGGGTGAAATCGTTGGCCGCATCACCTGCGCGTTCACCGACATAGCGCGCACCGGTACCCACACGCAGCTGATCACCGCCAAAAATGTTGCCAAAGTCATACGCCACCGACAGCGAGCCGGTGTGCTTGGCGACATTTTGCAGGCGGTTGCCTTCCAGTGTCGGGTCGTTGTCCTTGACGTCCAGTGCGTCGGTGTAGGCGTAGCTGCCGATCAGGCTCCACTTGTCGGTCAGTTGGCCACTGGCGTCGAGTTCCAGGCCACGCGAACGCACCTGGCCGGCAATGCTGTAGACGGTGTTCGCGCCGGAACCGACCGAGACCAGCACATTGCGCTTGTCGATATTGAACAACGCGGCACTGGCAGTGATACGCCCTGGGATGTCGAGCTTGGCCCCCAGCTCCCAGGACTTGGATTCCTCGGGCGTGAGGTCGCCGGTCAAGGTGCTGCCATCGGCCAATGCGGCAATGGTGGAGTTGGGTTTGAACGATTCGGTGTAGCTGCCATAGAACGACAATTCATCCGTGTAGCGGTACACCAGGCCCGCACGCGGCACCCAGGCCTGGCCATTGCCGTTGGTGTTGGCCTTGAACGGCACGCCTTTGCCCGCGTACTGGTCATACATCTGGTAGCGCGCGCCGGCCACGAAAATCCACTGGTCGGTCAGGTGGATCGCGTCCTGGAAGAACAGCGAGTCGCTGCGCAGCAGGTCGGTCTGGGCGCTGTCGGCGGCGCTGACGGTGGTGCCCGCCACTTCGTTGCCGTACACCGGGTTGTTGTAGTTGAAGCTGGCGGCGCGCGAGTTCTGACGGATCAAATCGGCGCGATAGATCTTGCGGTATTCATCATCCAGGCCAAACACCAGGTCATGCTGCATGCCCAGCACATTGACCTTGCCTTCCAGGCTGGCCGTGGCGAAACGGTCGGTGGTGATCGCACCTTTGGTGCCGTCCATCTTGCGGGTCAGGGTACCGTTGGTATTCACGGCACTGACGCGCACCTGGCTGGCGTCATAGGTTTCGCGGTTCCAGCTGTAGCCGAAGTGAGCTTTCCAGTCGTCGTTCAAATCATGGTCGGCTTCGAAGCGGTACAGGTCGGAGCGGCCTTCCATGTTGTTGAACGGCTCGTCCAGACGCCGGGTAGACGGGATATCCAGCGGGTGGTTGGACTTGTCGATGGCGGTGCCACGGTCGAACGGCGAGAGAAACTCGCGATGTTCGTAGGCCAACAGCAACTGGGTGGTGTCCCCATACCAGGCCAGCGACGGCGCGATCAGACTCTCACGGTGAGTGCCGAAGTTACGCCAGTAATCCTCGTCTTCATGGTCAACGATCAACCGATACGCCAGGCCGCTGTCGCCAATCGGGCCGGTAGTGTCGAGGCTGCCGCCGCTGCCGTTCTTGCCGTCACCGAAGGTTGAACCGCGCACGGTCAGGGCCGTGGACTGCACCAGCTCAGGCTTTTTGCTGACGATGTTCACCACGCCGCCCGGGTCCTGGATGCCGTACAGCAGCGAGGATGGGCCCTTGAGCACTTCGACGCGCTCCGCCGTGGCATTCAGCGCACGCCCCTGCACGATCGGCATGCCGTCGCGCATGATCGAGCCGTTACGGTTGTCACCAAAGCCGCGCAGCATCACCGCGTCCTGTGTGCTGGCCAAGGTGTTGGCCTGGGTGATGCCGCTGATGTTGGCGAGGGCGTCATCCAGGTTGCGCGGGGTCTGGTCACGCAGTACCTGGGCGGGGACGACGTTGACGGTTTGCGGGGTTTCGAGCAGCAAGGCACGGGAGCGCATCACCGAACTGGTCGGCGGTGGCTGGTAGCTGGTGCTGTCCTGAGTCTGTTGGCCGACGCCACTGATGGTGGTGGCACCGAGGTTGACCGCACCCTCGGTGGGCACCGGTTCCAGGGCCAGGGTGCGTGCGTCGATCTGGCGAAAGGTAAAGCCGCTGTTACCGAGCAGGCGTTGCAGGGCCTGGGTCGCGCTCATCTGCCCACTGACTGCCGGGGCGGTGAGGCCGTAGGGCGCTTCATCGGTGTAGATCACGCTGATCCCGGTGACCCGGCTGAAGTCGCTCAGGGCCTGGGGCAGCGGTTTGGCCGCCAGGGCAAAGCTGAACTGGGCGCTTTGCTGCTCCTGCGCCTGCGCCACGCACAGGGGTAGCAACGCCAGCCCCGACGCTGCCAATACCGAGGCGCCCAACCACTGTTTAACCAAACCGCCCGCCGTCGACTTCATGCTATGAGAACCCGTGTAGAAAACGCTGTTAATGCGAATAGATCGCAGTTTCATGCACTACACGGATGGGCCGGCAATTTACCTCACCCTTATTTGCAAATATTTTTACTTATTGCGCCTGAATGTGGAAACCGAAGCGTGGGAAATGCACATTCACGGTGCCCGCGCGCTCATCGGTGCGCCTCAGGATCAGCTCTTCGCGGCCCGCAAATAGCAACTCGCCTGCCACGGGGTCAGTGCCATAGTCAGTTGCGCAAATGGTGACTTGCTGGCCTGGCTCGAAGCCGTTCAAGTCCTCGAACAGTTCATGCGGCACTGCCGCCGGCGTCGCGCTGCGCGCCACGTCCAAGGCTTGCTCGGCGCTCATCTGAGTGGAGGTCCCATGGCCAAAACCCAGCACACGGTCCAGCCATGCAACAACGCAGGGATACCCATCCACCAAAGGCGCCGTCACCGAAGAGCCCTTGAGGAACCACAACGGGTGGGCCAGGGAGAAGTCGGCAATCGAAGGCTCACCGAACAGGAAATCCCCCGACTGGTGCCGCAGTTGCTGATCAATGCGGTTGATGATCACCGGCCATTGGTGCTTGGCCTGGTCCAGTTGCAGACGCGCCGCCGTGCCACCGCTGAACAGTTTGCTGCGATCCGCCACCAATACCTTGATCATTTCCGGCGGCACCTTGGCGAACTTGACCGCCAGGGATTCGGGCTGGAACACCAACGCAACCGAGTGGGCAAACACTACCGAATCAGCCCAGGCAGCGAAGCCTTGGGCGACCATTTCCAGGCCTTGGGGAAACAACGCAGGAGCGGCTTTTTCCTGTTCCAGACGACGCGCAATCATAGCGGTGTCACAGTAGATATCCGCGCCGACCTGCAACACTGGCGTCTTACGATAGCCGCCAGTGAGGGCGGTAAAGTCAGGCTTGGGCATCACCGGCGGGATCAACACCGAATGCCAGGATAAGCCCTTGAAGCCCAGCAACAGGCGGGCTTTTTCAGCGAAGGGGGACTGCGGGTAGTGATGAAGAATCAACTCAGACATGCCAGCTTCCGCTCTTGAAATGAGCCGCTAGCTTAGCCTGCAAAAACCCGATTGGGGGTGATGAGAGCCCATCAGTCAAATCAATGAGCCACTCGCCGCCAGGCATTCCTTGGCGCTCTTCTTCAACTTCTTGATCAACCGCTCCTGGCGTAACGCCTCGCCCTTGCTCGCGCACTGCTCGGTGTACACCAGCGCCACGGCCGGGCTGGACAGGAAAAACCGCGCGCCCCTGCCGCTCTGGTGAGCAGCAAAGCGGCGCACCGGGTCATTGCTGATGCCGCAGTACAGCGAGCCATTGGCGGCGCGCACCAGGTAGACAAACCAGAGTTTGGGTTCAGGCGTGGTCACGGGTGCATTCGGTAAGACCAAGGGACGCCAATCTTATCAACGACTGGCCTGGAATGCCTTCAAGCCTTTGAGCGCCTGGGCACGCACGGCGTTTTTCAGCGCGGGCGACCAACCCAGCAGCAGGCCCTTGAGGCCCAAGGCCTGACGCGACCAGCGCCACAGGTCGAAGTGATCGTGGTGCTCACAAATCTTGCCGTCGCGAAACACGAACCGCGCACCGATGTCGTTGACCACCGTGTTGCCGGTCGCGCTGAACAAATAGGTCGCGACCCAGTGCGCGCTGCCGGTGGTCTCGTCGCTGCGCACATGATCGAACGTCAGCGAAAAGTCCTTGGCCCGTGTGGTGAGCATGCGCCACATATCGCCGGCATCACGCCCGTGCAGCTCGCCGAATGCAGGGTCGCTGAACACCACATCGTCGGTGTAGCAGGCAACCATGCCTTCGGCGTCCAGGCGTTGAAAGGCTTGGTAGAAGCGGGTGATCAGGGCGTCGTGGGCATCACTCATGGGCAGGCTCCGGGAAAATTTTGTTGTGAGGCCCGCACGATAATCCGCCCGGGCGGGAAAGACTATCGGCATTCCTCACAACAATAGGCACGCGATGGACCAGCCCTGAGTGGCGTGCACGTCTTAGAGGTAAACAACCTCAAGGGTTGCACTGCCGTCCATAGGGATAGCCTGACCCACCGGCAAGGTACGCTTGAGCGCAATGGTCGTCGCCACCTTGAGATCAACCACCAGGTTTTGCATCGGCAGTGGGGCTCGATTTATTTAATAAGTATTCAGTGTCATGCGCCGATCAACCTGTACCGGAGCATGCACACATTTTACTGTTTCAACCCTCTCAACCCCTGCAACTAACACGAACTTAAAAGCGTTCACAAAAGTGTAAAACTTACCAACTAAGGCACCATCCCCGTGTCTCGCGCATACGCAAATAACGCCACATCAGTTGAAATACACAACCGCTGCATGGCGGTACTTTTCTGTTTGCTGATGGTGGAGATGCTGCGATTGACCCGCGCGGCGATCTGGCTGACGGTCATACCGCTGGCGAGCATGCGGACCACCTCCTGTTCCTTGCCGGACAACTGGGGTTCCTGAGTCGGCTCGGCCACGCACGCCTGGTCCAGTTGCACCCGCAGGCACTCACTGACAAACACACGCCCGGCGGCCACGGTGGCGAGGGCCTGGGGCAACTCCCTGGCCGACGCACTTTTGGCCACAACCGCCTTGGCGCCTTGGGCCAGCGCAGTGCGCAGGGTGGTGATATTGGCAAACATCGTCACTAGAATCACCGGCAAGTTGGGATACTGGCGATGCAGCAACCCCAGCAAGCCATAACCATCAGCCTGTTGATTTCCGGGCATGGCGAAGTCCGTCACTATGACGTCACACGGGGTGCTGGCAATCAAGGCCAGCAGTTGGTCGGGGCCATTGGCCTCTCCTACGACTTTGCATTTACCACTCGCCTCAATCACCACTTTTTGTCCAACTCGGACGATCGGGTGGTCGTCAGCAATTATTATGCGAAGCATTGGCTTTTCCATGATGGCAATTTGGGTATAAGCAAAATACAACGGTAAACCTTTAGTAACAACTGCGCGCTCGCCGCTCAATTTACGCCCAGCCTTTATTTAATGGGCCTCACACTTTCACCTACAAAATAAAAAGAAATGGAATACAGAAAAGTACTACATGCCAAATAGATAAATTCCCACGGCACAAAGTCAGAAAATTCAGAGAGCCGCCAAACACTCCAAATACTGTTCAACATCCCGATGAAACTGTTCAAGGCCCGCCAACTGCGTGGCGACGCCGGATTGATTCACTTGGGCAATCAAGTGCACCGCCCGTTGCTCAAGGATCGTCGCACCAAAAAACGCGATGCTGCCGACAAGGCGATGCAACCGCTGGGTCGTCAATGTCGCATCAAGGCGGGAGCGGGCCAGGCTGAGCACGGCGAGATCTTCGCGGGCCTCCTGCAGCAGGCAACTCAGCAGCGGCTGCACCACGGCCCAGGAGCCGAAGGTGGCGATAAGGCTGCTGCGCGTGGGCACCCGCTCCTGCACGGCGGCAGGCACGGGCTCACGCCAGCCACCCCGTGGCCGTGACTGCGGAGCCGGCAGCCAGTAAAGAAGCACCTCGCGCAGTTGCTCCAGAACGACCGGTTTGATCAGCCAACCGTCCATGCCGCAATCGACACAGCGCCGCACTTCATCCGGGCCAAGGCAGCCGGTCAAGGCCAGCACCGGAATGTGCGGCGTCCCGGTTCGCGCCTCACGGCACCGCAATTCGCGGGCCAGGGTATAGCCGTCCATGACCGGCATGCGGCAGTCGGTAATGACCATGTCGTAGCGTTGCGCGTTCAGGGCCCGCAAGGCCATGCGCCCGTCGGCCACCGCGTCATGTGCCAGCCCGAGCCGATGCAACAGCGAACTCATTAACAAGCGGTAAGTGCGTTGATCATCGACCACCAGCAACCTGGCGCCTTGCCAATGCAATGGCATAGCCACCGCGGGCGCACGTTTGCGCGCCCCACGGCCTGGAGTCTTGCCCGGCATATCGACCTCATACGGAGCGATCAGCTCACCGCCCCCCCCGACAGGGCGCGGCTGTATGTTGTCGACCAGGTGGGCGACCGCACTCGAACTTCTCGCACATAAACGTTCGCCGCATTCATTTGAATAAGGTGCGGCCAACAAAGTGCGCGAAAAATATCTGAATGGACGAACTGCAGCGATACAACAACTACGACAAGTTGGTTTTTCCTACATACACGACGATAAGTTCCACATCGCCCGACAGTATCGTAATAGTTGCATTCCCCCTCCCCGCCTCGGGCGATAAATTTCTCCCCGTCCTGAACTGACGTCGCCCTTTAAAAAATAACGACTGCCCACTGACGCATCAGCGCGCCCTGAACCTCTACGCCTTTACTTCACCTGGAGCCTCTTTCCTATGAACGCATCCCGCGCCACCCTCGCGGCTGCTCTATTACTGACCGCCGCTGCATGCGCCCACGCTGCCAGCAGTGTGGACCTGTCGGTCACCGGCCTGATCACCCCCAGCGCCTGCACGCCCACCCTGAGCAGCGGCGGCGTGGTTGAGCTGGGCAAAATTGCCGCCGGCGACATTCTTCCCGGCGACATCACCTACCTGCCCAAGGCGGCAATGGACCTGGCCGTGAACTGTGAAGCGGCCACCCTGTTTGCATTAGCCCCCCAGGACAATCGCCCGCAAATGTTCACGCCCTGGGCGTTCGGCTTCGCGTTGATGCCTTCGGGCAAACCCATGGGCGGCTACTGGCTGGACTTTGTCGACTCACTGGCCGATGGCGTCGAACTCACCCGCTTGTATTCGGAAAACAACGGCCAGACCTGGCGCGTCGCTGACCCGCTGGACCTGATCGAGCCGCGCAAGCTGACCGCTTTCGGCGAGTGGATCATCGGCCCGGCCAACGTGCTGCCGATCCAGAACCTGAATGTTTCGTTCCTGGTCAGTCCGTTCTTCTACCCGGGCGGAACCTGGTTGCCGGCCAACGAAGAAATCCCCATCGACGGTTCCACCACCTTCGAACTGCGCTACCTGTAAACCCCACAAGGATTTGTGCCCATGACCAGACCCACCCCAGCCACCCTCGCCCTGCTGTTGGCGACCTGTGCCCCCGGCGTGTTCGCCGCCAGCAGCCTGGACCTGAGTGTCACCGGGACCATCACCCCCAGCTCGTGCGCACCGAGCCTGTCCGGCGACGGGGTGATCGATCACGGCAAGCTCACCGCCCGTGACCTCGACCTCGAACTGCCCACCCGCCTTCAGGCGGGCGAGATGGCCTTTGAAGTGCACTGTGAAGGGCCGACGTTTTTCACCCTGACCATGGTGGATAACCGTTCGGGCACGGCGGCAGGGCATTACTCCCACCACGGCCTGGGCATGGCCAACCCCGACCAGAAACTGGGCGACGTCGCATTTGGTGTATTCGAGCCGATGGCCGATGAATTGCCGGTCAACACCATCATGTCCCGTGATGGTGGCGCCAGTTGGGGGCCGTCTTCCTACGTGGGCCACGCTGCGCTGACCTCGTTCGCCGCGCCGAGTGCCCCCTACACGCCCATCGCCATGCAAGACCTGAGTGCGCGGCTGCGCGCCTTCACCACCATCGCCCCTTCAAAGGGGCTGACGTTGCTCGATGAAATCCCCATCGACGGTCACGTCACCCTGCAACTGAAGTACTGGTAACCCCTGTCCCTGTCCCCCTACGGAGCCCTGAAAATGAACAAGTCCCTCACTACCCTGATCGCTGCCGCCCTGCTGGCGTTCACTGGCCAGGCCGTTGCCGCCTCCAGCGTCGACCTCACCGTCAAGGGCCTGATCACCCCGAGTGCCTGCACACCGGCGCTGTCCAATGGCGGCGCGATTGATTACGGCAAGATCTCGGCCAAGGACCTCAAGCCTGACCTGCCGACCCAATTGCCCCAGCACATCCTGCAACTGACCGTGACCTGCGACGCCGCCACGCTGATGGCCATCGAAGGCAAAGACAACCGCGAAGGCACGGACTACGGCAACGACCTGATGTATTTCGGCCTGGGCCTGATCAACGGCACGGAAAAACTTGGGCGAATGTCCATCCGCCTGCTGTCGCCCCTGGCCGATGGCGTCGCGGCACGCACCATTGCCTCCATGGACAACGGCCTGACTTGGTACCTCGACCGCTACGTGATGCGCGACAACATTCTTTCGGTGGCCGATTCCACCACCGTGGCGCCGGTGCCGGTGCAGGTGTTCTCTTCGGACTTCGCCGTGGTCTCCGACATCGCGCCCGCCAGCCAACTGCCCCTGAACAACGAAGTCGCTATCGACGGCTCCGTCACCCTGACCGTGCGTTACCTGTAAGCCGCCATTGAACCGAGCAGCGGCACGGCAGGACGCCGGGCCGCGCTCACCTAGTGAACACACTTTATGAAGACCACTCCTTCAACGCTGTTTGCTCTGTTGGGCCTGATGAGTATCGGGCCCTCGGCGCTGGCGACGTCCAGCACGGAGCTGAACGTCACCGGGCGGATCACGCCCAATGCATGCACCGTATCGCTGTCGGCCGACGGAATTGTCGACCACGGCAAGGTGCCGGCACGCGGGCTCAATCAATGGGAGTTCAGCCAGTTGCCCAGCCAAAACCTGGACTTGAGCGTGAGTTGCAACGAGCCCGTGCTGTTTGTGCTGGTGGGCGTGGACAACCGCGCCGATTCGTCCCTGGGTCCAGGCTTTTATTACGGCCTGGGCAACAACATACATGCCCCGACCGAGCGCTTGGGCACCGTGTCCCTGGCCTTTCGTGACGTCATCGGCGACGGCGACGGCGTGCTGGTATTGGCCTCGAGCAACCAAGGCCTGACCTGGTTTCCCGAGTCCAACGCCTATCCCAATAACTACATGGGTTTTGCCTCCCCGGGCACCCTGGTGCCCGAGCCCCATCGCCTGCTGACCGCCACCCTGAACGTCAATACGTCGATCAACGCCGCCGCCTACCTGACCCTTAACCAAGAGGTGCCGTTGGACGGCTCCATCGTGCTTGACCTGAGGTACTTGTAGCCATGCCCCCCTTCCCTTGTGTTGCCTTGTTCAACCGCTTTCTGAACCTGTTGTTTTCTACCCTGATGCGCTACGCATGCCTGTATATAGGCGCGCTGGCCCTGGCATTGGGCGGCCCGTCGCTGGTGCTGGCCGACGGCATGGTGCCGGACACTTCGGTGGTGATCGTGCATGAAGAGGACGGCGAAGCCTCGGTGTCGGTGACCAACACCGACAACAAGCTCGCCCTGTTGCACGTCACCCTCGAGGATATCCCCGAGGACACTGCGTCACTGTTGTTCGTCACCCCACCGCTGGCGCGGGTTGAGCCCTCCAAGAGCCAGCTGGTGCGCTTCATCCTGCAGACCCCCGAGCCACTGACCACTCAACGCCTCAAGCGGGTGATCTTCGAAGGCATGCCCCAGAACCGCTCCGCCACCCAGGCCGGTCATGCTCGCGTAGGCGTGACCGTGCGCCAGAACCTGCCGGTGATCATTCATCCCAAGGGCCTTGAGCCCAATCGCACGCCCTGGACCGGCCTGGCCTGGCGCCTGGACAACAACCAGTTGAGCGTGCACAACCCCACGCCCTACGTGGTGCGCCTGGCCCAGGAACTGCGCTTGCTGCCGGGTGATGGCGCCGCGCTGTTGCCGCGCACTTATGTGTTGCCCGGCGAAACCCTGCACGTGACCGCCAGTGCCAGCGGCGCGACCCGTGTGCAGTTGCAACCTGCCACGGTATACGGGTTCGCCGTGGCGCCCTACGAAGCCCCCATCGCTCTATGACAAGCGGGCGCCCAAGGACCTAAGCCGGCGCCCAGACAAAAAGAAGTGGCCTCCCATTGAACGCCACCGGCACGCGGCGTGAACCGATAGGAATCGGTAGCACGCGTCCAACACTTGAGTACGACCTTGTGAGCACAGTAACCACTGACCGCGACGGCGAAGCCGTGCCCGGTCGTCCTACTCGCCGGTCCCGCAGGTTTCTGGCGGGACTGGCCCTGACCCTGGGTGGCACACTGCCCGCCAACGACCCACTGGCCGATGAGTTGTTGCTCGCCGGTTCATTTGATCCGCAAACCTTGTCCCAACGTGGCATCGACCCGGAGCTGGCCAACCTGCTGTTGGACGCGCCGCGCTTCACCCCTGGCCGGCATGCCGTCAACCTGAACGTCAACGGCCAACGCCGCGGCCGGGTCGATGTGACGTTCGAGCGCGACGGTACGCTGTGTTTCAACCGTGCGTTGCTCGATGTCGGCAACCTGATCGTCCCCGACGATGGCGCCTGCGACAGCTTTCTCGCGCGCTACCCGCAGACGGTCATCGAGCAAGACCCGGCCAGCCTCAACCTGGCCCTGGTGGTGCCCACCGAGGCCCTGCGCCCGGCGCAGCGAGATGTGTCTGGCTACCAGAGCGGCGGTTTTGCCGCGCTGCTCAATTACGACCTGACTGGGCTGCACAACGAATACGGCGGCGACACCAGCCGCTTCGGCTCGGCCAACACCGAAGTCGGCTTCAATGCCGGCGACTGGATCGTGCGCAGCCGCCAGGTACGCACCTGGCAAGAGAGTCGCTCGCGCACCACCCACTTGGACGCCTACGCCCAGCGCACCTTCGCTGAACAGCAGGCGGTGCTGCAGGCCGGGCAGATCAACCTCTATAACCCGGTGCTGGCCGGCACGCAAATCACCGGCGCCCAGGTGCTGACCGAAACCGCGCTGCAGGACCAGAACCAGGGCGCGACCATCAATGGCATCGCGAATAGCCCGGCCCAGGTGGAGATCCGTCAGAACGGCACGCTGATCCATTCCACGGTGGTTCCGGCCGGGCCATTTTCGCTGACCGATGTGCGGCGCCTGAACAGCCGCTCCGACGTGGAAGTCACGGTTAAGGAAACCAGCGGTGAAGAGCGCCGTTTCACCGTACCGGCGGGCATGCTCGGGCTGGGCTTGCCGGCGCCGGGCTTCTCGGTGGCGGCCGGGCGGGTGCGGCAGATTGGCGACAGTGCCGGAGCCGAACCCTGGGTGGTCAGCGCGGGCTGGAGCGGTGCGCTGCACCCGCAAATCAGCGTGGGCGCCGGCGTGCTGGTGGCGGATGCGTACCGATCCAGCGGCGTCAGCCTGGGCTGGCTGCCGTGGCAGGACAGTCAGCTGCAATGGTCGACCCAGGCCGCCCAAGCCAGCCGCGTCGGCCAGGACCAAGGGCTGCAGACCGACCTGTCGTGGTCGCAGCGCCTGTCGGATCGCTGGGGGTTCAGTACCGCGGCGTCGTGGCGCTCCCTCGGTTACCGCGACCTGGAGGAGTCGACCTTCGACGCCAACACTCGCGACCAGCAACGCTCGCGCTACCGCGATCAACAGAGCTTCACCGCCTCCTGGGCGCACCCGACACTGGGCGCATTCAGTGCCGGGATTTCGCGTTCGTCATCCTATAGCGGCGACAACAGCAGCCGCGCGCTGGCGTCCTGGGGCACCAGCTTCGGGCGGGTGTCGGTATCGGCCAGTGCCGAGTGGCAAGTCGGCGGGCGACACCAGAGCGATGACAGCCTTTACCTCAACGTCAGCCTGCCCTTGGGTGAAACCCGCCGGGCGCGTACCTGGGTACGCAATACCGGCGGTGAACATCGCCTGGGCGCCGGGCTCAGCGAGCAACTCAACGACCAACTGAGCTACCGCGTCGACGTCGAACGTGACAGCCGCGACCGCGAAGTGGAAGCCACCCTCGGCGTCTCGGCCCTGCCGTATTACAGCCAGCTGGACTTCAACTACACCCGCTCCGACGATCAGCGCGCCAGCTACCAGGGCGGCGCACGCGGCGGTGTGGTGGCCCACGGTGACGGCCTGACGTTCTCGCCCTATCCGGTGCGCGACACTTTTGCCGTGATGTCGGTGGGCGACATGGCAGGGATCAAAGTCAGCACCCCGAGCGGGCCGGTGTGGACCGACTGGCAAGGCCAGGCCGTGGTCCCGCAACTGAGCGCCTACGGCCGCAGCCCGGTGGAAGTGCACACCCGTTCGCTGCCGCGCAATGCCGATATCAGCAACGGCTTGGCGGTGCTGACCGCCGGACGCGGCGCGGTCGACAAAGTGCAATTCGGCGTGGCCGTGACCCGTCGCGCGCTGCTCACGGTAAGCCGCGACGACGGCCAGCCGCTGCCCAAAGGCGCAGCGGTGACCACGGCGGACGGCGAGTTCATCACCCTCGTCCAGGACGGCAGCCAGGTGTTCCTGCCCAACGTGCTCGACGAGCGCCCGCTGTGGGTCAAGGCCCCGGGCCAACCCCGTTGTCGCCTGAGCTACACGTTGCCGAACAAGGGCGACCCCGATGTGTATTTCGAAAGCGCAGCCGCCCGCTGCCTCCAGCCATGAGGAACATCGTCATGAAGCCTACCGGGCTGTTGTTAGCCACCCTGTGCCTGAGCAGCGGCGCCTGGGGTGCGCAGGAGTGCCAATTGAACATCAGCGAATCGACCCTGGATTTCGGCCTGATGAACCGCGCCGCAGCCCTGGTGCCGACGCCGGAACGATTGCTGGGCGAACGCCGGCTCAGCCTCACCTTGAACTGCGCGCAAGCCACCGATATGAGCCTGTTCTACCGGGGGCTGGCCGCCGGGCCGGAGCGTTTTCGCTTCACCGAGCGCGGCAGCTATGGCCTGAACGTCAGTGACGCTGTGCTGGATGGCGAGGCCGTTGAACTGGGCTTGCTCAGCGCCAGCGGCCAGGCACCCAGCCTCGGCAGCGCCAGCCTGGCGTGGCGCGCCGACCACGGCATTGTGCCAATGCGCGGCGGTGCGGTGGTCACTGGCCGCAGCCTGTCGTTGCAGATCGACGCCAGTGCCTGGGCCAGCGAAGACGCCCTGCGCGTGCGCGACGCCGTGACCTGGGACACCAGCGGCGTGCTGGAGGCCACCGGCGCCGGGCGCTCGCGGGAGTTGCGCCTGCAAGCGCGCTTTGCCCCGGCGGCGTGTACACCAAGCCTGTCCAATGGCGGCAACGTCAACCTCGGCAAACTCTCGGTCAGCGACCTGCACACAGACCGTGACACCGCCCTGCCCCCCCGCGACCTGCTGGTGACGGTGGCGTGCGACGCCCCCACCCACTTCGCCCTGCGCCTGCAGGACAACCGTGAGGGCTCAGCGACCGGGCCCGCCGAGGCCGGCACCTACGGCCTGGGCCTGGATGCTCGCCAGCAAAAAATCGGCCGCTACGCGCTGACCTTCGACCCAACCCGGGCCAGCGCCGACAGCCTGCCTGCGCTGTACCGCACCGACTCCGCCAGCGGTGGCGTGCCCTGGAGCACCGCCAGCAGCAGCCCCCTCGCCATCGCCGCGAATCGCTACCTGGGTTTTGCCGCCACGCCCGGCAGCAGCGCCGGCCCGGTGGCGATTCAAACCCTCAGTGCCACCGCAAGCCTGGAGGCGGTGATTGCACCGCTCAACAGCCTGGACCTGGGCAACGAAGTGCGTCTCGACGGCGCGGCGACCCTCGAAATCACTTACCTCTGACCCCCTACTGGAGCTCACCATGAACCGTTACCTGATTCCTCTCGCTGTGTACCTGTTGTCCCAGGGCAGTTCCGCCCACGCCGCGTCCACCGTTGAGCTGACTGTCACCGGGCTGATCACGCCCATGGCCTGCACACCGATGTTGTCCGGCGGCGGGCTGGTGGATTTCGGCAAGATTTCCCAACAGGACCTCAACCAATCGGTCGGCACGCGCCTGCCGCTCAAGTCCTTGACCCTGAGCATCAACTGCAACGCGGCGGGCCGTTATGCCCTGCGCATGCGCGATAACCGCGACGGCACCGCCCACGTCAACAGCGAGATTTTCTACGGCCTCGGCCTGGATAACAGCGGCGGCAAGATTGGCGTGTATTCCGTGAGCTTCGACCCGAAAAAAACCGTGGTCGATGATGTGCCGGTGATCTACGGCACCGAGTCCACCACCGGCGGCGTGGCGTGGCGCATGGCCAATACCAACCCCATCGACATCGGCTCGCGCAGTTTGTTGGGTTTCACCGATGTGCAGGGCAGTACCGCCGGACCATCGGCAATCCAGACCCTGACCAGCACCCTGACACTTGAAGCGACGCTTAACGCCAAGCAGAACCTGGACCTGAGCACCGATGTGTTGATGGACGGTTCAGCGTCGTTGGAAGTCGTTTACCTGTAACCCTTTTCCCTGCCACACAACCTTCCCTAGAAAGGAGCAACACCATGAGCAAGTCCCTTCCCATCCTGGTCGCCACCCTGGCAATGGCCTGCGCCGCGCAAACCCAGGCGGCCTCGGCTATCGACCTGAGCGTGAGCGGGTTGATTACACCGAGTGCGTGTGAATTGAATTTGGCCAATGGCGGCCAGTTTGAAGTCGGCAAGATCGCGTCCAAAGATCTATATCCCGAACAGCCGACCGACCTGCCAAGCATGACCACGGCCCTCACCGTCACGTGCGAGGCCGCATCCCTGGTGGCGATCGAAACCCAGGATAACCGCGCAGGCTCGGCCTACTTCGATGACGCCCAAAGCCTGGGACTGGGGCTGATCAACGGCAACCAGAAGCTCGGCAACATGTATGTGATGCTCAGGTCCATACTGGCCGACGGCGACAGCGGCTACGGTATTCACTCGAATGACGGCGGCCTGACCTGGAACACTGGCGGCTACTTCAGGAACGGTGGCCTGGTATCGATCTACAAGGCCTCACCGCTCATGCCGGTCCCGGTGCAAGTGCTCACGGCCTCGATGCAAATCGACGCGGCCATTGCCCCGTCCAAGAACCTCACACTCACCAGCGAAGTGCCCATCGACGGCTCAGCCACATTGACGGTGCGCTACCTGTAAGGCACTAGACCTTCTCGCTGCTCACCCCCACATACAACGCCCGGCCTGCCCCCAGGCCGGCAACGATCGCACCCACGCCGATCACCGCAAAAATCCAGCCCACCGCTGCCCAACCACCGGTCCAATCATGCACCAGGCCCACCGCCAACGGCCCCAAGGAAGCCAGGGTGTAGCCGATGCCCTGGGCCATGCCCGACAGGTTGGCGGCCACGTGGGAGTCCCGCGAGCGCAGCACGATCAAGGTCAGCGCCAGGCTGAAGGTGCCGCCCTGCCCCAGGCCGAGCAGCACCGCCCACCCCCACAACCCCTCAAGCGGCGCATACAGGCAACCGAACAGGCCGGCAAGGGTCAGCAGCATCACCACCACAATCGCCAGCCGCTGGTCCTTGCCACGGGTAGCCAGCCACGGCGCCGTCAGCGCGCTGAGCAGTTGCACGATGATCGAACCGGACAGCGCCAAACCGGCATCGGTGGCACTCAGGCCACGATCGATCAGAATCGACGGTACCCAACCGAACACGATATAGGCCAGGGACGATTGCAGGCCCATGTACAGGGTCACCTGCCAGGCCAGCGGGTCGCGCAGCAAGCCCTTTACGCGATAGGCGACTTGATGGGCGCCGTGCTTTTGGCCGACCTGTGGCAACCAGAACAACGCCGCCACCAGCGCGGGCACAATCCAGAAGCCCAGGCCGACGCTCCAACTGTCGCCGAAGCAATGACTGAGCGGCACCGTCGCCCCCGCCGCCAACGCCGCGCCCAGGCACAGGGCCATGGTGTAGACGCCGGTCATGGTGCCGGCCTGCTTGGCAAAATCACGCTTGACGATGCCCGGCAGTAACACGCCGATAATGCCGATGCTCGCGCCGGCGATCAGGCTGCCGGCGAACAACCCCACTTCGCCGAACGCACTGCGCAGGGTGATCCCGCCCGCCAGCGTCAGCAGAATTCCCAACACCACCCGCTCGGCGCCAAAACGCCGCGCCAGCAGCGGCGCCAAGGGCGCAAACAGCCCCAGGCACAGCACGGGCAAAGTGGTCAGCAAACCCGCTTTGGCCGCCGACAACCCCAGGCTGTCGGACACCGCACTGAGCAACGGCGACAGGCTCGACAGTGCCGGGCGCAGGTTCATCGCTACCAGGATCAAGCCCATGATCAACAGCCACGGGCGGCTCACCACCGGTGGGGTGTGTTGCACCCCCTCGTCGTCGGCTTCAGCGTCGATCAACAGTTCTTCAAGCTTGGTTTCAGGGTTCATTGATCAACTGCCGGCAAAGGGATTTGGCGCGTTCCGGGTCTTGGTGCTCCACGGCTTCGAGCAGGGCGATATGCAGGTCGAACACCGCTTGGCGACGCGGCGAGATGTTCAGGGTCTGGCGCAATTGGGCGCCGACGACGGCGGAAAAATACTGGTACAGCTCGCTCAAGGCCGGGTTGTGTGCGGCGTCTACCAGGCGCTTGTGGAACACCAGATCAGCCCTGATGTACGCCTCCAAATCGCCGTGATACAGCGCGGCGCTCGCGTGCAGGGCTTCGCGCAAACCTGCCAGGTCGTCATGGGTTCGGCGCAACGCCGCAAGGCCGATGGCCTCCACTTCAAGAATCTGCCGCGCCTCCTGCGCCTGGGTGACCGTGCAATGGGACAACGCACGCATCGCGCCCAGCGGATCGGTCATCGAACGCAGGTAACTGCCGTCGCCCTGGCGAATTTCAATCAACCCGGAAAAGGCCAATACGCGCATGGCTTCGCGCACGGTATTGCGGCTGATGCCCAACTCGGCGGACAGCTCAGGCTCGGTGGGCAGGCGTTCGCCAATGGCCCACACCCCTCGACTGATGCGTTGGCGCAGTTGCTCCAACGCCTGGTCGACCAGGGAGCGTTTGATCAGGGGGGCGATGTCTGTCATGGCTTTTGCATTTTCGTCCAATCATAGGATGAATTTTCCTACAGCCTATTCGGAGCAGCCTACAAAGGCAACGGACTAGGGTTTTGAGGCAGGAAAAGGAGCAGTATTTTCGATTGGTAAAATTACCCTCAGAGGGTAATTATTGGACTCAGGTGTCTTATGTAAAAGTACACACCTCATTACGATCTGGCGGTGGTAAAGGCGGATGTGAAGCGGCTTGGCAGGAGAGCGTTTACCCACACAGCACAAAGGTGCGGCAGGGAACTCCACTTCAGCATCAAGGAAATGCAGGATGCCATCTATGAGTTACAAAACTGGATGTTGTACAAGTCGATGACCACCTATAGAGATCATCGGGTTTGGCAGGACGTGTATCACACGTACGCAAAAGATAGGGAGATTTACATCAAGGTCACTTACTCCCCGGACGGTGACCCTCCGGTGATCTCCTTCAAGGAGAAGAACCTATGAAGGTAAAAAATTGCTACATCTGTGGTGCCCCCGACGCATTGCATTATTTTGAGGGCCGCAGTGAAACCATCAGGGTCAGAGGTATGGAGCGCCGGGTAGACAATCTTTCCGGCTGGGAATGTCACGTATGCGGTGACGGCTTTTGGGACCCCGATACCGATAGTGCGGATCGTTATGGCGAAGCCGGCGATGAACTCGTCATAGCAGCCCAAAAGATGATTGGCGCCGAGATGAAACGTATCCGCCGCAAATTGCACCTTACGCAAAAGGAAGCGGTGGAATTACTGTCCGGTGGCGGCCACAACGCATTCTCTCGCTACGAACGCGGCGAGCTTCTTCCCCCCAAGCCGCTGGTATTACTGATGCGGCTATTGGATCGTCACCCGCATTTGCTGGCAGATGCCGAAGTCTTGGCAGAAGGTGCTGACATGCGTGGCGCTTTCACCTACACCGTGAACAACGACGCTGAGGCACTCAAAGTGTCCTAGCCCCAAAAAATAAACCCGGCGCCAGGCCGGGTTTATTCATTCAAACATCGATCAATGCAAAATCTGGCTCAAGAACAACTTGGTCCGGTCATTCTGCGGGTTGTCGAAGAAGTCATTCGGCGCCGCCTGTTCCACGATCTCGCCCTTGTCCATGAAGATCACGCGGTTGGCCACGGTGCGCGCAAAGCCCATTTCGTGGGTCACGCACAACATGGTCATGCCGTCTTCGGCCAGGCCGATCATGGTGTCCAGAACTTCCTTCACCATTTCCGGATCGAGTGCCGAAGTCGGCTCATCGAACAGCATGATTTTCGGCTTCATGCACAAGGCACGGGCGATCGCCACACGCTGTTGCTGGCCGCCGGACAGTTGCCCCGGAAACTTGTGCGCCTGTTCCGGAATGCGCACGCGCTCCAGGTAATGCATGGCGATTTCTTCGGCCTTGCGCTTGGGCATCTTGCGCACCCACATCGGCGCCAGCGTGCAGTTCTGCAGGATGGTCAGGTGCGGGAACAGGTTGAAGTGCTGGAACACCATGCCGACTTCACGGCGGATCGCTTCGATCTGCTTGAGGTCGTTGGTCAGCTCCACACCATCGACCACGATGCGGCCCTGCTGGTGCTCTTCCAGGCGGTTGAGGCAGCGGATGGTGGTGGATTTGCCTGAACCCGACGGGCCGCACAGCACGATGCGCTCGCCCTGTTTGACGTTGAGGTTGATGTCTTTCAACACGTGGAACTGGCCGTACCACTTGTTGACGCCCTGCATCTGGATAATGCCTTCAGGGCTCACAGGCTGTTTGATCGCTTCGCTCATAACAACAACTCCTAACGCTTGTGGCCAGTGTCGAGCTTGTGTTCCAAATGAATGGAATAGCGCGACATACCAAAACAGAAAATCCAGAACACCAGGGCCGCGAACACGTAGCCTTCAGTGGCCATGCCCAGCCATTTCGGGTCGGCGGCGGCTTGCTTGACGCTGTTGAGCAGGTCGAACAGGCCGATGATGATCACCAGGCTGGTGTCCTTGAACAACGCGATAAAGGTGTTAACGATGCCAGGGATCACCATCTTCAGGGCTTGCGGCAAAATCACCAGGCCCATCGAACGCCAATAGCCCAGGCCCATCGCTGCGGCCGCTTCGTACTGACCTTTGGGAATCGCCTGCAAGCCACCGCGCACCACTTCCGCCACGTAGGCCGACTGGAACAGGATCACGCCGATCAATGCGCGCAGCAGTTTGTCGATGCCCATGCCTTCGGGAAGAAACAACGGCAGCATCACCGAGGACATGAACAGCACGGTGATCAACGGCACGCCGCGCCAGAATTCGATGAAAGTCACGCAGACCACCCGAATCGCCGGCATGTTCGAACGCCGCCCCAGCGCCAGCATGATGCCCAGCGGCAAGGCGCCAGCAATGCCGACGGTGGCGATCACCAGGGTCAGCATCAGGCCGCCCCATTGGCTGGTCGCCACGTTGGTCAGGCCAAAGATACCGCCGTGCAGCAGGAAGAACGCGATGATCGGGTACAGCACCAGGAAGCTCAGGCCGTAGACCGCCTTGCGTTGAAAACGCGAGATGAACAACGGCGCCACGCCAACGATGGCCAGCCACACGGTGAGGTCTACGCGCCAGCGCAGATCGCCGGGGTAGTAGCCATACATGAACTGCCCGAAGCGCTGTTGGATAAACACCCAGCAGGCGCCCTCCTTGGTGCAGTCGGCGCGAGTGGTCCCGACCCAGTTGGCATCGATGATCGCCCAGCTCAGGATCGGCGGCACCACCAAGTAGATCAGGTAGAACGCCAACAGCGTCAGCAAGGTATTGAGCCAACTGGAGAACAGGTTGGCGCGCATCCATGCCATCGGCCCGAACACTTTGTTCGGCGGCGGCATATCAGGTTTGAAAATATGTGAACTCATGGGCGTTTCCTCACCGCTCGATCAGCGCAATGCGCTTGTTGTACCAGTTCATCAGCAGGGAAATGCTGATGCTGATCGCCAGGTACACGCTCATGGTGATAGCAATAACTTCGATGGCCTGGCCGGTCTGGTTGAGCACCGTGCCGGCAAACAGCGAAACCATTTCCGGGTAACCGATACCGGCGGCCAGCGAAGAGTTTTTCGCTAGGTTGAGGTATTGGCTGGTCAGCGGCGGAATGATCACCCGCAGGGCCTGCGGAATGATGACCTTGCGCAGCGTCGGCCCAGGGCGCAGGCCCAGGGAACGCGCGGCTTCGGTCTGGCCATGGCTGACGGACTTGATGCCCGAACGCACGATCTCGGCGATAAACGCTGCCGTATAAACAGTAAGCGCCAGGGTCAGTGCCAGCAGTTCGGGGATGAGTACCCAACCGTCGACAAAGTTGAAGCCCTGCAGCTTAGGCATTTCCCAGTGCAGCGGCGCGCCGAAGATCAAGGCGCACAACGCCGGAATCACGATGAACAGCGCCAGGCCCGCCCAGAATTTGTGGAACGGTACGCCCGTCGCTTCAAAGCGCTTGTTGGCCCAGCGAGCCATCAGCACGATTGCGACAATCGCCACCACCACACTGACCACAAACGGCCAGAAACCGTCGGCTGCAAGCGCTGCCGGCATGTTCAGGCCGCGGCTGCTGACAAAGAAGGTGTCACCGAAGTTGTGGCTGTTACGCGGCCCCGGCATGGTCAGGAACACCGCGAAATACCAGAACAGGATTTGCAGCAGCGGCGGAATGTTGCGGAACACTTCCACATACACGGTTGCCAGCTTGTTGATCATCCAGTTCGGCGACAGCCGCGCGACGCCGATGATGAACCCCAGCAGCGTCGCCAGGATCACGCCGATAAACGTCACCAGCAAGGTGTTGAGCAAACCGATCACAAACACCCGGGCATAACTGTCCGATTCGGTGTAGTCGATCAGGTGCTGCGCGATGCCGAAGCCGGCACTGCGTTCAAGAAAGTCGAAACCCGAGGTAATGCCCCGGTGTTGAAGGTTGGTCTGGGTATTGTTGAAGAGGTACCAGCCCAGCGAGACCACCGCCACAATCGTGATGATCTGGAAGAGCCACGCACGCACTTTGGGATCGCTGAAGCTGAGCTTCTGCTTTGGTGCGCCGATTTGATTTTGCATGAAGTGCCCCGGAAATAATGGAACAGAACATCACCCGGTGGTTGGCCCACCGGGTGACAGAACCATCAGCGATCAGCGCACAGGTGGTGCGTATTGAATGCCGCCGGCGTTCCACAGCGCGTTCAGGCCACGGTCGATTTCCAGCGGGGTGCTCTTGCCGAGGTTGCGCTCGAACACTTCGCCGTAGTTACCGACTTGCTTGACGATCTGTACGACCCAGTCTTTCTTCACTTTCAGGTCTTTGCCGTATTCGCCGTCAGCACCGAGCAGACGAGCGACGTCCGGGTTCTTGGTGGACTTGGCTTCAGCTTCAACGTTTTTCGAAGTGATACCGGCTTCTTCAGCGTTGAGCATGGCGTAGCCAACCCAGCGCACGATGGCCAGCCACTCGTCATCGCCGTTACGCACGACTGGGCCCAATGGTTCCTTGGAAATGGTTTCCGGCAGGACCACGTAGTCTTTCGGTGCGGCCAGCTTGCTGCGCTGGGCGAACAGTTGGGACTTGTCGGAGGTCAGTACGTCGCAACGACCGGATTCCAGCGACTTGGCGCTTTCATCGGAGGTGTCGAAGGTGATCGGGGTGTATTTGAGGTTGTTGCCGCGGAAGTAGTCGGAAACGTTCAGCTCGGTGGTGGTACCGGCCTGGATACAGATGGTTGCACCGTCCAGTTCCTTGGCACTTTTAACGCCCAGCTTGTTGTTTACCAGGAAGCCGATGCCGTCGTAGTACGTGATGAAGCCTGGGAATTTCAGGCCCATGCCGGCGTCGCGGGAGCTGGTCATGGTGGTATTACGGGACAGAATGTCGACTTCGCCCGATTGAAGCGCGGTGAAACGCTCCTTGGCGTTCAACTGGCTGAATTTGACCTTGGTCGCGTCACCGAAAACGGCAGCGGCCACAGCGCGGCACACATCAGCGTCAATCCCCAGGATCTTGCCGCTGGCATCCGGTACCGAGAAACCCGGCAGACCGTCACTCACGCCACATTGCACAAAGCCTTTCTTCTGCACGGCGTCCAGCGTGGCGCCAGCTTGGGCGAAACCACTGACACCCAGTACAGCCGCCGCGGAAACGATGGCCAGGGTGGATTTCAATACCTTCATTCAAACCTCCAGTTGCTCTTGTTGTGTCGGAGCTCGAACCTCAGCGCACCCTTATGAGGCGATATCGACCCGTGTTGGCTTTTTTTGGGGTCAAGCGGCATGAGGTTGTTGCGGTCAATCCAGTTGCTATCCCATAAGCGGCAGTCACTGATAGTGTTACCGTCCTGAGATAGCGCTGACATCGTCCAACACATAGCAAGGCCCGTACCAGAGTGCCGGCTGAGCCGATTCAGCCCACGGTCAATAGCAAAAGATTCAACCGTGCGACATCTTCTTAACAGATCAACTCGTCGCGCACCGTTCCGTTGCACTTAATCGGAGCGCGCGCACATTAATGGAGCAGACATGACCGAACCCTTGATTCTTCAGCCCGCCAAGCCCGCAGACGCCTGCGTAATCTGGTTGCATGGCCTGGGTGCCGATCGCTACGACTTCCTGCCGGTGGCCGAGGCGTTACAGGAAAGCTTGCTGACGACCCGCTTCGTTTTGCCCCAGGCACCGACCCGTCCGGTGACGATCAACGGCGGCTATGAGATGCCCAGTTGGTACGACATCAAGGCCATGAGCCCGGCCCGCTCGATCAGCCTGGAAGAGCTGGAGGTGTCGGCAAAAATGGTCACGGATTTGATCGAAGCGCAGAAGAGAACCGGAATAGACGCGTCGCGGATTTTCCTCGCCGGGTTTTCCCAGGGCGGCGCCGTGGTCTTTCATACCGCGTTCCTGAATTGGGAAGGCCCACTGGGCGGCGTTATTGCCCTATCAACCTACGCACCGACATTCGGCGATGAGCTGGAGTTATCCGCCAGCCAGCAGCGCATTCCAACGCTGTGTCTGCACGGCCAGTACGATGAAGTGGTACAGAACGCCATGGGGCGCACGGCGTATGAGCACCTGAAGAGCCGTGGTGTCACCGTGACATGGCAGGAATACCCAATGGGCCACGAAGTGTTACCCCAGGAGATACACGATATCGGCGCCTGGCTGACCGCGCGCCTGGGCTGAAACCCGGCGTTTATGTAGCCGTATGACAGACGCACTACGCCGCGCCCGATTCTTGCATTACACTGGCCGGCGTACATTCCTTAACCAATTAATGAGATCACCGTGCTCAAAGCACTCAAGAAGATGTTCGGCAAAAGCGAGGCTGAGCCGCTCGCGCCTGATTCCAGTGCTCCTGTCTCTATTACCGGCAGCCGCAACGACGGTGAACAACCCGGCCGGACAGCACCCGTTGCCCAGCCGAAGGTGACACCGCCTGAACAGGCAACACCGGCGGCAGCCGCTCCCGCGCCAGTGGCTCCAAAGCCTCGCCGCGAACGCGCACCAAAGCCGGTCGTCATCCCCTGGAAGCTCGAAGACTTCGTCGTCGAACCCCAGGAAGGCAAGACCCGCTTCCACGATTTCAAACTGGCCCCGGAACTGATGCACGCCATCCAGGACCTGGGTTTCCCGTACTGCACGCCGATCCAGGCGCAGGTGCTGGGCTTTACCCTGGCGGGCAAGGACGCCATCGGCCGCGCCCAGACCGGTACCGGCAAGACCGCCGCGTTCCTGATTTCGATCATCACCCAACTGCTGCAGACGCCGCCGCCGAAAGAACGCTACATGGGTGAACCGCGCGCGCTGATCATCGCCCCGACCCGGGAGCTGGTGGTACAGATCGCCAAGGACGCCGCCGACCTGACCAAGTACACCGGCCTCAACGTCATGACATTCGTCGGTGGCATGGACTTCGACAAGCAGCTCAAGCACCTCGAAGCCCGTCACTGCGACATCCTGGTAGCCACGCCGGGCCGCCTGCTCGACTTCAACCAGCGCGGCGACGTGCACCTGGACATGGTCGAAGTGATGGTGCTGGACGAAGCCGACCGCATGCTCGACATGGGCTTTATCCCGCAAGTGCGCCAGATCATTCGCCAAACTCCACCGAAGGCCGAGCGCCAGACCCTGCTGTTCTCCGCGACCTTCACCGAAGACGTGATGAACCTCGCCAAGCAGTGGACTACCGACCCGTCCATCGTTGAGATCGAAGCGCTCAACGTCGCCAGCGAAAACGTCGAGCAACACATCTACGCCGTGGCCGGCGCCGACAAGTACAAGCTGCTCTACAACCTGATCAACGATAACGGTTGGGAGCGGGTGATGGTGTTCGCCAACCGCAAGGATGAAGTACGCCGCATCGAAGAGCGCCTGGTGCGTGACGGCGTCAACGCCGCGCAGCTGTCGGGCGACGTGCCGCAGCATAAGCGCATCAAGACATTGGAAGGCTTTCGCGAAGGCAAGATTCGCGTGCTGGTGGCCACCGACGTGGCCGGGCGCGGGATTCACATCGACGGCATCAGCCACGTGATCAACTTCACCCTGCCGGAAGTGCCGGACGACTACGTGCACCGCATCGGCCGTACCGGCCGTGCCGGGGCGGCGGGGGTGTCGATCAGTTTTGCGGGTGAGGATGACTCGTACCAGTTGCCGTCGATTGAGACGTTGCTGGGCCGCAAGATCAGCTGTGAGACGCCGTCGACGCATTTGCTGCGGGCGGTGGAACGTAAGCGGCCTTAAGCGCAACGCGATTAAAAAAGTGAGCGGGCCCGCCCGCTCTCAAATTTGTTGCATCAAACACGTCCCGCGCCACCGTCCTACCGATATCAATTCCACCAGGATGGTTGGCGAATGCGCGACTCCTCGTCTCTGAATGCCTGAAAGTAACCTGCACTGCTCGTTGGCATATCAAAAAAAAGACTGCCAGCGGCCTGTGGCTGTGCCGAAGCGTTCGAACCCGGCCCCGTCGGGCCTGACTCAGAAGCCGGTGACGCCGCTTTGCTTCTGGCCTCTATCGCTCGGCCAAAATTGGTCGTTCTCAAAGCAAAGCGCGTGACGCCATAAACCTTGCTGAAGGTAGTAACGCCCTGTTTGTCGGTGAACTTGTAGGTCAAGCCCACCATGCGTTTGCCCGCCGCCTGCAGACCGCTTCCAAGCGGGGTATCAAAAAAGCCAGCGTACTTGACGAAGTCTTTGGCAGTCCCGGCTTTCGCTGCCGCGTTGTAAGCCAGGTTTGCCGATGTATAGGCTCCCCCAATACTGGCCGTCCATGAAGCAATGGAAAACCCTAAAGAGGCCCACCCCAGGTTGCGAATATGGTGGGAACGGTCCCACCCCGTCATTCTGTCAACCTCTGCAATGCCAAGCGCCGCAGTACTCAAGGTTCCACCCACTACGCCCAATGCAGAAGCGATAAAAACTGCCGATTTGGAGGCAACTACCATCGCCGCCGTAGCGGCGGAGGCTGTCGCAGCAACTGCCGCTGCGCCACCCGAAGCCGCTGCTAAACCTGCCGCCGTCGCCGCCGCCGTATAGGCAGCCGCAGCCGCCATCAACCCGGGCGTCGCAAATCCTACCGTTACTATCGACAGGGCTAATGCCGTCCCGGTCAGAACCCACTTCAGCCAGCTCGGCCACAAACCGCTGGGGTCCATCAAGTTGATTGGATTACACGCACAATACGCGTAGCTATTGAATCCACCCTCATCGAATGGAGCAAGCGGATCAACCTGCAGAAAAACCAGCAGACTAGGATCGTAGACGCGCTGGCCGTTGCCCAAAATATAGAGGTTGCACGACGCATCCAGTCGATGACCATTGAACGCTGGCAGTTGCAGGTCTGCCATGGTGCGAGTCTTTCCGTCATTCGGTACAACTTGCGCATCGCCATAGGGCGTGTAATGTCGCCGCACATGCGCAAGCCCCGGAGCCGATATGCCGCGCACGCTACCTGATGCATCGTTAGTGTGCAGTTGTGGCCCATCCACACCGCCGCTGCGCGCCAACACCTGATCCCCTCCGTCGGCAAAACGGATTTTTTTATTGCCTTCCACCACGGTATCAAGGCGGTCTTCCACGTACATCAGCTTCACAGGAGGTTCGTTGCCCCTGGAAGCAAGTACCTGGCGTGATTCGGCATCGTACTCATAGCTGTACTGGAGGGCATTGGCCCGTACTCCAGTCAGTTGATCAAAACTGTTATAGGTATAGGTCTGGCCTGAGGCTCCGACCTGCAAGTTGCCCGCCGCATCATAAGTCAGAGTGACATCCTGCACTGGGAGAGTGTGAGTGAGCCGGGTCAAACAGGTAGGGTCGGTGCCGGTGAAAAAGCGCACGCACGTATCTTGCGTACCGTCGGTAAAGGAGGTGATTACCTGGGTAATGTTATTAAGGCTATCAAAACTGAAAACCTGCCCTACGACGCCACGCCCCAACTGGTCCTTAGGCTGTTCGCGACCCTCACAGCGATAAGTCTTGAGCCTCAGGAAGGCATCGTAGGTAAATTTCTCATCGGTCACCACTTGTGAGCTCGCATCCGTCAGAACCCGTGTCGCCAGCATACTGTTGGCATCGTATGTGCTGGTGATCACTTGCAGCAGCGCGCCGTTCTGCTCAAAACGGCGTGAGGACTCACGCCCCAGCCCATCGTAAGACAGCATGGTTACGACTTCAGTGCTGCCATAGGCAGTGGTCAGGTTCTGTGGCCGACCCAACGTATCATAGCTCTGCTCAACGACCATACTGCCCGTGACTATCTTGGTAAACCGACCGCGCTCGTCATAATCAAGCCGACTAACCTGACCATCAGCGGCCGTTTGATGCAGCAGTCGACCGCCAGGGGAATAGCTGTAGAGGGCAGTCAACGAAGTGCCATTGATGTTTTGAGTCTCCTTCTCGAGATGGCCGTTCTCATCATGAACATACTCATGGATCAGGCCATTGGTCTCCGTGCGCGTCAGTGTTCCCGCAACATAATCATGCTTGTAGGTACTTACCGGGAGCCCCGTCATCTCCACCTTGGTTTGCACATCCAGCTCTTTGTCATAAGTAATGCTTTGACGAGCACCACGAGGGGATACCATCGCAACGGGCGCCATCCACCCTGCCTCATACTCCCATGTAGAGGCTTGCCCCGTGCCACGACTCTGGCTGGTCATGCGCCCCAGGCTGTCATAACTGCGTGTGCCCAACTGTTTGCCGTCGATCAAGAGTGCGCTGACCGTTTCGCTGCTGGTACCCGGCGCGTAGTCAATTTTGCGCAACCGTTGCGGGGTGCCGTCCACAGGCTTTTGAAGAACGGTCAACAGCCGGCCGAAGGTGTCATAGGTGAACTCACTCGAAGTGCCATTGATATCCTTCACCAGCAGGCATCGGCCCAGGCCATCATAGGTGCGCGACTCTACTTCTACGCCGTTAT
Organism: Pseudomonas sp. 58 R 12; assembly: GCF_900005865.1. Taxonomy (NCBI): domain Bacteria; kingdom Pseudomonadati; phylum Pseudomonadota; class Gammaproteobacteria; order Pseudomonadales; family Pseudomonadaceae; genus Pseudomonas; species Pseudomonas sp. 58 R 12. Next base: position 442,978 of record NZ_CVTP01000021.1, read on the forward strand.
TGCTGGCATCAAGTCGCTCCACCTTCACCGGCTGACTATGCTCATTGAAATAAGTTTTCAGACGTTCACCACCCTCAACGCCCTCAACCTTGAGATTCAACTGCGGATCGTATTCATCAATCAGAACGCGGCCATCGGGACCGGTTACGCTGCTGGGGTTGCCCCAACCATTGTAGGAATAGACCGTCTTCAGCACACGCTGGCCGTCGGTCACATAATCGAAATCGACCTGTTCAATGAGTTGCCCAAGCGCATCGTAAGTCCGTGTTCCGATAGCGCGTTCCAGCGGTCCCGCCATCAGTTGATTATCGGAAACCTGGCGGCCAAGCCCATCAAACCTTGTGACGACCTGGCGACCTTGGGCATCTGTGGTGATCAGATGAGCAGCGTTGCTCTGCGTCGAAAAATGGTAGGCATAGTTACGCTTAGCCTGCTGCGGTTTGCCCGGAGAAACCACTTCCTCAACCAGTCGACCATTGACATCGAATGCTAGAGCCACTGCACAACCACCGTCCCGGATCATTGATTCCTGGCGCCGGTTGACCAGCGATAGTGTGCGTTGAGACTCAACCCATTGCCCTTCACGGCCCAGCAGTCGGCGCGTTTCAATAAGACGATCACCCGCGATGGTATAGCTGAAGTTGCTGACCAGCGTCAGTCCAGCAATGGTGCAAGAGGATGTTTCCAACCGACCTACCAGCTCGGCAGGCGCGCTGTAGTAAGTGTGCTGCTGGCTGAAACTCCCAGCCTGAAGGATGGACTGCTGCAAGACAAAGTAACTGGCGCCCGTCGCCGGCAAGCGGGTGTGGGTGTAGTCGGTGACTCGCGCAGCAACCGTGGCTCCCACAGGAAAAAGGCGCTCTTGCTTCACGTAGCGAGGAAAGAGGTTGTGAGAGTCGGCCGGGCATTTTGCAGCTTCACCAGTGATCGGGTAGTAGCTGTACTCGGTGCGAACGCCGGATACTTCAGTGAGACTTAGCTCATTGCCAAAGTCGTCGGTCTCGATATGCTCAGACACCTCCCTTGCAGGGTTACCCGCCCGTTCATAGCGCTGGGTAACCGTCTTCGGAATCGCGTAATTGGCCGGTTGATCAGAGAACTGACCCGCGACCACGTTATAGATGACGCTGGTCTTGCTTATGGTGCCATCGCGCCGCACCGTTTTTTCGGTCTGCAGGTGAAATTTGTTGTAGGTCGTACGTGTAACCATCAGCACCTTGTCATTGTCGGCTGCGTCAATGCGGGTTTCCTCCGACCAATAAACGTAAGCCCCCGCCACCTTCAACAAGTTGTCCTCGCCCTCCTGGAAACCACCTGAAAAAGGGTATCCGGAGAAGTTGCTGCCCGGACTGTAGCTATATTTTCTGATCATGCGCGGCTGATTGGCGCCAGGAATCTGCACCCACGTGTCGACGCTGGGAATGTATTGGTTGTTACCGTAGGCAAGGGTATTTTCGCTGTAGACAATGCGTTCCTCCCCCCCCATAGGCCGCTTTACACTCTCGATAGCACTCAAGCCATTGCGGAACACGGTATAGGCGAACGTGTAAGCAGCAGACCCGGGCGGACCACTGCGATCATAGGGAACGGTGACACCGGTTAAATACTCGTTGGCATATGAAAATCGGACGCGTGCGTAACGCCCGCCGCCGACAAGGGTATCGACCGTCGACAGTATCCAGCTCTGGGAATAGGTCAACACCACAAGTTCCTCGCCCTTCTGATTAAGGATGCGATCGAGGTGTTCACCCAAAGCATATCGAAAGCTCAAGCTCTCGCCATTTTCAAACTGAATGGTATTTATACGATAGGGCACGGTACTGCCATGCTTTTTCAAAACCTCGACGGTTCCATCCTTATAAACTACATGTAGCGTGTCCGCAGCCGGCCGCTTGACCACCAAATCCCTTAACTTACGATCTGTGAATGCAAGCGTGCCCCCTACTGACGGCAGGCTCTGGGTTTTATAGCGCTCACCCGTGAGTAGCGTGAGCGTAAGGTTGTCAACATCAAACTCGGTATTACTGATTCGCCAACCAATACCGTACCTTGAAGGCTGAGTGTTCAGCATTGAAAATGACAGCGTGACATCCTTAGACACTTCTAAAGGGCCGTTTGGATATAAGGTTGCCAATTGAACCTTAGACGTGTATTGCAATGTGCGGTCATCGACAGAACCGGCCAAATAAGAGCCAAAGCAAAACGCATTCGAGTAAACATTCATACGGACGCACCTCAAGTCAGCATTTGAAATTGAACGCCGCCTCATCAATAACAACAAGACTCAAGGTTCCTAAGCACTAGTTATAATCGGTAAAGTAGGCGGTATTACCGTCCTCACTCTGATTAATATAATACGCCTGCTCACATCCGTAATTATCGATCAGCCGCAATGGCGTTTTTGTGTCTCCGCTACCGAACGAAATCGAAGGCCTTGTCACTCTCGCAATACGCATTACTGTATTATGATGATCCGCTTTTATTATAATATTTGGATCCACTAATCCATCATTCGCAATATCACCAAATCGAACGACGGCATTAACATCATCACCTAACAGCACACCAATTTTTCTAGAGCGCCCTAAAGCACCCCCATCATGAGCGTAACACGACTGAAATTTTAACCCTTCACTAGGCAACGACAGAGGGGTGTCCAACCCTTTGTTCATCAGAAACTCGACACCGCCCATTGACGGACGCACATAATACATATCTAAATCAGTAGAGACTGCGCCATTAAAAACATCATAGCGATTCACAGTTAACTCACCAACCCGAATAACATAAGGCCTGACAGGTGAAAGAGTGATAAATGAATTACCCACGTACCCGTAAGTTGTATAAACCACGCCACCTACAATTATTCTCGCCATAAATCTGATTGATTCTAATGGGATGCCTGGCGCAACGCGCATATATCGCTCAATTATTTCAGCTCTAGGATCATTGGTAACTGTATACCCACTATCATCACACACAGAGTTCTCGGCATCCAGGCTGCGAATTCCCGTATCGAAGATGTTTTTATCTGTGTCAACAGACCACCCCGTCGGGAGTGGGGCAAACTTATCTGATGAATAAAAGGTGATCGTTGCGCTTTTTTTCTCCTCATTCGTCAGGGGTTTTTCCACCCAGATGCTCCCATCGAGAGTTTCTTCTTTGACGACTTCAATCAAAACTTTGCATTGATGGCGATTATTGGTATAGAGCTCATTACTATTGGGCTGCCCACTAGGGAAAAAAATCTTGAAGACTTTGACGTTAGTTTCAGCGATCTCCTCATAGTCCTCCACCCGCATCCCAAAACCGCCAGATGATTTCGATAAACGGTATTTTTGTGTCGTCCCGACATTATCAATCAATGTCCATGCACTGCGAGTGTCTTCGCGAAGAATTGGCATATCATCACTCACGTGGAGAGCACGCATGATCGTCGGACGCTCATGAAATCGTACTAGCGGATTTTTCCATGGATGGTAGAAACCATGATGAATATCACTCAAATGCAGCTGCAGACCGGAATAGTCCCCCCCCCTGACAACGCCAGCCTTCCACCCCAAGTTGTATGCTTCCTCATGTAAGAACGATGTTTGGAACAGCTCTCCCTCTTCAGAAAATTCAACAGACCGTCCAAGCCCTAAATTCCGAGTAAAATACATTGGGCTTGGAGGCGTCCAATAGGAACATTGAATGGTACATCTGGCGTCTACATACGCAGCATCTGCAGATTCAGAGAGATCCTCAGCTTTAATGACGAATGGACGGATCGGCTTAACGACTACCGACGAATCTTCCTCATCGCCTGCACAGCCTGCCGACGTATAAACTTGGCCATCAAATTCAACCTTGGCCACAAGGGTGATAGGTGCATAACTATCAGTTGGGGCGCAACGCATAAAACGCCGCACATACTCTTTTTTAGAACCTACACCGCAGATCGAAGTTTCATTTTTTCTAGCCTTGCCCTGCCCTGTTTTATTTTTTTGCAGGCCAAGATCATATTGATTTCTCTTCTTATCACACGACCATCCCGACGCGAGTGGTTGAATCTTATCAGCGAAACACTGGATGACCGTTACACTGGCACGCTCAGACTCCGACAATTCAGTTTCATGCCACACTCCGTTCCCATCCTGAGCCTCTTTAATCACTTCGATAATTAGCTCGCACTGATGGTTACCATTGGCATATACCGAGCAACGCGAACTTTCATCGCCAGAGCCTCTGATTGTAAAATGAGAAAGGCGAATAGAATCTTCGGTCTGAGCCATGTCAAATTCCTTATAGAAATTATGAAAAATAAGAAAATTACAGGCTCGACAAACTTATTATAAATTTCTTTAACCGCTATAAGCCACCGCACCATACGGTCGATTAAAAGTCTTTCACCAAGGTGATGACAACTGTCAGAAGTAACAGTTAATAAGAACAAATAGAAATAGTCATGAAGTTTTGCGCTTCAAAAAGCCATGAAAACTCTCACACGTTCCAACGATGTGCAGCCGCACAATCGCTTTCCCGCCCTTCCACCCAACGCGGCCCCTCACTGGTGTTCTCTTTCTTCCAGAACGGCGCCCGCGTCTTCAGGTAGTCCATCACAAACGCACAGGCATCAAACGCCGCCTGCCGATGGGCACTGGCGGCTGCAACAAACACAATCGGCTCACCCGGCTCCAGCGCGCCAATACGATGCAGCACTTCCAGCTTGAGCAACGGCCAGCGCTGCTCAGCTTCGACTGCGATCTTGGCCAGGGCCTTTTCGGTCATGCCGGGGTAGTGCTCCAGGAACATCCCTGCCACGTCCAGGCCGTCGTTGAAGTCGCGGACATAGCCCACAAAACTCACCACCCCGCCCACGCCCACATTGGCTGCGTGCATGGCATTCACCTCAAAACCCGGATCGAACGCCTGGGCCTGCACACGAATGGCCATGATCAGCCTCCGGTCACGGGTGGAAAGAATGCTACTTCGTCACCTGCCTGCACTGGCTCATCGAGGCCGCACAACTCTTCGTTGCGCGCACACATCAGGCTGGTCTCGTTGAGTACGGCAAACTCCGGGTCACTGGCCAACGCTAGACGCACCGCATCGACAGTGGCGAAATCGCCCTCCACCTCCAGCGAGTCAAAGCCCACTGCTTCGGCGTAACGCGCAAAAAACAATACGTTGATGCTCATGCCTGGTCCGCCTTGAAGTGCCCGCTTTTACCGCCGAGCTTTTCCAGCAGGCGAATGCTTTCGATGGTCATGCCACGGTCCACGGCCTTGCACATGTCGTAGATCGTCAATGCCGCGACGCTGGCAGCGGTCAACGCTTCCATCTCTACACCGGTCTGGCCGGAGAGTTTGCAGCGCGCCAGGATATGCACAGCGTCCACGCCATCGGCGCTCAGTTCGACCTTGACGCCCGTCAACATCAGCGGGTGGCACAGAGGGATGAGATCACTGGTTTTTTTCGCAGCCTGGATCCCGGCAATGCGGGCCACGGCAAATACGTCGCCCTTGGGATGGGCGCCGTCGACAATCATTTTCAGGGTCTCGGGCAGCATGCGCACGCGCGCTTCGGCCACCGCCTCACGGAACGTCACGGACTTGTCGGTGACGTCGACCATATGGGCGCGACCTTGGGAATCGAGATGGGTCAGCACAGGGATACTCCTGATCAGGAGCACCGATTGTAAACCTATCGCCGATCAAAATGTGGGAGGGGCAAGTGCCCTCCCACACTGACCGCATTTACAAGTGAGATTCGGCGTATTCGGCCAGAATCGAACGGGGCACCCCTTGCAGCGCAATGTGCACGCCGTTGGGGAAGTCTTTGAAGCGTTCCGTCAGGTACGTCAGCCCGGAGCTGGTCGCGGACAGGTAAGGGGTGTCGATCTGTGCCAGGTTGCCCAGGCACACCACTTTGGAACCGGCACCGGCACGGGTGATGATGGTTTTCATCTGGTGCGGGGTCAGGTTCTGGCATTCATCGATCAAAATCAGGCTCTGCTGGAAGCTGCGACCTCGGATGTAGTTGAGGGATTTGAACTGCAACGGCACTTTGCTGAGGATGTAGTCGACGCTGCCATGGGTGTTTTCGTCATCCATGTGCAAGGCTTCGAGGTTGTCGGTGATCGCCCCCAGCCACGGTTCCATTTTTTCCGCCTCGGTGCCGGGCAGGAAACCGATTTCCTGGTCCAGGCCCTGCACGCTGCGGGTGGCGATGATGCGGCGATAGCGCTTGGTCACCATGGTCTGCTCGATGGCGGCAGCCAAGGCAAGGATGGTTTTACCGGAACCGGCAGCCCCCGTCAGGTTGACCAGGTGGATGTCCGGGTCGAGCAGCGCGTACAGCGCCAGGCTCTGGTAGATATCGCGCGGTTTCAGGCCCCAGGCTTCCTGGTGCAACAGGGGTTCCTGATGCAGGTCGAGAATCAGCAGCTTGTCGACCTGGATTTCTTTGATCCAGCCTACAAAGCCCTGTTCGTCGATGATGAATTCGTTGATGTGTACAGCCGGCAGGTTGTCGATCAGCTGTACCTGATGCCAGGTGCGGCCATGGTCCTGACGGGTTTCGACCTTGCTGACGAGGTCCCAGAAGGAGCCGGGCACCGTGTGATAGCCACGCGACAACATCGACACGTCGTCGACCAGTTGGTCAGTGCTGTAGTCCTCGGCAGCGATCCCACACGCTCGTGCCTTGAGGCGCATATTGATGTCTTTGGTCACCAGTACCAGGCGCAGATCCTTGTCGCGCGCGTGCAGGTCGATCAATTGGTTGATGATTTTGTTGTCGTTCAGATTTTCCGGCAGCAGGCTGTTGGGCTCGCTGCGCTTGCTCATCAGAATCGACAGCAAGCCCTTGGGCCCGCTTTTGCCACGCTGGATCGGTACGCCGACTTCAACATCCTCCGGCGATGCTTCGCCCAGTGTCTTGTCGATCAGGCGGATGGCCTGGCGGCATTCGGCGGCAACGCTGTGGTGCCCGCTTTTGAGTTTGTCGAGCTCCTCAAGCACGATCATCGGGATGGCGACGTGGTGTTCTTCAAAGTTAAGCAGTGCGTTCGGATCGTGGATCAGTACGTTGGTATCAAGCACATAAAGGATTGGCTGGTCGGAAGAAGGGTTACGTCCATGATCATCCATACTCGGTCACCTTTGTGGGAGCCAGTCGACGCAATACCTGGGCGGTGCTGCGCCTCGATTCGACCACCGACTGCACCTGAGTGACGTCAAGCGCAGTGCCCACATGAGGAGTCTTGGAAGACGCCACCTGTGTTGCAGGTTTCGGCGATCTGACTTCGTAATACCGCAAAACCCATGACAGGAAAAAGCACTTTGACGCTTTTTTGAAGTTTATTTTTCAGGATGACGAATAGCACTAGCCGAGTAACAGGTACCCCGTTAAAGTCGGAAGTCCGCCTGCATCGAAATATCGTACAAAATCACTCCAAAAATGCCTCACACCCAACAGGGCCGGGCACTTCAGCGAAACGCCTCTCGGCAGTCCTGCCAACCCAGTCCACTCTGCGCCGTTGCCTGTAGCAGGATGGGCAAAGCAACCCGCGCTTTGTCCTGGGTGTCGTGAAACACAATCACACCTTTGCGCCACAGCAGCATCAACGTCAGCACCCGTTGCGCCGACTCATCGGCCTTGAGCTTGCCCGGCTCGTCCTGGGAATCGATGTCCCACAATGCCACCTGCAAGCCTTGGGCTTGAAAGAAACCCTGGCTGTCGGCACGACGCTGGCCGTAGGGCGGACGGAAGAGAGGCACGTAGTTTTCCGGCATCAGGTTTTGCGCCAGTGAGGCACTGCGGGTGATGGAGCTCTGCCAATCCACCCAATGACTGTGGGAACGGTACTGCCAACCCTGGGTGCCCACGCACTGACCCTGGTACAGCGCCTGCACATCAGCAACGGAACTGCGCTCCACACGGGTTTGCAGGCTGCTGCCGAGGGCGAAGAACGTGGCGTTCATCTTTTGCTTGCGCAGGTAGTCGGTGAGCCAGTCGGTGTTACCGCTGACCGAGGCCGGGCCGCCGTCGAAGGTCAGCAGGAACAGGCGGTCGTTGAATTCATCGCCATTACGCTCATGGTCGCCAAACCGCGCGATTTCGCTGCTGATCTGTGGAAACAGCGCAGCCTTGCGCAGCAGTTCGTCCAGGTACCGTTCATGGAAGCTATGACTGGGGGCGGCCCAGCCTATATAGAAGGAATCGCTGCTGACCTCGAACTTGCCGGCCTGCTCGCGCAGGTCGTCCATGTTTTCCACCAGGTAGCAGAACGAGGCATCCTCCTCGCAGCTCCTTTGGGCAAGCGTGTAGTTCTCCAGCAGGCGCTGCCAGAGCTGACGACGCAGGTCGTCGATGGCGGACAGATTGATGATCTTCAGGCCAAGGCGCTGTTTGAGCGCGCTTTCATCCTGATTCTCGCTGGCCAACAGGCTATGGGCGAACATCAGGATTTCCGCGCGCGAGGCGACGTCGAACAGCGCCGGGCTGCCGAGTTTTTCTGGCCAGGTGCCACGGTCGAGGCTGGCCACATCCACCGGGGCGGCGTGAGCGCTCAGGCAGAACAGGCAAGCGGATAAAAAAAGCGCGATTCGCACAACGGGTCTCCCTCTCCAGAGTCGACCGGCACTATAGCCGATCAGTCACTCGTCCACGCCTATGCCGGAGCGTGAATAGGGTCGGCGCTAAAGTGGCGCAGCACCTCATTTGCCCGGTAGAGTCAATTGAGCGCCGGTGTGTATCCAGCTGTGCGCAAAGGGATCCGCATTCATCTAAAGACCGAAAGGAATATTGAATATGCATGAGCAGGCAAGGCTGACCAAGAGCCATCAGACATTGGGGCAAGTCGGGCAATTGGTTTCCATTGAAGACATCGAAAAGAACTACTCGACCTCCGCCAAAGCCAATAGCGCAGTGGAGGTTGAGTGCGCGAACACACGCTGCAAGGTTAAAGTTCGCATTACTATCATTTCGCCCTCCAAGCCTGGCCGAAAAATAACGCCTTCATCCTATTTTCATGGAAAGCACATAGCGGGTTGCGATCGCAAACCTTCACAGCCGCAGCTGGCTCCTATGCACGCTTCACCAACGCAAGGAGCCAACCCGGATAAAAACAATATCCCCGCTGTTTGGGTGGATCCTATCGGCACCTCTCCTGGCTCCGGGGGCCCCACCGCGATCTCTCCAAGCCAGATCAATCCTTCAAGCGCTTCGACCCAAGGCCGATCCCGGACCGGCGCAGGCACGAGTAAAAGCCAGTCCCAGCGGGTTGAGCGCTTCGCGAAGGAGTGGCTCAAATTGACTCAGCAGGTCAGAAAAACCCAGCCGCTAGAAGCCCCCTGGAATCTCGGCGGCACTTACGCCTCAGCGTTTTATCCCTTTGATTATCAAGACACAGAATCGATGTATTCAGTTGGGACAAGAATACACACGGCCTCCGTGGTGTCGGGAAAACTCTCCAATGGCGATTTTTACATTCGCCTGAAAGAACAAAAAGCGCACGCAACTCCAAAGATCGTCATTATCAATGCTGCCATGCTGAGCGCCAGCGTCGCTGGCCAATCGCTGGCAATGCAGCTCATCAACCCAGGAGTACCGACCAGCAAAACGTACATTTTTTTCCTCGGCGCATTTCTGGCAAACCAGACGACGAGCCAGGAAGAATTGATCGTTGCTCACCCCCATTACTTTTACGTGCAAACCTAACAATGTGGAACGAGCCTTGACCCCGAGCGCATTTAACCCCTAGGCGCGTAACGAGTGCATACCTATCGCCATCATAGGTGGAGTCAAAACGCCCAAGCCCCTAGAATCCCTCCCACGATTACAGGAGCCAACTTCATGCTGATGGTGATTTCCCCCGCCAAGACCCTCGATTTCGAGACCGCGCCCGTGACCCAGCGCTTCACCCAGCCGCAGTACCTGGACCACTCCCAGGAACTGATCGAGCAATTGCGCACCCTCAGCCCGGCGCAAATCAGCGAATTGATGCACGTCTCCGACAAGATCGGCGGCCTCAACGCTGCCCGGTTCGGCAGCTGGACCCCAGCGTTCACCCAAGCCAACGCCAAACAGGCGCTGCTGGCGTTCAAGGGTGACGTCTACACCGGCCTGAATGCCGAAACCTTCAGCGATGCCGATTTCACCTACGCCCAGGACCACCTGCGCATGCTCTCGGGTCTCTATGGCTTGCTGCGCCCGCTGGACCTGATGATGCCGTACCGCCTGGAAATGGGCACCAAACTGGCCAACGCCCGTGGCAAGGACCTGTACGCCTTCTGGGGCACACGAATCAGTGAGTGGCTCAACCAAGCGCTGGCTGAGCAAGGCGACGACGTGCTGCTCAACCTGGCCTCCAACGAGTACTTCTCGGCGGTCAAGCGCACGGCCCTGAACGCAAGGATCATCAACACCGAGTTCAAGGACCTGAAGAACGGCCAGTACAAGATCATCAGCTTTTACGCCAAGAAGGCACGGGGCATGATGAGCCGCTTTGTGATCGAAGAACGCATCAACGACCCGGAAAAGCTCAAGGCGTTTGATGTGCAGGGGTATCGCTTCAATGCAGAGCAGTCGAAGCCGGATAACCTGGTGTTTTTGCGCGATCACGCACCGCAATAAGGCGTAACCGCCTCATCAGACAATGAGGTCCAAATGTGGGAGCGGGCTTGCTCGCAAATGCGCAATGTCAGCCACTGAATGAGTTGACTGACCCACCGCATTCGCGAGCAAGCCCGCTCCCACATTTTTAGGTGCACGCCCATCAAGATTCGTCATATTTTTGGCGTCAAAAAACATCCTGAAGCATGTCTAACAATTCTTTCACTCGACATTCGTCATTTTTTTTCGTAGTGGCACCACTTTTTTAAAAGCGTGATGGCACAAAACTATCCCTGCGCGCCAACTCCCCACAACTACTGGCCCAAATAGCAAGTGCTATCAATATAGTACTAGTGCCATCTTGCCTAATATTTCAAGAAATTTCGGGAAACAGGATGAGCGGCCCGGAACTTCGTCAAAACGCACGGCTCATACCACCGGCAACGAAATTCTCTGTTTCTGTAGGAGATGACTTACATGACGACCAATGGAGAGTATCGAAGTTGTCACACTAAACTTTGACCGAGTGGTCACTTTACAAATGCTTAGTTACGAGCGGCGACAAGGATGATTTGCCACGAACTATGAGGCCAAGGCTGTGCTTACCCTAATGGGTCAGTGATACAACCCAAGACATTGATATTTAAGGCTAAAAACCCATATCAAAATCTTGTGGCACTGGCGCCACGCCCTTCTCCCAGGAAGGCTGGCTGCATTTCAGGGCAGGCCCCAATAACAAGGCCAAGTTGCGCACAACTTGAGTGCAATAGTTAGTCACTCGCTATTTAACATGCCTGCACGCGATAAGTCGGCGTCTATTCGCCTAACTTTCGCGGCATCAGTGACGCTTGCAAACATGAACTCCGGCCAATTATTGGCATGATTAACACCGTCTTCAATGACACATGAGGTAAATGCGATGCGCATCAGCATATTTGGTTTGGGTTACGTTGGCGCAGTCTGTGCCGGTTGCCTGTCTGCACGTGGCCACGAAGTGGTCGGCGTAGATATCTCCAAGGATAAGATCGACCTGATCAACGCTGGCAAATCGCCGATTGTTGAGCCAGGCCTGGGCGAACTGTTGAGCCAGGGTATTGAAACCGGCCGGCTGCGCGGCACGACCAACTTCGCCGAAGCCATCCGCGATACCGACCTGTCGATGATTTGCGTCGGCACGCCGAGCAAGAAGAACGGCGACCTGGAACTCGACTACATCGAAGCGGTATGCCGCGAGATCGGCCTGGTCCTGCGTGACAAAGCCACCCGCCACACTGTGGTCGTGCGTAGCACCGTCTTGCCAGGCACCGTAGCCAACGTGGTGATCCCGATCCTCGAAGACTGCTCTGGCAAAAAAGCCGGTGTGGACTTCGGCGTTGCAGTCAACCCGGAATTCCTGCGTGAATCCACCGCCATCGCTGACTACGACCTGCCACCGATGACCGTGATCGGCGAATTCGACAAAGCCTCCGGCGATGTCCTGCAGTCGCTGTACGAAGAACTCGACGCACCGATCATCCGCAAGGACATCGCCGTTGCCGAGATGATCAAGTACACCTGCAACGTGTGGCACGCCACCAAAGTGACCTTCGCCAACGAGATCGGCAACATCGCCAAGGCTGTCGGCGTCGACGGTCGCGAAGTGATGGAAGTGGTCTGCCAGGACAAGACCCTCAACCTGTCCCAGTACTACATGCGCCCAGGCTTCGCCTTCGGCGGTTCGTGCCTGCCAAAAGACGTGCGTGCCCTCACCTACCGCGCCAGCACCCTGGACGTGGAAGCGCCGCTGCTCAACTCGCTGATGCGCAGCAACGAGTCCCAGGTGCAGAACGCCTTCGACATCGTTTCCAGCCACGACAAACGCAAAGTCGCGCTGCTGGGCCTGAGCTTCAAGGCCGGCACCGATGACCTGCGCGAAAGCCCGCTGGTCGAGCTGGCAGAAATGCTGATCGGCAAGGGTTATGACCTGAGCATCTACGACAGCAACGTCGAGTACGCCCGTGTCCACGGCGCGAACAAAGACTACATCGAAGGCAAGATCCCGCACGTGTCGTCCCTGCTCAACTCGGACTTCGACGACGTGATCAACAACTCCGACGTGATCATCCTGGGCAACCGCGATGAGAAGTTCCGTGCCCTGGCGCAGAACGCACCGCACGGTAAGCAAGTGATCGACCTGGTGGGCTTCATGTCCAAGGCCACCAGCACGACCGGTCGTACCGAAGGCATTTGCTGGTAACAGCAACGGCCAGTTCCGGGCTGCAAGCGTACTAATCCCCAGCGCTTGCAGCCTGGAGCCTTCTTCACCTTCGGATGACGCTCATGTCCAAGTTAAAACACGTACTGCTCCAATCCGCCGGCTGGCTGTTCTTCCTGAGCCTGCTGATGGGACTCGCCCTGCTGCTGCCGGCGAGTACGTTCGACGCTGAGTCGAAGAATTTTATTTTCCTGATTGGCGCCGTCGGTATCTGGCGCTACTCGATGGGTGCAACGCATTTCTTTCGCGGCATGCTGTTCCTGTACGTGGTCTACCCGCACCTGCGCCGCAAAGTGCGCAAGCTGGGCAAGGCCGCCGACCCGTCCCATGTGTTCCTGATGGTCACCAGTTTCCGTATTGATGCGCTGACCACTGCACAGGTCTACAGCTCGGTGATCCGTGAAGCCATCGAATGCGGCTTCCCCACCACCGTGGTCTGCTCACTAGTGGAAATGTCCGACGAGCTGCTGGTGAAGAGTTTGTGGGAACGCATGAACCCACCGGAGCACGTCAAGCTCGACTTCGTGCGGATCGCCGGTACCGGCAAACGCGACGGCCTGGCCTTTGGTTTCCGCGCCATCTCCCGCCATCTGCCGGATGACCGCGCAGTGGTTGCGGTGATCGATGGCGACACCGTGCTCGCCGAAGGCGTCGTGCGCAAGACCGTGCCGTGGTTCCAGCTGTTCGGCAATGTCGGCGGCCTGACCACCAACGAGTTCTGCGAAGTGCGCGGCGGCTACATCATGAGCGAGTGGCACAAACTGCGCTTCGCCCAACGCCACATCAACATGTGCTCCATGGCCCTGTCCAAGCGCGTACTGACCATGACCGGTCGTATGTCGGTGTTCCGTGCCAGCGTAGTGACCGACCCGGGCTTTATCGCCGATGTGGAAAGCGACTCGCTGCAACACTGGCGCCTGGGCCGCTTCAAGTTCTTGACCGGCGACGACAAGTCCAGCTGGTTCAGCCTGATGCGCCTGGGTTACGACACGTTCTACGTGCCGGACGCCGCGATCAATACCGTGGAACACCCGCCGGAAAAAAGCTTCATCAAGGCCAGCCGCAAGCTGATGTTTCGCTGGTACGGCAACAACCTGCGCCAGAACTCCCGTGCCCTGGGCCTGGGTGTGCGTCGGTTGGGCTTGTTCACCAGCGTGGTGCTGTTCGACCAGCGCGTGTCGATGTGGACGTCCCTGCTCGGCCTGACCGTGGCGATCATCGCCACTTTCAAATACGGCGGCGCGTTCATCCTTGCGTACCTGCTGTGGATCGGCATCACCCGCCTGATCCTGACCCTGCTGCTGTCGTGCTCCGGCCACAAGATCGGCCCGGCGTACCCGGTGATTCTCTATTACAACCAGATCATGGGCGCGCTGGTGAAGATCTACGTGTTCTTCCGCCTTGATCAACAGTCCTGGACCCGCCAGGACACCAAACTGACCCGCGATTTGGCCAGCTTTCAACGTTGGTTCAACACCTGGTCGTCTCGGACCATGACCTTCTCCGCCGGCAGCATCTTTGTTGCCGTGTTGCTGATGATGGTCTGACCCTGCCAAGCCTGAATTAACTCTAGGAAATGCCCTGATGAACAGTCCAGTAAACGCCAACGTAGTCCACGAATCCGAAGCCCAGCGCCAGCACGCCCGCGTCAAAATCCCGGCCAAGCTGCGCTTTTTCAACACCGACCGCACGCCGACCGAAGCACGCGTGCTCGACCTGTCCGCTGGCGGCCTCGCGTTCACCGCGACGCAGCCGCTGACCATCGGTGAAGTGCACAAGGGGCGCCTGCAATTCGTCATCGATAACCTCGGCCTGGCGATGGACGTGGAGCTGCAGATTCGCTCCTACGACCGCCAGACCGGCCGCACCGGTTGCCAGTTCCAGAACCTCGATGCCCAGGATATTTCCACCCTGCGCCACTTGATCACCTCGCACTTGTCCGGTGACATCGTGACCATGGGCGACGTGCTCGCGACCCTGCAGCGCGACAACTTCACCAAGGCGCGCAAGGTCAAGGACAGCGGCAGCAACATGAGCGCCTTCGGCCGCTTGCGCGCCGTGACGTTCAGCCTGGCAATCTTCCTGGTGGGTCTGGCCGCGTTCGGCTTTGTGTTCAAGTCGGTCTACGGCATGTACTTCGTCAGCCACGCCCAGGCCGGCATTGTCAGCGTGCCTGGCATGAACGTGACCATGCCGCGCGACGGCACCGTGCAAAGCCTGCTCAAGGGTGATGCGATCGCGGCCAAAGGCGCACCACTGGCCACCTTCAGCACCAGCATGCTGGATGTGCTCAAGGGCCATCTGGATGAAGACCAACTGCAACCGGCCAAGGTTGAAGAGCTGTTCGGCAAGCAAATGACCGGCACCCTGACTTCGCCATGCGATTGCATCGTTGCCCAGCAAATGGTCGCCGACGGTCAGTACGCCAGCAAAGGCGATGTGATCTTCCAACTGGTACCGCGCGGCGCCCAAGCCAATGTTGAAGCACGCTTCACCTATCGCCAGTTTGGTGACGTTCGCCCAGGCACACCGGTGAGCTTCCAGGTGGCCGACGAAGAACAACTGCGCACCGGCACCATCGTCAGCAGCACCAGCCTGAACAGCGCCGACCTGTCCTCCGACATCCGCGTGCAGATCAAGCCTGACGCTCCGCTGGACAGCACCTACGCCGGCCGCCCGGTCGAAGTGACCAGCGACCGCGGCCCATCGCTGAACTGGCTGATCGACAAAGCCATGGCTCACGGTCTGTAAGCGAGGACATGCCTGTGATGACTTTCCCAAAAACACCGCAATCCCTGTGGGAGCGGGCTTGCTCGCTAAGGGATCAGCGCGGTATGCCTGATGGACCGCGTCGCCTGCTTCGCGAGCAAGCCCGCTCCCACATTGGATCGCTGTGCACATTGGCACTGGCCATTTCTCTGGCCGGTTGCGCCGGCCTGCCTGACCAACGCCTGGCCAATGAAGCGCTCAAGCGTGGCGACACCGTCACCGCGCAGCAGAATTACCAGCAACTGGCAGACCTGGGTTACAGCGAGGCCCAAGTGGGCCTCGCCGATATCCAGGTAGGCACCCGCGATCCGGCGCAAATCAAACAGGCTGAAGCCACTTACCGTGCGGCGGCGGACACCTCGCCCCGCGCCCAGGCACGCCTCGGCCGCCTGCTGGTGGCGAAGCCCGGCTCCACCGAAGCCGAGCACCATGAAGCCGAAGGCCTGCTGAAAAAAGCTTTTGCCAACGGTGAAGGCAACACGTTGATCCCGCTGGCGATGCTGTACCTGCAATACCCGCACAGCTTTCCGAACGTGAACGCCCAGCAGCAGATCAGCAAGTGGCAAGCAGCGGGTTATCCGGAAGCCGGCCTGGCCCAGGTGCTGCTGTATCGCACCCAGGATACCTACGACCAGCATCTGGATGATGTGGAGCGCATTTGTAAAGCTGCGCTCAACACCACCGACATCTGCTACGTCGAGCTGGCCACGGTTTACCAGAAAAAAGCCGAACCGGAAAAACAGGCCGAGCTGCTCAAGCAAATGGAAGCGGGCTACAGCCGTGGCACCGTCACCGCACAACGCGTCGACAGTGTTGCTCGCGTATTGGGTGATGCTTCGTTGGGCAAGACCGACGAAAAAACTGCCCAGGCCCTGCTGGAAAAAATCGCGCCTGGCTACCCGGCTTCCTGGGTGAGCCTGGCGCAACTGCTCTACGACTTCCCGGAGCTCGGCGACGTCGACCAAATGATGAAGTACCTGGACAACGGCCGCGCCGCCGACCAGCCGCGCGCCGAGCTGTTGCTGGGCAAGCTCTACTACGAAGGCAAGTGGGTACCGGCAGACGCCAAGGCCGCCGAAGCACACTTCCAGAAAGCCGTAGGCCGCGAAGTGGCTGCCGATTACTACCTCGGCCAGATCTACCGCCGTGGCTACCTGGGCAAGGTCTACTCGCAAAAAGCCCTGGACCACTTGCTGACGGCGGCGCGCAACGGCCAGAACAGCGCCGACTTCGCCATCGCCCAGTTGTTTTCCCAAGGCAAGGGCACCAAGCCCGACCCACTGAATGCCTATGTCTTCAGCCAATTGGCTAAAGCCCAGGGCACGCCAGAGGCCAATGACTTGGCCACGCAGCTGGAGGCACCGCTGACGCCTGAGCAACGCGCTCAAGGCCAACGCCTGGTGCAACAGGAACTGGCCGCACGCGGCACCCTGGCCCAGAGCACGCTGCAACTGCACGCCCTGCAAGAAGAAGACGGCGAGGAATCCCTATGAAGCTCAACCCATTCGTCAAGGCCGGCATCGGCCTGACCTTCGCCCTGCTGTGGTCGTGCCCGACCCTGGCCGCCCTGACCGAAGCCAAGAACTTCGGCCTGGAAGTCAAAGCCACCGCGCAGTCCGAAGATGACCGCGACCTCGGCACGCAGAAAGGCGGCGACGTCAACGGCATCGGCCTCGACCTGCGCCCGTGGATCTACGGTGAAAGCGGCAACTGGAGCGCCTACGCCATGGGCCAGGCGGTTGCGTCCAGCGACATCATCGAGACCGACACCCTGCAACAGTCGGCCAATGACGAAAACCAGCAAACCAGCAACAACGATCGCAAGACCAAGAAAAACTACTTGGCCATGCGTGAGTTCTGGGTCGGCTACAGCGGCTTCACGCCCTACCCTGGCGAGATCCTCAAGCTCGGTCGCCAACGCCTGCGCAATGACGACGGACAATGGCGCGATACCAACATCGAAGCACTGAACTGGACCTTTGACACCACCCTGCTCAAGGCCAACGTCGGCGTTGCCGAACGCTTCAGCGAATACCGCACCGACCTCAAGGAACTGTCGCCGAAGGACAAGGACCGTCAGCACCTGTACGCCGACGCTTCCTACCAGTGGACGCCGGGCCAATGGATCGGCCTGCGCGGCCACCACACCCATGACAACGGCAAGCTCGATTACCCGGAACCGGGCCAGCCGACCGACTCGCTGGACAAGCGCGAGAACGGCGACCTGACCTGGCTCGGCATCGAAGCCAACAGCGACGCCTATAACTGGCGCAACACCAACACCGTCAACTATTGGGCGAGCATCACCGGCATGCAGGGCGACCGTGACACGGTCAACGCTTTGAAGGCCGACGGCACCCGCCCCGACCAGGCCAAGCGCAGCGATGACGTGAATGGTTGGGCTACCGACTTGGGTATCCGCCTGCGCCTCGACCCGCAGTGGCAAGTGGGTGCTGCCTACGCCCGCGCCAGCGCCGAGTACGAACAGAACGGCCTGCAAAGCAACCGTTCGAACTGGACCGGCACCCAGTCCCGCGTGCACCGCTTCGGCGAAGCCTTCCGTGGCGAAATGAACAACATGCAGTCCATGAGCCTCTTCGGTTCCTGGCAGTTGCGCGAGGACTACGACGCCAGCTTGGTGTACCACAAGTTCTGGCGTGTCGACGGTAACAAGCCGGTGGGCAGCAACGGCATCGATGCCGTGCAGAACAACACCGACGATGTGACCGGCGCGATCCTGTCCAGCACTTCCCTGCCGCTTGAAGACGGCAAGAAAGACCTGGGCCAGGAGATGGACCTGGTCGTTACCAAGTACTTCAAGACCGGCTTGCTGCCGGCCGCGCTCAGCCAGTCGATCGACGAACCGTCGGCCCTGGTGCGCTTCCGTGCCGGTGTGTTCAAACCGGGTGACGCCTATGGCAGCCAGGTCGATTCGTACATGCATCGCGCCTTTGTCGACGTGATTTGGAAGTTCTGATGGGAGCCTGCGCAATGATTCCTCAACGCTTGCTGGTGACCGCGATGCTGATGGCCAGCGCCACAGCCTTCGCCGATACCGCGCAGCAGGTCAAGGCGCCGACCATCGCCAAAGAACTGCAACAGGCCAAGACCTACACTATTTCCAGCCCGCCGACCGCGCCGCTGGAAATGGCCAAGCCGGCCCTGCCGGATCTTTCGGGCTACACCGCTGCAGCGATGCAAAAGAAGATCGTGCGTGGCAAAGCGGGCAAGATCAGCATCCGTCGCATGATGCAGGAAGACGCCCTCAAGGACTTCATTGGCGGTGACAACAAGATGGCCGAATGGGTGGTGCGCCAGCACGGCATTCCCCAGGCGATCTTTGTCGATGACGGCTACATGAACCTCAAGGACCTGCTGGGCAAGGTGCCCAAGCAGTACCTGAGCGAAACCTCGCCGGGCGTGTTCCTGGCCAAGTTGCCGATCGTGGTCGGGCGCAAAGGCATCCTGGAAATCGACAAGAAGACCCAGGAGTTGCGTTTGTCCCAGGAAGCCGGTTCGTTCCTGATCAACGATGGCCAGCTGTTTGTGAGTGACACCAAAGTCACCGGCTGGAGCGAAAAAGCCAACGGCCCGGCGCTGTTCAAGTCGCCCAAGGAATTTCGCCCGTTCCTGCTGGCTTGGGGCGGCACCGAGACGTACATCGCCAATACCAAGATGGCGAGCTTCGGCTACGCCAACAGTAAGTCGTACGGGGTGAGTATTTCCCAGTACACGCCGAATATGGCCAAGGTACTCAAGCGCCCTGAGCCGACCGGCTGGATCATTGATTCCGAGTTCTCGGACATGTGGTACGGCTTCTACTGCTACGAGACCACGGGCTTTGTGATCAAGGGCAATACCTACAAAGACAACATCGTCTACGGCATTGACCCTCATGACCGTTCCCACGGCCTGATCATCGCGGACAACACCGTCTACGGCACCAAGAAGAAGCACGGCATCATCATTTCCCGGGAAGTGAACGACAGCTTCATCTTCAACAACCGCAGCTACGACAACAAGCTCTCCGGCCTGGTGCTCGACCGTAACAGCGTCAACAACTACGTGGCTGACAACGAGTTCTACCGCAACCACACCGACGGCATCACGCTCTATGAGAGCGGTGACAACCTGCTGTGGGGCAATAAAGTGATTGCCAACCGTCGCCACGGTATCCGCGTGCGTAACAGCGTGAACATCAAGCTGTACGAAAACACCTCGATGGCCAACGGCCTGACGGGGCTTTACGGCCACATCAAGGATTTGACCGACACCGACCGTGACATCGCCCTCGACCCGTTCGACGCCAAAGTTTCGCTGATCGTGGTCGGCGGAGAGCTGGCGGGTAACGGCAGCGGACCGCTGTCCATCGATTCGCCGTTGAGTGTCGAGTTGTACCGCGTGTCGATGCTGGCGCCGACCAAATCCAGCGGCATCAGCTTCTCCGGCATTCTTGGCGAGCGCCAGGAAGAAATTCTCGACCTGCTGGTACGCCAGCAGAAAGCCGTGCTGATCGACCCTGTCGAACGCCAGACCGAAATGCAGGACTGAGGATGACCCTTATGCACCCACACATGATCAAACTGCTCAGCCTCTCGGGTCTGACCCTCGGCCTGCTTGCGGCCAGCCAGGGCGTGCGCGCCGACGAAATCAAGGCGCCGACCTTCACCGCCGAACCGTGCTGCAGCCTGTGCCCGGCGGCGCATGATGCGAGCAACTACACCACGCGCTACCAGCAGAACTTCACCACCTTGGTACAAGCCCAGGGCGACTGGCTGTTCCGTACCCAGGAAGACCTGCGTACCGAGTTCGACACCACGCCTTCCGGCTACAAGCGCATGCAACAGCTGCACGATGCGTTCAAGGCCAAGGGCGTTGAATTGGTTGTGGTTTACCAGCCCACCCGTGGCCTGGTGAACCGCAATAAACTCAACCCGGAAGAGAAAGCCAAGTTCGATTTCGACAAGGCACTGGGCAACTACAAGACCATGCTCGGCCGTTTCGCCAAGATGGGCTACGTGGTGCCGGACCTGTCGCCGTTGACCAACGAACAGCTTCCGGATGAACTGCCGGCCCACGATTTCTACTTCCGTGGCGACCAGCACTGGACGCCCTACGGCGCCCAGCGCACGGCGAAAATCGTCGGTGCCAAAGTGCGTGCAATGCCTGAGTTTGCCGACATTCCCAAGCGCGAATTCGAAACCAAGCGTTCCGGGCGCATGGGCAAGACCGGCACCCTGCACAACATGGCCGGCCAGCTGTGCGGCACGAGCTACGCGATCCAGTACATGGACCAGTTCACCACCGAGCCCAAAGGCGAAGCCGGTGATGGCGACCTGTTCGGCGACTCGGGCAACCCGCAGATCACCCTCGTGGGCACCAGCCACAGTGGCAAGAACTACAACTTCGCCGGTTTCCTCGAGCAGGAAATCGGTGCCGATATCCTCAACGTCGCCTTCCCTGGCGGCGGTCTGGAAGGTTCGATGATCCAGTACCTGGGCAGCGACGAATTCCAGAAGTCGCCGCCAAAGATTCTGATCTGGGAGTTCTCGCCGCTGTATCGCCTCGACCAGGAGACCATCTATCGCCAGATGATGTCCCTGCTCGACAACGGCTGCGAAGGCAAGACCGCACAGATGACGGCCAGCACGACATTGAAACCCGGCAAGAACGAATTGCTGGTTAACAGTTCGAACAAAGACCTGCGCAACGCCAACCACCAGGTTGATATCCGCTTCGCCGATCCATCGGTGAAAACCTTGCAAGCCACCCTCTGGTACATGAACGGGCGCCACGAGGACATCAAGATCGAGAAACCCGAAACATCCGATACAGACGGGCGTTTCGCCTTTGAACTGCGCACCGATGAAGACTGGGCCTCGCAGAACTTGCTGGCCGTGGAAGTGCAGGGTCCCGAAGCGGGCGCTGCCGCGCAAAAGGTTGAAGCGAAAATTTGCACACGCAACGTATTCCCAAGCAGCGGTCAAAAAACCGCATCACTCGGGCAATGAGGTTACCTATGCAGAAGTTATTGATCCCTACGTTACTCGGCCTGGCGATGTTCGCCGGCTCCGTTAACGCCGCCGCGCCACTGCGTCCGCCCCAGGGTTATTTCGCACCGATTGAAGCCTTCAAGACCGGCGACTTCAAGAATGACTGCGACGCCATGCCGGCGCCGTACACCGGCTCGCTGCAATTTCGCAGCAAGTACGAAGGTTCGGACAAGGCGCGTTCCACGCTGAATGTGCAATCCGAAAAAGCCTTCCGCGACAGCACCGCTGATATCACCAAGCTGGAAAAAGACACCAGCAAGCGCGTGATGCAGTTCATGCGCGACGGTCGTCCGGAGCAGCTGGAATGCACCCTCAACTGGCTCACGAGCTGGGCCAAGGCGGATGCGTTGATGTCCAAGGACTTCAACCACACCGGCAAGTCCATGCGCAAATGGGCGCTGGGCAGCATGGCGTCGGCCTATGTACGCCTGAAGTTCTCCGATTCGCACCCGTTGGCCAACCACCAGCAGGAATCGCAAATCATCGAAGCCTGGTTCAACAAACTGGCCGATCAGGTAGTAAGCGACTGGGACAACCTGCCGCTGGAGAAAACCAACAACCACTCCTACTGGGCCGCCTGGTCGGTGATGGCAACGTCCGTCGCCACCAACCGCCGCGACCTGTTTGATTGGGCGGTGAAGGAATACAAGGTCGGCGTGAACCAGGTCGATGACCAGGGCTTCTTGCCGAACGAATTGAAGCGCCAGCAACGCGCCTTGTCGTACCACAACTACGCCCTGCCGCCGCTGTCGATGATCGCCAGTTTTGCCCTGGTCAACGGTGTTGATCTGCGCCAGGAAAACAACAGCGCGCTCAAGCGCCTGGGCGACAAAGTGCTGGCCGGGGTGAAAGACCCGGAAATCTTCGAACAGAAGAATGGCAAAGAGCAAGACATGAAGGACCTCAAGGAAGACATGAAATATGCCTGGCTTGAGCCGTTCTGCACCCTCTACACCTGCGCGCCGGATGTGATCGAGCGCAAACACGGGATGCAGCCATTCAAGACGTTCCGCCTCGGGGGTGACCTGACCAAGGTGTACGACCCGACGCATGAAAAGGGCAACAAAGGTAGCTGACGAAACGCACTTCAAATGTGGGAGCCCGCTCCCACAGTTTGAACCGGTTTCGTCAGTAGGAATGTAGTACCGCCCCCTCGCGAAATCGTGGGGGGGTTTGGGGGGGCTCTGGCCCTTGACTGTTGGTTAAACATGGAGAGATCGGGATGGTTTTCTCGTCCAATGTGTTCCTGTTTCTGTTCTTGCCGATCTTTCTCGGCTTGTACTATTTGAGCGGGCAACGCTATCGCAACCTGCTGCTGCTGCTGGCCAGCTACGTGTTCTACGCCTGGTGGCGAGTGGACTTCCTGGCGCTGTTCGCCGCGGTGACGCTGTGGAACTACTGGATCGGCCTCAAGGTCGGTGCGGCAGGCGTGCGCACCAAGCCGGCCCAGCGCTGGCTGCTGCTGGGCGTGGTGGTCGACCTGTGCATCCTCGGCTACTTCAAGTACGCCAACTTCGGCGTCGACAGCATCAATGTGATGATGAAGTCGGCGGGCCTGGAGCCGTTTATCCTGACCCACGTGTTGTTGCCGATCGGTATCTCGTTCTACATCTTCGAGTCCATCAGCTACATCATCGACGTGTACCGTGGCGACACCCCCGCCACGCGCAACCTCATCGACTTTGCAGCGTTCGTGGCGATCTTCCCGCACTTGATTGCCGGACCTGTGTTGCGTTTTCGCGACCTGGCCGACCAGTTCAACAACCGCACCCACACCCTCGACAAGTTCTCCGAGGGCTGCACGCGGTTCATGCAGGGGTTCATCAAGAAGGTCTTCATCGCCGACACCCTGGCGGTGGTGGCCGACCATTGCTTCGCCCTGCAAAACCCGACAACGGGCGATGCCTGGCTCGGCGCGCTGGCCTACACCGCACAGCTGTACTTCGACTTCTCCGGCTACAGCGACATGGCGATTGGCTTGGGCTTGATGATGGGTTTCCGCTTCATGGAAAACTTCAAGCAGCCGTACATCAGCCAGTCGATCACCGAGTTCTGGCGTCGCTGGCACATCAGCCTCTCCACCTGGCTGCGTGACTACCTGTACATCACCCTGGGCGGCAACCGTAAAGGCACGCTGACCACCTACCGCAACCTGTTCCTGACCATGTTGCTCGGTGGCCTGTGGCACGGTGCGAACATCACCTACATCGTGTGGGGTGCCTGGCACGGCATGTGGCTAGCGATTGAAAAAGCCATCGGCCTCAACACCTCGCCGCGCAGCTTCAACCCCGTACGGTGGGCCTTTACCTTCCTGCTGGTGGTGATGGGCTGGGTGATCTTCCGCGCCGAAAACCTGCACGTCGCCGGCCGTATGTACGGTGCGATGTTCAGCTTTGGCGAGTGGTCGCTGTCGGAACTCAACCGCGCCAACCTCACCGGCCTGCAAGTAGCAACCCTGGTGGTGGCCTATGCAACCCTGGCGTTTTTTGGCCTGCGCGACTTCTACACCAATCGCCCTGCCGAGAAAACCGAGAAGACCAAGCCAGCCGACCCGAGCCTGATCAAGGCCGTACCGGGCGACAACCCTGGCAGCATCCACGAGCCCGGCTTCACCGTGGGCCAAGATGCCGCCGTGCAACCGGCCTACTGGACCGCTGACTGGCCACGCTACGCCATGCGCGCTGCGGTGCTGCTGCTGTTCGTGGCGTCGATTCTTAAATTGTCGGCGCAGAGTTTCTCGCCGTTCCTTTACTTCCAATTCTGAGGGAGCCGACCATGACCCGTTCATTACGCGTCCTCTATATCGGCCTGTTCCTGGTGGTGCTGCTGGCCCTGGGTGCCTGGTCACTGCGCAGTTTCTTCGGTTTCAGCACCAATGCCGACGCAACCGTGCTCAACGGCCGTTGGACCAAGGCTGTCGAGACGCACTACGACGAAGAGTTCCCGATCAAACGCCTGGGCACCAACCTGTGGGCAGCGCTGGATTATAAGCTGTTCAATGAAGGTCGCCCTGGCGTGGTACTGGGTCGCGATCACTGGTTGTACAGCGACGAGGAGTTCAACCCCGCCGTCAACGAAGACCAGAACCTTGAAGGCAACTACGCGCTGGTCGAAGGCGTACGCCAGAAGCTTAAGGCGCAGGGCATTCAGCTGGTGATGGCGATCGTGCCGGCCAAGGTGCGCCTGTACCCGGAACACCTGGGTGAAGTGAAACCGGCCAGCATCCACGCCAACCTGTACCAGGACTTCCACGCCCGTGTCGCCGCCGACAAGATCATCGCCCCCGACCTGCTTGGCCCACTGCAACAGGCCAAGCTCGCTGGCAAGCAAGTGTTCCTGCGCACCGACACGCACTGGACGCCGGACGGTGCTGAAATTGCCGCCAAGCAGTTGGCTAAGACGATTACCGAAAAGACCCCGCTGAGCGGCGAGCCACAGCGCTTTGTCACCGAAGCAGAGAAAACCGAGCCGCACAAAGGCGACCTGCGCCTGTTCCTGCCTCTGGACCCGCTGTTCGAAAACCTGATGCCACCTAAAGAGCCGCTGGAAAAACGCGTCACGCACCTGGCCGAAACCAAAGGTGACGACGCGCTGTTCAGCGACAGCGAAACCCCGGTGGCACTGGTGGGCACCAGCTACAGCGCCAACCCCAACTGGAACTTCGTCGGCGCCCTCAAGCAAGCCCTGGGCAGCGACGTAGTCAGCTACGCCGAAGACGGCCACGGCCCGATCCTGCCAATGCTCAGCTACCTCAAAAGCGATGACTTCAAGAACAGCCCGCCACAGGTGCTGATCTGGGAGTTTCCTGAACGTTATCTGCCCGTGAACAACGAAATCGGCGATGCCGACCCCAAGTGGGTTGCGCAACTTAAACAAGCCGGTACGCGCCAACAGAACATGGCACTGAACACCCCAGCTAAAAACCCAAAATCCGAGACGCCCGACCGGGCGCAAAACTGAAAGAGAGGTAACTCACATGACTTTCACTACTACTCCGCGTCGTCTCGCCAAAACCTTGGCCCTCGCCGCTGGCATGAGCATCGCTTCGATGTCGGCCTTCGCCGGTGATGCTGCCTTGTACGGCCCCGTCGCACCGAAAGGTTCGAGCTTCGTGCGCGTCTACAACGCCTCAAATCAAGAAGTCAGCGCCACCGTTGGCAGCACCAACCTGAGCGAAGTCGCGCCACTGGCGAGCAGCGATTTCAGCTTCATGCCGGGCGGTGACTACAGCGCGAAGGTAGGCAGCCAGACCGTGCCGGTCAAACTCGCCGCAGACCACTACTACACCCTGGTCAACAACGGCAGCGGCCAGCCACAGCTGATCGAAGAACCACCGTTCAAGAATAAGCAGAAGTCCCTGGTGCGCGTGCAGAACCTCAGCGACAAGGCCCTGACCCTGAAAACCGCTGACGGCAAGACCGACGTGGTCAAGTCCGTGGCTGCCAAAGGCCGTGGCGAGCGCGAAATCAACCCGGTGAAAGTGAGCCTGGCCTTGTATGACGGCGACAAGAAAGTCAGCGACCTGAAGCCAGTGGCGCTGGAGCGCGGTGAAGCCGCCGTGCTGTACGTCACGGGTTCCGGTTCGAGCCTGTCGCCAGTCTGGGTGAAACGCCCCGTGTCGACCCGCTAATTATTTCCCTGTGGAAGCCGGGCTTACCCGCGATGCACACGACTCGGTTTGTCAGATGCACCGAGGTGATGCCTTCGCGAGCAAGCCCGCTCCCACAGGGACCGAGACAAAAACAAGAGTGAAACGACAAACCTTCGTAGCTCTGACCCAAATTGATTCAAGGAGAAACACATGATCCCAGTAATCCTTTCCGGTGGTAGCGGCTCACGTCTTTGGCCGCTTTCCCGTAAACAGTTTCCTAAACAATTCCTGGCCCTGACCGGCGAACACACGCTGTTCCAGCAAACCCTGGAACGCCTGGTGTTCGAAGGCATGGACGCCCCGATCGTGGTCTGCAACAAGGACCATCGCTTTATCGTCAACGAACAACTGGCGACCCGTAAGCTGGAATGCCAGCGCATCCTGATGGAACCGTTCGGCCGCAACACGGCGCCGGCCGTGGCCCTCACCGCGATGATGCTGGTCAACGAAGGCCGCGACGAGCTGATGCTGGTGCTGCCGGCCGACCACGTGATCGACGACCAGAAAGCCCTGCAACGTGCACTGGCCCTGGCTACCGTAGCCGCCGAGCGTGGTGAGATGGTGTTGTTCGGCGTGCCGGCGACCCGTCCGGAAACCGGTTATGGCTACATCAAGTCCACGGCTGATTCGCTGCTGCCCGAAGGCGTGAGCCGCGTGCAACAGTTCGTGGAAAAGCCCGATGAAAAACGTGCCGTCGAGTTCGTCAAAAGCGGCGGTTACTTCTGGAACAGCGGCATGTTCCTGTTCCGCGCCAGCCGCTTCCTCGAAGAGCTGAAAAAGCACGATCCGGACATCTACGACACCTGCGTGCTGACCCTGGAACGCAGCGAGCAAGATGCCGACACCGTGTCCTTCGACGAAGCCACCTTCGCCTGCTGCCCGGACAACTCCATCGACTACGCTGTGATGGAAAAAACCCAGCGCGCCTGCGTGGTTCCGCTGAGCGCCGGCTGGAGCGACGTGGGTTGCTGGGCGTCGCTGTGGGCTGTCAACGACAAAGACGTCCACGGTAACGTCAGCAAAGGCGACGTGGTGATCCAGGACAGCCGCAACTGCATGATCCACGGCAACGGCAAACTGGTGTCGGTGATCGGACTGGACAACATCGTGGTCGTTGAAACCAAGGACGCGATGATGATTGCCCACAAGGACAAGGTCCAGGGCGTCAAGCAGATGGTCAACACCCTGAACGACCAGGGCCGCACTGAAACCCAGAACCACTGTGAAGTCTATCGCCCGTGGGGCTCCTACGACTCGGTGGACATGGGCGGCCGCTTCCAAGTCAAACACATTTCGGTCAAGCCGGGCGCGTGCCTGTCGCTGCAAATGCACCACCACCGCGCCGAACACTGGATCGTGGTCAGCGGCACGGCCGAAGTGACCTGTGACGAGAACGTGTTCCTGCTCACCGAAAACCAGTCCACCTACATCCCGATCGCTTCGGTGCACCGCCTGCGTAACCCAGGCAAGATCCCGTTGGAGATCATCGAAGTACAATCGGGCAGCTACTTGGGCGAAGACGATATCGAGCGATTTGAAGATATCTACGGCCGCTCGACGCCAGTTGAACGTGGCGTGTCGGTGAAAACTATCGCGCAGTAAAACAGTCGTACAAGAAGCCCCCGTCCAGCCGACTGCGTCCCCTATCCGCAGCCGGTTGGGCGGGGGCTTTTTAGTTCACAGGCCGTTCAAGCCTATGCGCGACCGCCCCAGTTACTCGGGGAATAGGCATTGTAATTGCCCGTATTGTTAGTGCTGGTGCCCGCAATGTCATATTTTTTCTTGCCATATTCCTCCATAGTCCTGCCGCCCCAGACCATAGCCCCCCCGAAAACTTTCGCACCTGCGCCACCATTGGTCGCAACTCTCGCGCCAACCCCCTGCATCGCCGCACCTGCCACCGTTATGGCGACCCCGGCGACCTTACCCTTATTCGAATCATCTTTAACGTGAAGCGCCGTTGAAAACTGCGAATTGACGCGATTGCTGATGCCTTGCATGAGTGTCTGGCGCAGATTCGTAAGCCCCAGGTTTTGCATACGCGGTAACCCGTTCGAGCTGACCTCTTGCTTGGGCACTTGATTGGGTGTTCCCAACACCGCAGGCGCTGGCGTGGATGCCAGCGAGACAAAGGCGTCGGTACAGGGGCGAGGGTATTTGATACGGTCATAGAACATCTCACTTCGTAAGTCTACGGTTGAGTTCCTTCATGGCTTAGCGCGCAACTCCGTGCTCAAACTCTGTGGGAAAAAGCTCGAAACCGGTTCCCGTATCAAAGGAAATGCCCACACACCCAGGTCGTGCTTTGCGGCTGCTGAACAGACGCAATCCTGGGTTTTGATTGCCGTTACCTACGACTGGCGCGATCGAATGTGTCGGCACCATACTCTTGGGCAACCTTGCCTCCCACGATCATCGCGGCGCCGAGGACTTTGGACAACGTCCCACCGCTGGTGACCAGTGTTTGCCCAGCCTCCTGGGTTGCCATGCCGCCCATGGCAATACCAAATCCCTTGGCGTGCCTGGCGTTCATACCGCTGTTGCGCAGATCTGCTGAAGGCGCTTGCAGCAAGGTTTGCCCCAAGTTTGTAAGCTTCTGATTCTGCATACGACCAGACGGGCGTGAACCCGGCTCTTCGTTCGTTTGCCTGGACGCTCCAGCCGTATTCGGCGCTGGTGCTCGCTGAGCCGTGATGAGAGAGGTCACCGCCGACGCCAGGGCGGAGGTGACGGCCGGCGCAAGAAGGGCTGCTGCAATCATAGTTTTTCTCACTTAATCAGACTGCGGTTGATAACCCTCCTGGGTAGTTGGCATTTCCCTATGCTGGCTCTGTGGAGAAAATGAGTTATCAGGTTCCCTGTAAACGAAAACCGCTACCCGCGATAGGCACCGAGGCCACCCCGCAGGTAGGATGTTTTATCTGCTTATGAGGTTGTCATCATGTTCTTCGGCGTCCTATTGATCATCACCTGGTTGATCCTGTTGCTGCGCTATCCGGCCAAGGCCTTGCCGGTGTCGCTGGCCGCCGCCGTTGGCCTGGGTCTGGTCGCCGTTTGGGTGGTATGGCTGGACAACCGCGAAGCCTCTCAATTAGCCCGACTGGAACTGCGCATCACCTATGCCGCCGCAGAATGCCCGGCCGACCGGCCGCTCAAACTGACCCTGAACAACGGCAACGACGTGCCCCTCACCGAGCTGCGGTGGCGCGTCGCCGCCTATGCGCCGGGCGACACGGTCAACCTCGCCGACAATGTCTACGCCGCCCCGCGCTATCGCGGACCGGGTGAGTTGCAGGCCGGCGCCACCTGGGACGATTGCCTGCCCACACCGCCTCTACGCGCCGGCTACCGCCCGCAAACCCTCGAATTTCGTGCCGAGCACCTGCAAGGCAGTTTCTCGGACTGACAAAGGACTGACCCATGCCCAACGTACTCATCACCGGATGTTCAAGCGGCATCGGCCGTGCCCTGGCGGATGCCTTCAAAACCGCCGGCTACACGGTGTGGGCCAGCGCCCGCCGCCCGGAAGACGTCGCCGCCCTTTCCGCCGCCGGGTTTAATGCCGTCGAACTGGACGTCAACGACAGCGCCGCCTTGCAGCGCCTGGCCGAACAATTGGGCGAATTGGATGTGCTGGTCAACAACGCCGGTTATGGCGCCATGGGTCCGTTACTCGACGGCGGCACCGAAGCCATGCAGCGCCAATTCGAGACCAACGTGTTCTCTATCGTGGGTGTGACCCAAGCGTTGTTTCCGGCCCTGCGGCGCAGTAAAGGCCTGGTGGTGAATATCGGCAGTGTTTCCGGTGTGCTGGTCACGCCGTTTGCCGGCGCCTACTGCGCGTCAAAAGCCGCCGTACATGCCTTGAGCGATGCACTGCGCATGGAACTGGCGCCGTTTGGCGTGCGCGTGATGGAAGTGCAACCCGGCGCCATCAACACCCACTTCGCGAAAAACGCCGGGGCCCAGGCCGAGTTGTTGATCAATGAGCAATCCCCTTGGTGGCCGTTGCGCGACGGCATCCGTGCGCGCAGCCAGGCCTCCCAGGACAAACCCACACCGGCCAGCGTGTTTGCGGCGGATGTGCTGAAGGCTGTGCAACAAGATCTACCGCCACGCCTGCTGCGTTCGGGCAATGGCAGCCGGGCATTGCCGTTGATGGCGGCGTTACTGCCCAAGGGGTTGCTGGAGAAGGTACTCAAGAAGCGCTTCGGGCTCGCCGGCTCGCTTTAGCTCTTCATGAAATCAATAAACGCCCGCACCTTCAGCGGCAAATGCCGAGTGTCCGGATACAGTGCGTAGACCCCTTGCGGGGCGAAGCGATGGTCCGGCAACAGGCGCACCAACCTGCCGGCGTCCAGATCGTCTTTGACCAGCCATTGGGGCAACACCGCCACGCCATGCCCGCGCACGGCGAAGGCTTGCAGGACTGCGGCGCTGTCAACCACGAGGGTGGTGTGCCCCGTGCGGTATTGATGCTCGACGCCCACCGAGTCGGTCACCGTCAATTCGGTCAGCCGCCCATGGCCCAACCTGGGCATCTGCTCCAATTCATCCAGGGTGCTAACCCCTGCTAACGCTGGCGCCGCCACGGCAAACACCTCGAACGTCGACAACTGCACCGCGCGCAGGTTGGAATCCAGCAAACGTCCCAGGCGGATCGCCACGTCAAAACGCTCGGAGATCAAATCTGCATGGGTCGAGGAGGTGGATAAGTGAATATTCAAGTCCGGATGCAAGCGGCGGAAAGCTTCGATAGCCGGAACGACCACGGCCAACGCGTATTCCACGGTGGTGGTAATGCGCAACGAACCTTTGAGCTGGGCATGCTCCGAGCGCGCCTCTTCCACCGCCAGCCGCGCCTCTTCGAGCATGCGCGTACAGCGCAGGTAGAAGCGTTCGCCGGCATCGGTCAGCGCCAATTGGCGGGTGTTGCGGGTCAACAGGGTCACGCCCAACTCGGCTTCCAGGCGTTTGAGGTTGAAGCTGACCACGGCGCGGGTCTGCCCCAGCAAATCAGCCGCAGCCGTCAGCGAGCCGGCCTCGACCACGGCCTTGAAGGTGTCGAATCGGTCCAGGCTGACCATCGGCAGCGCGCTCCTTTGTCAAAATATTTTTGACAAACTAACAGGCAAACCGACGTATACCAAACACTGCATCCCTCCTACCCTGCCCGCTTCATTCGCAGGATTGCGCCCATGACCTACCGCTCGAAAGTCGCCTGGATCTTTTTGCTAGGCTTCGCCCTGGACTTGGTGAATATGTTTGTCGCCACGGTCGCCTACCCGGATATCGCCCGCGACCTGCAGGCCTCGGTCACGCAACTGGCGTGGATCAGCAACGCCTACATGCTCGGCCTGACGGTGATCATTCCGCTCAGCGTCTGGCTGGCCGCGATGATGGGAGAAAGAGCCTTGATCGCCGCCAGCCTGCTGTTGTTCGCCGGAGCCTCGGTGATGGTGGGCCAGGCGAGTTCGATTGAAACGCTGATCGGCTGGCGCGGCCTGCAAGGGCTGGGCGGTGGCCTGCTGATTCCCGTTGGGCAGGCCATGGCTTACCGGCACTTCCCTGCCGCTGAGCGCAGCCAACTGACGGCGCGGGTGATGTCAGTGGCGTTGTTGGTGCCCGCGTTGTCCCCAGCGTTGGGCGGTTTGATTGTCGACAGCCTGTCATGGCGCTGGATCTTCTACGCCAACCTGCCGCTGGCGCTGATCACACTGCTGCTGGCCCTGCTGTGGATAAAACCCGACGCGCCCACAACTGTAAGGCCGGGCCTGGACGTGAGCAGTATTTTCAAACAGATCGGCAGCCCGATGTTGCGGGTCGCCATGCTGATCTATCTGTGCATTCCCGGCGTCTTTATCGGCACCAGCCTGATCGCCATCCTCTACCTGCGCGGCCTCGGCTATGACGCCACGCACACCGGTGCGCTGATGCTGCCCTGGGCGCTGGCCTCGGCAGTCGCAATTTACCTCAGCAAAAAGCTCTTCAACCGTTGCGGGCCGAAGCCGTTGTTGCTGGCGGGCATGGCGCTGCAATGCATCGGCATTCTGTTGCTGAACGAGCCTGCGCTGATTATCCCGGCCTATCTGTTGATGGGTTTGGGCGGCAGCCTGTGCAGCAGCACCGCGCAAACCCTGGCTTTTCTCGATATCCCCGCCGAACGCATGTGCCACGCCAGCGCCTTGTGGAACATCAATCGGCAAGTGAGCTTCTGCCTGGGCGCCGCGCTGCTGAGTGGATTGTTGTCGGCCTTGGATTCTTTCGCCATTACCTTCACGATGGCAGCAGCCCTGACCCTGCTGCCTCTTTTTGCAGTGCTGCGCCTGGACACGTCCCGAGTGCGCGCATTGCTCCACCCTGCCAGCGAGCCTCACCGATGATTGATTACAGCGACTTTTTTGAAGAAGTGATCCAGACCCACGTCGAGATCGAGCAATGGTTTGCCGGGGTTGCGCCAGAGGGCACCTTGCAGAACTTGCTCGCGCGCTTCTCTCCGGAATTCAGCATGGTTGCCCCGGCGACCGGCACACGGGTCAATACCGCCGGGGTCAACGCCCTGTTCACGCGTTTGGGCGGCATGCGTCCGGGGTTGAAGATCACGTTGAGCGAGATGACCGGGATTGACCGGCATGCGCGTGGCGCCACGGTGACTTATCGTGAACATCAGGTGGATGACAGCGGCACGCAGACGGACCGCCGCGCCACGGTGGTGTTCGAGAAGCAGGCCAGTGGCGCGCTGTTGTGGCGTCACCTGCATGAGACCTTTATCAAAGCCTGACAGGGTCGATAAATGTGGGAGCGGGCTTGCTCGCGAAGGCGTTGGGTCAGTCGATGGATTAGGTGACTGTCACACCGTATTCGCGAGCAAGCCCGCTCCCACATTTTAGTTGCGTGTTTGATCAACAATCACCGTGCAAGTAATCCCCGCCGCCAACAACACCCCCTCCGGCACTTCATCGATATGAATGCGCACTGGGACCCGCTGCGCCAAACGCACCCAGTTGAAGGTGGGGTTCACATCGGCAATCAGCTCGCGGCTTTCGGGGTTGTCGCGGTCATAGATGCCGCGTGAAATGCTCTCCACGTGCCCCTTCAGCGTCTCGCCGCTCATCAGTTGCATGTCGGCCTTATCACCGACTTTAACGTGAGGCAGCTTGGTTTCTTCGAAGAACCCGTAAACCCAGAACGAGTTCATATCGACAACGGCCATCTTGGCTTCGCCGATGCGCGCGTAGTCGCCGCGATGCACATTCAGGTTGGTGACATAACCATCGACCGCCGCGACGACTTGAGTGCGTTTCAGGTTGAGTTCGGCCGCTTCCAATTGCGCCAGAGCGTGCTGGTAATCTGCCAAGGCCGAATCGGCGATGTTGCTGGCGTCTTCGCGGTTTTCCTTGGAGATCACCAGCGCATCGAGGTCGGCGCGGCGGTGGGCGTTGACCTTGCGCATTTCCCAAGTGGCCTTGCGCGAAGCCACCAACGATTGCGCCTGCTTGACTGCGATGCGGTAGTGCTCGGGGTCGATCTGCATCAGCAAGTCGCCCTTTTTCACCAACTGGTTGTCACGCACCGGCACGTCGACCACTTCACCCGTAACGTCAGCCGCCACGTTGATGATGTCCGCACGCACGCGGCCGTCGCGGGTCCACGGGGTCTCCATGTAATGCACCCACAGCGTGCGGCCAATCCAGATCGCCAAGGCCAGTACCAGCAAGGTCGCGAGCAGGCTGAAAAACTTTTTCATCGGGGCATTCTCAACGGTAGACGGTCAGCGCCAGGGCGCCAAACAGGCAAACGAACAGGCTCAGGCGCAGCAACGCCGGGTGCCAGAAAAAACGGTACAGGTCGAACCCGGCCAGGAAGCGATCCAGCGCCCAGGCCAGCACGGCCGCGATGAGGAACATCAGGGTGATGGTCGGCATGTACACGCCGTGGAAGGCGATTTCACGGGGCATTCGGGGATCCTTTGAGGGCAGCGAGCGGCGATTGCGGGTCCAGCAATGAGGTGCGGATAAAATGCAGGTAGCTTTTCACCCGCCGCAGCGCCGAGGTATCGAAGTGCGGGGCGAAGGGTTCGTCGGTGGCCTGCACGCGGCTGATCGCGTGGTCCACAGCGATCAGGCCACGCTCCAGGTTGCTCGCGCTGGGTTGCAGGAACAAGCGCACCAGCGAGCGGCCCATCACGCGGATCGCCTGGCGCCAGGGCTGGGATTCGGCGTACGCCGGGTGCACCGGCAAAATCGCCTGTTCCTTGCGCAACTCGATGATCGCGTGGCCGACTTCCAGCACCACGAACATCCAGCGCAGCAGGTCGCGCTGCACGTGTGGCTGGCCGACGGCGAGGCCGTAGGCCTGGTGCAGCAGGTCGCGGGTGCGGCTTTCGAAACTCGAGGCCAGGCCCTTGAGCTTGCCGCTGATCGCGTACACCACTTGCTCACGCAGGTCCTGCTCCAGGCGGCGCCACAGCCAGCGGCTGTTGGGCGGCAGGATGATCGCCCCCGCCGCCGCGCACACCAGCATGCCGATGACCATGGCGATGTAGTCGTTGATAAAGGTGTAGGGGTTGTAGACCGTGAGGTTGTCCGGCACCGAGCCGGTGCTGAAGAAGATCAGCAGGCCCACGCCCACACCCGCGTATTGCGGGCGTGAAGCGAGGAAGGCCCCAAAGATGATCACCGGGGCGAGCATCACGCAGAGCAGCGGGAAGCCGTCGATCAAGGGAAATACGAAGAACATTTCGACAAAACCCACCAGCGCGCCGATCAAGGTGCCGCACGCCATCTGGAATGCCATGCGCTTGGGGTTCGGTGTGGCGGCGGACAAGCCGACGGTGGCGGCGGCGATCAGGGTCATGGTGGCGCCGCTGGGCCAGGCGGTGGCGACCCAATGGCTGCCGAGCACGATCAAGATGAATGACGCACGAATCCCTGAGGCGGCGCAGGCCAGCCAGTTGGTTTTCGGTATGAAGGTTTCGTCCCACTGCTCGCGCGCATGGCTGTGATCCGCGAGGGAGGCGTGGGTTTGCGCGTAGTTGTGCAGGTCATCGACAAAGCGGTAAAGCAGCTCGTAGGCGGTATGGAAATCCAGCTGTTCGGCTTCGCTGGGGCTCTGTTCCTGGAAGGTCGCGCGCAGGCTGCGGACCTTGGCCGGCAGGCCGTCCTTGTAGGCGCTCAGATGAGCCACCAGGCGCGCTGCGTCAGGGCTGGTGAGCGCGCGACCGGAGAAGCCATCGAGCACTTCGGCAAGGTCCTGCAGGCCGGGTTTGATGGCGGCGACCACATGATCGGCGTCATCGGTTCGCAGGCGTTCAAGCAACTGGTGCAAGGCGTTGAACCGCGTGGTGATGCTCATGAATTCGCTGTTGAGGCGGCTCAGCCGACCGTTGCGCCGGCGCATGTGCGGGTCTTCAAACACGGTGAGGCTGCGCAGCCCTTCCAGGCCGATCGCTTCGGCGATAAACCGGACGTTGCTGGCCTCGAAACCGTCCCGTTCACTGCGCCCGCGCAGGCCGTCGGTGACAAACAGCGCGAACACGCCAAAACGTTGGTACAAGGCGTTGCGCATGGCGGCGCTGCTGGTTTGCGGCAGGATCGCCGCGCTGACCAGCGTGGAACACAATATCCCCAGGGAGATTTCCAGCACGCGCCACACCGCCGCCATAAAGGCGCCGTCCGGGTGGGCCAGGGCCGGCAAGCCGACCATCGCCGCCGTGTAGCCGGCCAGTACAAACCCGTAGGCGCGAAAGTTACGGTTGCGCGTCGCACCGGCGGTGCAGACGCCGACCCAGATCGCCAACGCGCCGAGGAACAGTTCGGTATTCTGCGCAAACAGGGCAATCAACAACACCATCACCGCCGACCCCGTCAGGGTGCCAAGGAAGCGGTAGAAACTCTTGGCAAACACCTGGCCGCTCTGCGGTTGCATCACGATAAACACGGTGATCATTGCCGTGCGCGGTTGCGGCAGCTCCAGGCGCATGGCCAACCACAGCGTGAGGAACGCGGCGATCAGCACCTTGAAGATATACACCCAGGTCACGCCGTCGCTGCGTGCCCAGTCGAAAAAACCACGGCGCCACTCAAGGGAATGCAGCCAGCGCAGCGGTGCAGGCAAGGGGGTCATCACATCCTACTCAGTGATCAAACACGGCGAGCGCCGCCGGGGTCTTGCTCGGGAGGATCTTGGTATCTGGCGGTACGTCGTCGCCGGCTTTGATGCCGCCGCCAAGAGCGGTCACCAGTTCGGCGTGGGTGGTCAGGCGTGCGGCCTGTACGTGTTGCTCGATCTGCTGCTGGCGGAACAGCAAGGTCTGGGCGTTGAGCACATTGAGGTAGTCGGTGAGGCCGCGCTGGTAGGCGATCATCGCGATGTCGTAGGTCTTTTGCGCCGAGGCCACCGATTGCGCGGCGAAAGAGGATTGCTTATCCATCGATTCACGGCGGATCAATTGATCGCTGATGCCTTTGAGCGCATTCACTAGGGTTTGGTTATAGCGCGCCACCGCGATGTCATATCCGGCACTGGCCTCACCCAGTTGCGCACGCAAGCGACCGCCGTCGAAGATCGGCAAGGTGATCGCCGGGCCAACGTTGTAGTTGAATTTCTTGCCCGCCAGGAACGCCAGCATGCCGCCGCCGGTGGCCACGTAGCCGAGGCTGCCGACCAGGTCCACGTTGGGATAAAAGCCGGCGTGGGCCACATCGATGCCACGCGCCTGGGCGGCAACTTGCCAGCGGCTGGCGACCACATCCGGGCGTTGACCGAGCAATTGCGCGGGCAGGCTTGAGGGTAATGTCAGCGGTGCGGCCAGAGACAGTGTCGGGCGTTGCAATCGCGCGCCCTCCCCCGGGCCTTTGCCCGCCAACGCCGCCAGCTGGTTACGGCTCAGGGCAATTTCTTCGTCCAGGGCGTCAAGTTGGCGGTGGGTTTCCGGCAGCGGGGTTTCAGCCTGGCTGACGTCGAAGTGCGTGCCGATCCCGGCGTTCAGGCGTTTGTTGGCCAGGTCGAGAATCTGCTGCTGTTGCGCCAGGGTGGCCGCGACGATATCGCGATTGGCGTAATGCAAGGACAGCTGGATATAAACGCGCACCACGTTGTTCTGCAATTCGAGCTGGGCCTGGCGCGCTTCGGCGGCGCTCATATGCGCCAGGTCGACGGCACGCTCGGAGGCATTGCTTTCGCGGCCCCAGAGATCGAGGGCATAGCTCAGGCCGAGGGACGAATTGTTGTCCCAGGTGTTGGCGCCACTCAATTCACCGGGACCGTAGAACTGATCCTTCGGCCAGTTGTGGCGCTTGAGGGTGGTGTCACTGTTGACCTGCAACGACTCGGCTGACTCGGCAATGCCGGCCATCGCCCGTGCTTCACGTACGCGTGCGGCGGCCATGGCCATGCTCGGGTTGTTTTGAGTGGCGAGGTCGACCC
Organism: Pseudomonas sp. 58 R 12; assembly: GCF_900005865.1. NCBI lineage: Bacteria > Pseudomonadati > Pseudomonadota > Gammaproteobacteria > Pseudomonadales > Pseudomonadaceae > Pseudomonas > Pseudomonas sp. 58 R 12. Next base: position 480,731 of record NZ_CVTP01000021.1, read on the forward strand.
AGCGGTTGAGTTGAGGGTCGCCGTAGGCCCGCCACCATTGCGCGGTGGGCCAATGAGCGTCCTTGGCGGCACTCTGGATCGCTTCGTCGGTGGCCAGGTTGTTGGCGTTGAGGGACTGGCCTTGGGGGGCGATTCCTCCGGTTCCGATGCAGCCGCTGATTGCTAACGATAAAGCCCAAACACTGAGAGCCTTCAACTCTCTGTTGATGCGACGCGGCACTGCTGCGAATTCCTGAGGTGGGGGTGCGGGGAGAGGTGGCGCAATTCTAGGCGGCGGCATGGAGGACGATAAGCTGGCATTCCTGTGAATCTTTGTTACCGTTCAAGCGATAATCCGTTGGTAGGGATCACTGGACGGCGTAACTTTCTGTCACAATTTGGCATCTCCCCTGAGAACTCTCCATGGACACTTTGCAAAACATGCGCGCCTTCAGTTGCGTGGCCGAAGCCGGCAGCTTCACCGCCGCCGCCGTGCACCTGGATACCACCACGGCCAACGTGTCGCGCGCGGTCTCCAACCTTGAGGCCCATCTGCAAACCCGCTTGCTCAACCGCACCACCCGCCGCATTGCGCTGACCGAAGCCGGAAAGCGTTATTTGCTGCGCTGCGAGCAGATCCTGGCCTACGTCGAAGAAGCCGAGGCCGAAGCCAGCGACGCCCACGCGCGCCCTTCCGGGCAGCTGAAAGTGCACACCATGACTGGCATCGGCCAGCATTTCGTGATTGACGCCATCGCCCGCTACCGCCGTACCCACCCGGACGTGACCTTCGACCTGACCCTGGCCAACCGCGTGCCGGACTTGCTCGACGAGGGCTATGACGTGTCGATCGTGCTCGCCAGCGAGCTGCCGGACTCGGGTTTCGTGTCGCAGCGCCTGGGCATCACCTACAGCATCGCCTGCGCCTCGCCGGATTACGTCAAGGCCAAGGGCTGCGCGCATCGCCCCCATGACCTGCTCAACCATGCCTGCCTGCGCCTGGTCAGCCCGGTGATCCAGCTGGACAAGTGGACCTTCAACGGCCCCGAAGGCCAGGAAAGCGTGGCGATCAACACCTCGCCGTTCCTGGTGAACTCGGCCGATGCGATGAAAACCGCGATCACCAGCGGCATGGGCATCGGCTTACTGCCGGTGTATGCGGCCATCGAGGGCTTGCGCAACGGCACCCTGGTGCGGGTGATGCCCAATTACCGCTCCCAGGAGTTGAACCTGTACGCCATCTACCCGTCGCGCCAATACCTCGATGCGAAGATCAAAACCTGGGTGGAATACCTGCGCGGCTCGCTGCCGGAAATTCTGGCAGCGCACCAGGCGGAGTTGGTGACGTATGAGTTGAGTGGCAGCCTGAGCGGCGCGCGAATGGCGAACTGATTGTAGTGAGCGGGCTTGCCCCGCGCTGGGTGGCGAAGCCGCCCCAACCCAAGCACCAAATTTCTCCAGTTAGAACGAGGTGTTAGGTTTTAGGGCGGCTTCGCCACACAGCGCGGGGCAAGCCCGCTCACTACAGCCCCCTCAATTCGCACAACAATACTCAATAATGTTAGCGTGCTTGGCATTCTTCCGTAGTCGATGAGCCCGCCTGCAATGAAAAAGACTGTCCTCGCCTTCAGCCGTGTCACCCCGGAAATGATCGAACGCCTGCAACAGGATTTCGAGGTGATTGCGCCCAACCCCAAGCTGGGCGATATCAACGCTCAATTCAATGAAGCCCTGCCCCACGCCCACGGCCTGATCGGCGTGGGTCGCAAGCTGGGCCGCGAGCAGTTGGAAGGTGCGGGCAACCTGGAAGTGGTGTCCAGCGTGTCGGTGGGCTACGACAACTATGACGTGCCGTACTTCAACGAGCGCGGGATCATGCTCACCAATACCCCCGACGTCCTCACCGAAAGCACCGCCGACCTGGCCTTCGCCCTGCTGATGAGCAGCGCCCGCCGCGTGGCCGAGTTGGACGCCTGGACCAAAGCCGGCCAGTGGAAAGCCAGCGTGGGCGCGCCGTTGTTCGGTTGCGATGTGCATGGCAAGACGCTGGGCATCGTCGGCATGGGCAATATCGGCGCGGCCGTGGCACGGCGTGGGCGCTTGGGTTTCAACATGCCGGTCCTGTACAGCGGCAACAGCCGCAAGCCGGCGCTGGAGCAGGAACTGGGCGCACAATTTCGCAGCCTGGATGAACTGCTGGCCGAGGCGGACTTCGTCTGCCTGGTGGTGCCGTTGAGCGACAAGACCCGCCACCTGATCAGCACCCGCGAGCTGGGGTTGATGAAGTCCAGCGCGATCCTGATCAATATCTCCCGAGGCCCGGTGGTCGACGAGCCGGCGCTGATCGAAGCGCTGCAAACCCAGCGCATCCGTGGCGCCGGGCTGGATGTGTATGAGCAAGAGCCGTTGGCCGAGTCGCCGCTGTTCCAGCTGAGCAATGCCGTGACCCTGCCGCATATTGGCTCGGCCACCCATGAAACCCGTGAAGCCATGGCCAACCGCGCCCTGGACAATTTGCGCAGCGCCCTGCTGGGCCAACGTCCGCAGGACCTGGTGAACCCGCAAGTCTGGAAGGGTTGACACAAATGCCCTGTGGGAGCGGGGCATGTACCACACAAAATACGGTTAAAGCCTGGCTCCCCCAAGTCGATAACCTTCCATAGATCGTCCTCCCTGATCCACAGAAGGTTTTTATGTCCACCACCAAAGCCCGCGCAGACTCACTTTCGCTTCTGCTCTTTACCTTGCGCAGCGGCAAGCTGATGGCCATCAACCTGCTGAAAGTCAGCGAAATCATTCCGTGCCCGCCGCTGACCAAGCTGCCGGAGTCTCACCCGCACGTCAAAGGCATCGCCACCCTGCGCGGTGCCTCGCTGGCAGTGATCGACCTGAGCCGTGCCCTGGGCGAAATGCCCCTTGAAGACCCCAACGGCGGCTGCCTGATCGTCACTGATGTGAGCCGTTCCAAGCAGGGTCTGCATGTGCAGGCGGTGAGCAAGATCGTGCATTGCCTGACCACCGACATCCGCCCGCCGCCCTATGGCTCCGGCGGTAACCGCGCGTTCATCACTGGAGTCACCCAGGTGGAAGGCGGCCTGGTGCAGGTGCTGGATATCGAAAAAGTCATCCACGGTATCGCGCCGGCTCCGATCGAAGTGGCGCCTACCGACCTGACCATGGAAGAAGCTGAAGTACTCGGCCATGCGCGGATCCTGGTGGTCGATGACAGCCAGGTCGCCCTGCAGCAATCGGTGCACACCCTGCGCAACCTCGGCCTCACCTGCCACACTGCGCGCAGTGCCAAGGAAGCCATCGATGTGCTGCTGGAGCTGCAAGGCACGGCCGAGCAGATCAATGTGGTGGTGTCGGACATCGAGATGTCCGAAATGGACGGTTACGCCCTCACCCGCACCCTGCGTGAAACCCCGGACTTCCAGCACCTGTATGTGTTGCTGCACACCTCCCTGGACAGCGCGATGAACAGCGAAAAAGCCCGTCTGGCCGGGGCCAACTCGGTGCTGACCAAGTTTTCCTCGCCCGAGCTGACCAAGTGCCTGGTAGTGGCCGCCAAAACCGTGGCGCAACAGAGTCTGTGACCGAGTATTTCCAACTACTGCGCCGCGACCTGAGGGGCAGCCTGCCCGCACCGCAGTGGCCGGCCAATACACAGTTGGATCATTACCGCGCAGACCTCGCCCCGGCGATTCACGCGGTGTTGCGCATGACCCAGGACCAGGGCGGCGGCCGCGTTCCCAACCTGGAAACCTGGCAGCGCCAATTCACTAGCGATGCCGAGTTCGACCCCACGCTGTGCCTGGTGGCCAGCAGCGGCGAGGGCATTCTCGGCGTGGCGCAGTGCTGGACCAGCGCCTTTATCAAGAACCTGTGCGTACACCCTTGCGCCCAGGGCCAGGGAGTGGGCCGTGCGTTGTTGCTGCACAGCTTCCAGGTATTCAAGCAGCGCGGCGAACCCTACGTGGACCTCAAGGTGCTGGAGAGCAACCTGCGTGCCCGGCAACTGTATGAAAGCGCAGGCATGGTATTTGTCCTACGGGATGTGGTCGCAGACGACTGACACTCGCTGGCGCATAACTTGCTTCCAGAGTGCCTGAACGGTGAACAGAGGTAAAAACCCGTCACCGTTCCTGCGTGCCCTCTGACCTAGCCTGGTGACAGATCTGCCATGAACACCCACTTTTCCTGCGTCGGTTGCGGTAAATGCTGCACCGACCATCACGTCCCCCTGACACTCGACGAGGCCCGCCTGTGGGCGGCGGACGGCGGTAACGTCATCGTCCTGGTGGAAGGGTTCCTGGGTAATGGCCTGGGCCTGCCCCAGCAGCAACGCGAACATGCCGAGCGCCGTTCGGTGGTGGTACCCAGCGGCAACACCGAGGCGTTTGTGGCGATCACCTTTGCTGCCTACAACGCCGGACGCTGCCGGAATCTTGACGAAGACAACCTGTGCCGCATCTACGAACGCCGGCCATTGGTGTGCCGCATCTACCCGATGGAGATCAACCCGCACATCCCGCTGAACCCTGCCGCCAAGGACTGCCCACCGGAATCCTGGGAACAGGGCCCTGCGCTGATCGTAGGCGGTGAGTTGATGGACCTGGAGCTGGCTGAGTTGATCCGCCGTTCACGTCAGGCCGATCGCGATGACGTGCAGACCAAGGAAACGGTGTGCGCCTTGCTGGGCATACGGACCACGGCGCTCAAGGGGGATGGGTTTACCGCTTACCTGCCGGACATGGGCGCATTTGGCCAGGCGCTTGAGTCCGCAGCGAATCAGCCACCCGTGGCCAGCGAGTGGGTGTTCCATGTGTCGGGCCTGGACATCGCCGAACAGGTGCTGGATGCCGGCGCGCGGGTTGCGACTGAGGTGCCGGCCAACTATGCGTTTATTTCGTTGCGGGCAGCTTAGACTGTTCCGGCCTCATCGCGGGCAAGCCCGCGATAGTGATGGTCCTTTCACCACAAGCGCCGTGATTTGTGACGCGCTGGCTGGCACCGTCCAGCGCGACGCCAGCATGCTGGGCCTGTGGACGCTCACGGTGCATCCAGCCGGTAAGGCGCAAGAATCCGCTGATACTCGCCGTTGTGCATAAGTTGTTCAAGGGCGCGATTAAGCTCCGTACGCAACGCTGTGTCGGTATTGCGCAGTGCAATCGCCACGCCCTCGCCCAGCAGTTCGGTAGACACCGCAGGGCCCAGGAAGTCGAAATCCGCACCTGCGACCGTGTCGAGCAAGGCGTTGCGGATTTCCACGGTGCCCTGCAGAGTGGCGTCAATATCACCTGCCACCAGGCTGCGCACCAATTCGTCGTTGAGCCAGAAGCTCTTGATGATCACCCCGTTGCGCGCCCATTGCGACCGGGCGAAGGCTTCGCGATTGCTGCCCAACAATACGCCAACGCGCTTGCCCTTGAGCGACGCCGTCGTTGGCATCAGGCCTGAGGTTCGATGCGCGACCAGGCGCGTGGTAAAGGGGTAGAGGATATCGCTGAAGCTCACCCAGCGCCGTCGCTTGGGGGTGGGCGCAATCCCCATGATTGCATCGAATTGGCGGGCATCAAGGTCTTCGAAGTTTTCGACCAACACCTGGTCGACCCAGGTGCAGCGCGCATTCAACTGCTGGCACAAAGCATTGCCCAGCTCGATATTCAGACCGACCAATTGCCCTTGCGGGTTACGGCTCTGGAAGGGGGGGAATTGCGCGGCAACGGCGAAGCGGATTTCGCGTCGCGGTTGATCAATGCCAGCAACGGCATCCACCGCGAGCAACAGGGCAAGCGCTACACAGAGCTGTATCAGGGCCACAGGAAACATCCTTTTCCGGAAAGAGCGCCCTCTATTCAGCCTCGGTAAAAAGTCGAGGCCGAACAGAAGCGGTGCAAGCTTTCAAGAAACGATCGCGAGCCTACAAGCGGAAATTTCAGCGGGCACTGTAGGTTGCATCCTGCAAGGCGCGTTGCAGATTATTCCTAACGTTTACCCATCGAACGACGAGTACCCGGCGGCGCCATGCCAGGGGTCTTGGTGTGGCCGTTCTTGGCACCGTTTTTGTACCAAGGCTGGGCGTCACTCTTGCTGCCACCCAGTTCACCCGGTTTGAAGGGAAACTTGAACGCCGGGATCTCGGCTTTTTCAACGCCGTCGGCGTTGGCCGAATCGACGAGGTCGGCCGCTTCAACAGGTGTGTGTGTCGGGGATTTCATGAAAGCTCCGGGGCATGCAGAAGATGATGTGGGCCAAGTGAAGGATCACATAGGTAGGAAGTATACCTGCGCGACTCAGATCTTTGACCAGCGTCGTACGAATGGTCAGGAGTTAACTGACGCGGCTGTCAGATAGCGGTCACTTTACTGACTGGGTCAGCAGGCTATAAATACTCACCCCTACCTCAACCCCTGCCTTGGCGCCTTACAGCATGCACATTAAAAGAAAAACTGTATTGACCGTGGGAGTCCTCGCAATTCTGGCTGTCGCGGCCTGGGCGCTGACCCGACCTGCCAAGCCCAAACTGGTTGCCTCCACCGCCGTACCGGTAAGGGTCGTGAAGGTGGTGGAGCAGGACTTGCCGCGCTACGTGACCGGAATCGGCTCGGTGCTGTCGTTGCACAGCGTGGTTATTCGCCCGCAAATCGACGGCATCCTCACTCGATTGCTGGTCAAGGAGGGGCAACTGGTCAAGGCCGGTGACCTGCTGGCGAGCATCGATGACCGCTCGATCCGTGCCAGCCTCGACCAGGCCAAGGCGCAACTGGGCGAAAGCCAGGCGCAACTGCACGTGGCGCAGGTCAACCTCAAGCGCTACAAGGAACTGAGCATTGATGATGGCATCTCCAAGCAGACCTACGACCAGCAACAGGCGCTGGTCAACCAGCTGAAAGCCACGTTACAGGGTAATCAGGCCGCCATCGACGCGGCCCAGGTGCAACTGTCTTACACGCAGATTCGCTCGCCCGTCACCGGCCGCGTCGGTATCCGTAGTGTGGATGAAGGCAACTTCCTGCGCATGAGCGATGCCCAAGGGCTGTTCTCGGTCACCCAGATCGACCCGATTGCCATCGAATTCTCCCTGCCCCAGCAGATGTTACCGACATTGCAGGGCCTGATCGCAGCGGCTTATCCCGCCCGCGTAGACGCCTACCTGGGTGCCGATACCGAAGGCGAAAACGCCGACCTGCTCGGCCAGGGCCGCCTGAGCCTGATCGACAACCAGATCAGCAGTACCACCGGCACCCTCCGCGCCAAGGCCGAATTCAGCAACAGCATGCAGAAACTCTGGCCGGGCCAACTGGTGACGATCAAGATCCAGACCGCCCTCGACCGCAACGCCCTGGCGGTTCCGCCAAGCGTGGTGCAGCGCGGCCTGGACTCGCACTTCGTGTACCGCGTCAACGGTGACAAGGTAGAAATCGTGCCGGTGCAAGTGGTGTATCAGGACAGTGAACGCAACATTCTCAAGGGCATCCAGGCGGGCGATGTGCTGGTCAGCGATGGTCAGTCGCGGCTCAAGGCGGGCGCCAAGATAGAGGTCCTCAAAGAGCCACCCCAAGTGATCCAGACCGCTGACGTCATGGTGCAGCCATGACGACATCCCGGGGCTCGATTTCCGCCTGGTGCATCGACCGCCCGGTCGCCACCCTGCTGCTCACATTCGCCCTGGTGCTGCTCGGGCTGATTGCCTTTCCAAAATTACCCATCGCCCCACTGCCAGAGGCTGAGTTTCCCACCATTCAGGTGACCGCACAGTTACCAGGCGCGAGCCCGGACACCATGGCATCGTCGATTGCGACCCCACTGGAAGTGCAATTCAGCGCAATCCCTGGCATGACTCAGATGACCTCCAGCAGTGCCTTGGGCTCCACTCTGCTGACCCTGCAATTCACCCTCGATAAAAGCATCGATACCGCTGCGCAGGAAGTGCAGGCAGCTATCAATACCGCTGCCGGCAAACTGCCGAGCGATATGCCTAGTCTGCCGACCTGGCGTAAGGTAAACCCGGCGGACAGTCCGGTTCTGATCGTCAGTGTCAGCTCCCACGACATGCCCGGCACTGAACTGAGTGATTTGGTCGAAACCTTGTTGGCGCGCCAGATCAGCCAGATCGACGGCGTAGGCCAGATCAACATCACCGGCCAGCAGCGCCCGGCGATTCGCGTGCAGGCTTCTCCCGATAAGCTCGCCGCCATCGGCCTGACCTTGGCCGACATCCGCCTGGCGATCCAGCAATCCAGCCTCAACCTGGCCAAAGGGGCGCTGTACGGCAAGAACAGCGTCTCGACCCTGGCAACCAATGATCAGCTATTTCACCCGGGTGAATACGGCGACCTGATCGTCTCCTACAAGGATGGCGCCCCTGTTCAACTGCGCGACGTCGCCAAAGTCGTCAGCGGATCGGAAAACGCCTACGTTCAGGCGTGGGCCGTCGACACGCCTGGCGTTAACCTGGTAATTACCCGCCAGCCCGGCGCCAACATCGTCGAGACCGTGGAGCGCATCCAGGCCGAATTACCACGACTGGAAGCCATGCTGCCGGCATCGGTGCAGGTCAGCGTGCTGATGGACCGTACCACCACCATCCGTGCCTCGCTGCACGAAGTGGAAATGACCTTGTTGATCGCCGTATTGCTGGTGGTCGGGGTGATGGCGATTTTCCTGCGCCAATGGTCGGCGACCATCATTGTCTCCAGCGTGCTGGGCGTATCGTTGATCGCGAGTTTTGCCCTGATGTACGTGCTGGGCTTCAGCCTGAACAACCTGACCCTGGTAGCCATCGTGGTGGCCGTAGGCTTTGTGGTGGACGATGCGATTGTGGTGGTGGAGAACATCCATCGCCATCTTGAGACCGGCATGGACAAGCGCGAGGCGGCGATCAAGGGGTCCAGTGAGATTGGCTTTACCGTGGTGTCTATCAGCGTGTCCCTGGTGGCAGCCTTTATTCCGCTGCTGTTCATGGGCGGCGTAGTCGGCAGGCTGTTCAAGGAGTTTGCCTTGACCGCCACGTCGACCATCCTGATTTCCGTCGTGGTGTCCCTGACGCTGGCGCCGACCCTGGCCGCATTGTTCATGAATGCACCAAACCACCGCGCGCATGACAAACCCGGCTTTGGTGAAAGACTGCTGGCAGCCTACGAAAGAAGCTTGCGTCGCGCCCTGGCCCACCAGCGCACCATGGCTGGCATCTTCATGCTGACCCTGGCGCTGGCCGTGGTCGGCTATGTGTTTATCCCCAAGGGTTTCTTTCCGGTGCAGGACACCGGTTTTATTCTCGGCACCAGCGAGGCGGCGGCGGACGTGTCTTACCCGGACATGGTCGCCAAGCACAAGGCGCTGGCGCAAATCATGAAGGATGATCCGGCTGTGCGAGCGTTCTCCCACTCCGTCGGTGTAACCGGTAGCAACCAGACCATCGCCAACGGGCGCTTCTGGATTTCCCTCGTACCCCGAGGTGATCGGGATGTGTCCGCCAGCCAATTCATCGACCGCATCCGACCCAAGCTGGCCAAGGTGCCGGGCATCGTGTTGTACCTGCGCGCGGGCCAGGACATCAACCTCAGCTCCGGCCCAAGTCGTAGTCAATATCAGTACGTGCTCAAGAGTAACGACGGCGCGACGCTGAACACCTGGACCCAACGCCTGACCGAAAAACTGCGTTCCATTCCGGCGTTCCGCGACATCTCCAATGACCTGCAACTGGGCGGCAGCATCACCCACATCACCATCGATCGCCGCGCTGCCGCACGGTTCGGACTCACCGCCACCGACGTCGATCAAGCGCTGTATGACGCCTTCGGCCAGCGCCAGGTCAATGAGTTCCAGACCGAAATCAACCAATACCAAGTGGTACTGGAACTGGACACCCAACAGCGCGGCAAGGCCGAAAGCCTGAATTACTTCTACCTGCGTTCGCCGCTGACCAATGAAATGGTGCCGCTGTCGGCATTGGCCCGCGTCGAGGCGCCCACAGTTGGCCCACTGTCCATCAGCCACGATGGCATGTTCCCGGCCGCCAATCTGTCGTTCAACCTGGCGCCCGGTATTGCGTTGGGTGATGCGGTGATTCTGCTCAACCAGGCGAAAAACGAGATCGGCATGCCGGCTTCGATCATCGGCAATTTCCAGGGTGCGGCGCAGGCGTTCCAGAGTTCGCTGGCCAGCCAGCCGTGGCTGATCCTTGCGGCATTGGTGGCGGTCTATATCATTCTCGGCGTGCTGTATGAGAGCTTCGTGCACCCGCTGACGATCATCTCGACGTTGCCCTCGGCAGGCCTGGGTGCGCTGGTCATGCTGTGGCTGTTGGGCCAGGACTTCTCGATCATGGCGCTGATCGGCCTGGTGCTGTTGATCGGCATCGTCAAGAAGAACGGTATCCTGCTGATCGATTTCGCCCTGGACGCCCAGCGCACGCGTGGGCTGTCACCGCAGGATGCGATCTTCGAAGCCTGCATCACACGGTTCCGGCCGATCATCATGACGTCCTTGGCCGCACTGCTCGGCGCCCTGCCGCTGATGCTCGGCTATGGCGCCGGTGCGGAGCTGCGCCAGCCGCTGGGCATCTCGGTGGTCGGCGGGCTGCTGGTCAGCCAGGCGCTGACGCTGTTCACCACGCCGGTCATATACTTGTACCTTGAGAAGTTTTTCCACAGGCCCAAACCAACACCTGCGTTGGCGACCACACATTGAGGCTGGGGCCCCGCCCTAGAGCAAAAGGCTCATGCGCGTCCTGATTATTGAAGACGAAGAAAAAACCGCGGACTACCTGCACCGCGGCCTGACAGAACAGGGCTACACCGTCGATGTGGCCCGCGAAGGCGTCGAGGGTTTGCACCTGGCGTTGGAGAATGACTACGCGGTGATCGTGCTCGACGTGATGCTGCCCGGCCTCGATGGCTTTGGTGTATTGCGTGCGCTGCGTGCGCGCAAACAAACGCCGGTGATCATGCTCACCGCCCGCGAACGCGTTGAAGATCGCATTCGTGGTCTGCGCGAAGGCGCTGACGATTACCTGGGCAAGCCGTTCTCTTTCCTCGAGTTGGTGGCACGTTTGCAAGCCTTGACCCGCCGCAGCGGTGGTCATGAGCCGGTGCAGGTAACCGTTGCCGACCTGTGGATCGACCTGATCAGCCGCAAGGCCAGCCGTAACGGCGTGCGCCTGGACCTGACCGCCAAGGAGTTCTCGCTGCTCAGCGTATTGGCGCGGCGCCAGGGCGAGATCCTGTCCAAGACAGCGATTGCAGAAATGGTCTGGGACATCAATTTCGACAGCGACGCCAACGTCGTGGAAGTGGCGATCAAGCGCCTGCGGGCCAAACTCGATGGGCCGTTCGATACCAAGCTGCTGCACACCATCCGTGGCATGGGGTATGTGCTGGAGAGTCGCAGTGTCAGCTAACTCCATTGCCCTGCGCCTGAGCGGCATGTTCACCCTGGTAGCGCTGGTGATCTTCCTGCTGATCGGCGGTGCGCTGTACCAGCAGGTGGATCGGGGGCTGGGCTTGTTGCCTGAGGCTGAACTGGATGCACGCTACAGCGTGTTGGAGTCGTCGGTGGGCCGCTTCGGGACGCCCGATCACTGGGCAAAGATTACCGCCAAGCTCAAGTTGCTCAGTGAAGAAGACAAGCGTATCCGCTTCTGGGTGGTCAGCGACGTCCCCTCCTATGAGTATGGCAACCCCGATGCCCAGATCCGCGCTTTTGCCAATGGGCACACCGGCAAACGCGATTTGCATCTACCGGGCCATCAACACCCGTTCAAGGCACTGGTGAGCCAGTTCCCGGCCAAGGACCAGCGCCCGCCGCTGCGCTTCATGATTGCCATCGACACAGAAAACTTCCACGCGACCCAGCACCAGTTGCTGGTGGCACTGGTGAGCCTGGCCTTTGTGGGTGTCATGCTCGCCGCGCTGCTGGGCTTCTGGGTAGCGCGCATCGGCCTCAAACCGCTGGGCAAACTGTCGGATGAAGCACAGAAACTTGCCCCGCCTAAGCTCTCCGGGCGCCTGCAGTTGTCGCCACTGCCGCCGGAGCTGAGCCAGTTCGTCAACTCGTTCAACGCCACTCTCGACCGCGTCGAGCAGGCCTATTCGCGCCTGGAGTCGTTCAACGCCGATGTAGCCCACGAGCTGCGTTCGCCATTGACCAACCTTATCGGCCAGACCCAGGTGGCGCTGACCCGCGGGCGTTCGGCCGAGCATTATTTCGAGGTACTGCAATCCAACCTTGAAGAGCTGGAGCGCCTGCGCTCGATCATCAATGACATGCTCTTCCTCGCCAGCGCCGACCAGGGCAGCAAGGCCACCAAGCTGATCGAAAGCTCCCTGGCCGATGAAGTGGCAACCACCCTCGATTACTTGGACTTCATTCTCGAAGACGCTCAGGTCGAAGTACAGGTAAGTGGCGATGCCACGGTGCAGATCGAAAAAGCCCACCTGCGCCGTGCGCTGATCAACTTGCTGAGCAACGCTGTGCAACACACCGCGCCTGGGCAGATCATCGTTGTGAACATCGAGGTGCACGAACATCAGGTGGCAATCGGCGTAACTAACCCCGGCGATGAAATTGCCAGCGAACATCTGCCGCGCCTGTTCGAACGCTTTTATCGGGTGGATGCGTCACGCAGCAACAGCGGCGCGAATCATGGACTGGGCCTGGCCATCGTCAAGGCGATTGCGCTGATGCACGGCGGCGATGTGTTTGTGCGCAGCGAGCACGGCGGCAATACCTTCGGCATCACCCTTCCCGTGTAGCCAACTCGCTCCCACAGTGTGTTCGATGTACACCAGAAAGATCAGGCAGTCCGACTGTTGCGGTTTGGGCAACAGTCCTTATCTTGTTACACTCTGTATCGTACCGCTCGCCTGCGTTAATTTGACGCATCGATGAGCGCGACGGCAAAGGCAGCTTCCGCTTACCCGAATTTCCCTCGACTTATTTCCAGGGCTCTACACTGGGAATCTGTCTTAAAGCCGCTGACTTCAGCGGCTTTTTTTTGCCGTAAAAAAGGCCAGGCACACCCCCACGACATTGGCCGTTCCAGATTGACCAAAGGAGCACCACCGGTGAAGAACTCGCTGACGTTCACCCCGTTATTCCTCGCGATTGCAACAACGATTGCCCCCCTTGCCCATGCGGCAGACGCTCCCCCTGCCGATGGCTTTGTCGAAGGTTCCAGCCTCAAGCTAAACGCCCGCAATTACTACATGAACCGCGACCGTCGCGACATCCACACTGATGACAGCAAAGAATGGGGCCAGGGTTTCATTGGCACTTTTGAATCCGGCTACACCCAGGGCACTGTCGGCTTCGGCCTGGACGCTCACGCCATGCTTGGCCTCAAGCTCGACGGCGGTGGCGGCACTGATGGCTCCAGCATCCTTCCGTACGGCAGTGGCAACGGCAAGGCGCCCGGATCGTTTTCCACAGCCGGTGGCACCTTGAAAATGCGTGCGTTCGATACCGAGCTGAAAGCCGGCGACCTGTTTCTGAATAACCCGGTGATCGCCGGCGGCATGACCCGCATGCTGCCTCAGACCTTCCGTGGCGTGAGCCTGGCCAACCACAGCCTGGACGGCTGGATGTTCGAAGGGGGCCAGGCCAGCTTCACCAAACTTTACAACCAGAGCGGCCACCGGCGCATCGGCACCAGCTACGGCGCTCTGCCAAATAACGCGGACAGCCAGCACATGAACTGGGCAGGCATGTCGTTCAGCGGCATCGATGGGCTGACCAGCAACCTCTACGCCTCCGAACTCAAGGACGTGTGGAACCAGTACTACTACGACCTGGACTACACCTATGTGGTGAACGAGATGATCAGTCTCAACCCCGGTCTGCACTACTATCACACCCAGGACACCGGGCAGTCGCTGCTGGGAGATATCGATAACAATACCTACAGCCTGCATTTCACCGTGAACGCGGGTCATCACAGCGTCACCGCCGCCTACCAGCGAGTCAATGGCAACACGCCGTTCGACTACATTGCCCAGGGCGACAGTGTGTACCTGGACAACTCCCAGCAATACTCTGATTTCAACGGCCCCAATGAACGCTCGTGGAAGCTCAAGTACGCCTATGACTTCGGCGGCCTGGGCCTGCCCGGCCTGAGCACGGCCGTGTCCTATATCAGCGGCAAGACCGACCTGACCAAGGTCGATCCGCAAAGCCGTGGCTACAGCGCCTGGTACAGCGCTGACGGTAAGGACGCCAAGCACTGGGAACGGGATATCGATGTGAAATACGTGGTACAGGGCGGCAAGGCCAAGGACTTGGCATTGCGCCTGCAATGGGCCGTCAACCGGGGCAGCAACGGTTACTCGGCGGTGGATCGGGATGTGGATGAATACCGGGTGATCGTCGACTATCCGATCAACGTGTTCTGACACCCTGATTTCTTTCGCGGCGATGATTTAATTTTCATCGGGTAGAACTAAACTGCCAGTATCTTCCCTGCTGAAGTCTGCGCGATGAGCCAACGCCGTACTCGTACCCCGCCTGCGCGCCCGGAGCTGTTACTGATTCTGGGCAGCGGTTTCACCGTGACCTTGATTGTGGTCATTGTCGCGGCGCTGTTGATTCGTGAACACGCCAGCACCTTGCAGGCCGCTCAACGCTCGACGAGCAACATCACACAACTGATCAACGCCGACGTGTTGCGTAATGTCGAACTCTATGACTTTGCCTTGCAGGGGTTGATCACTGCCAGGCAGCGTCAAGACTTGTCCCAGGCATCGGCGGACATCCAGCACCTGGTGCAGTTTGATCAATCCATCGCCGCGCCTTTCAAAGGCGAGGTCCTGCTGCTGAACGCCAATGGTTCAGTGATCGCAGACTCATCGACACTCACGCCGACACCGCGTAATTTCGCCAACCGTGACTATTTCCTGGCACATAAAAACGCTGTGCAAACGGGGTTGTTCATCAGTCGTCCATTCCGCATCCACTGTAACTGCGACCAAGTGTGGCGCATTGCATTCAGCCGTCGCGTATCAGGCCCCAATGGCGAGTTTGCCGGCGTAGCGGTAGCGACCATGCGCCTGGCTTACTTCGACCAGCTGTTCAGCCGCCTGACGATCGGCAACGGCAGCTCGGTCAACCTGCTCAACAACCGCGGCATTCTGTTAGCCCAGCAGCCACTGCTGGAGCGCGACATGATTGACAAGGACCTGAGCGAACGTCCCAACTTCAAACGCATACTCAATGAGGGCAGAGGAAGTTTTCAGGCCATCTCGGCCATCACCGGCAAGGAGCGCCTGTATACCTTTACCAATGTCGGGACATTGCCGCTGATCGTGGTGGTGGCGCTGTCCAGCGAAGACGTGCTCGCGCCATGGAATCGCGCCGCGCTGCTCACCAGTGGGGCCACCGGTATCCTGTGTGTTGGCCTGCTATGGCTGACTTGGATGCTGCGCCGGGAACTGCGGCGCCGTTTTCGCGCTGAACGCGTACTGTCAGAACTGGCAGCCACCGATGCCCTGACCGGCCTGGCCAACCGCCGCATCCTCGACGAACGCCTGCGCCTGGAATGGGAGCGCGCCCAGCGCTCGGCCGAGCCACTGACGGTGGTGATGATCGACGTAGACCACTTCAAAGCCTTCAACGACCGCCACGGTCATCACGGTGGGGACGAAGCGTTGCGCACCGTGGCCCAAGTGATCGGCAGCAACATCCGTCGCCCGGCCGACCTGGCCGCGCGCTATGGTGGAGAAGAGTTTGCGGTGGTGCTGCCGCATACCGATGCCAAGGGCGCCAGCGTGATTGCCGAGCACATCCGCAGCAGCATCGAGCATTTGCCACGGGTGGCAGGGGATGAGCGGCCGATTACCGTGAGTATCGGCGTAAGCACTTGGGACAAGCGCAGTCACATGTCGCTGGAAGCGCTGCTGCTGAGCGCGGATCGGGCGTTGTATGAGGCCAAGCATACGGGGCGGAATCGGGTTGTGGATGCCAGCACTTTGTAATGCCTACGCCTGCCAGGCATCAGTTGATGCCAAGATATATCGCATCATCAACGCCACGCCCCGCTGCTACTAACCGCTGGCCTTATGCCTTGTCATCCTTTCTAACGGCTGCCTCCATATAGTTGTCCGAAAAGAAATGTTTAGCGACTTTTATCTCAGGACGATAGAGGCCATTAACAAGCTTATTGATTGCCACTTCCCCCCTACTTTCAAGCAAATTGTAATTTGACGTCGGTGAAAGTTTACGCAAATCCCGGATAATCGATAGCCCAATACCCGCCTTCATGTCCCCCCCGGAAAAAACAGTTTCAAAGGGTTGAAGTTTCTGTTTTGAGAGCTTGCCATATTCAGTGCTGTCCAGGCCGTCTACATGCCTATCCAAATTAGGTGTCTGCGCAAAACGCATTTCAACCAAACTTAACCACGCGGCATCCTTGAAGGCAGGCGTGTCAAAATCGAAGCGATATGTCGTGCCACCAAAACGACTACTTGGTTTCTTCGGCTCCTTGCCTACCTCCAAAGCAAAGAATACAAAGTCATCATTTCCTAAAAGTTTTATATCTTCTTGAGGCGAATTTTGAGTATTAAAAATAATATGTCTATCGATCAATTTTTGACGCGAGAACAGTGCAACGCTGCCATCCTCTCGCTTTACGGGTGCGGCCGTACTATGGGTTGCATACAGGGGGACAGTAAAAAAATTGTCTAAAAAGCTACTTTCCTGCTCGGACAGCCTCCCCAGTTCTTTACGAAGCCCGTGAAGGTTGTTTCTCGACAGTTCATCAACGTGATTTCTCTCTGTACCGGCCGGTGCCCCCTTCCATATTGATCCGTTATGAATCATCCGCTCATGCGACTTTCCACTGATGAACCCCCGAAACGCCTTCACAATCTGTCGAGCCGCAACATCTTTGTAAAGCGCAGAGCCATTGCCCAGCGAGCCAGGCAGCCCCCCACCAAAGTGGCCATTGGCATCACCGACTGTTACAAGGCGCTTTACACCGTTGCTTTCCAAAATGCCTGGAGCCTGTGCTTCGCGCAAAAGTGTTCCGGTACTGGGAATATGGGTTGGACTTATACTAGGCATGGTGACCTCTACGCAGGCTGTTGGCAGGTTGATAAGTGGGAGATGTCAGACCGATAAACGCTGCCCGTGATCTCATTGAAAACTGGTGGAACCATTCCAGCACCCATTCAATCAGCTCGTTCAATTCCGCGCAGAGCCGTGAAAGAGACAGCTCGTCATCAGCGATATGATTCATCGCGACCATTGCTCCCGACGCCGAGTTGAACCCGACGACAGGCGTGTCCTTATGCAAGAATTGAAATTGCGATTCAAACAGGAACTTTTGCCAGTCCTCGACCTCCCCACGACTCATTGAGCTGTCCGCAAGGTCACAGAGGATCGTCACACTTTTTCTGGTTCTATTATCATAAAGTGCTAACTTGAGACCCTCCACGTTCAACTGACAAACACGAGACGCATCAAACTTCAACCCGGGCAATCCGAGTTTCATTGCAAACGCCTGTAAAATATCATCCTCCCTGCTCATGTTCGAACACTCCCGGCATGGCCAATGAAGTACACATCGAACCCTTTACCCCACTCAACAATTTCCAACATAACAAGCACTCCGAAATTCGTGAAACCACAACTCAGAGCATCCATGCGGTAGATCGAAACACAGCGCTACATTACTCAGTCGCCTTGGGTAAAGAAAACAGCCTAACCATTACGAGAAAATTCACTACTTGGCTGCAGGAACTGAAAACCCCGTTTGACCACGAATAAAACTTCAACACACCATTCCATCGTGCAAAAAAACACTGATTAATTGAAATTAAAAGAAAAAAAAAGGCCACCCGAAGGCAGCCTTTCAAAACTAAAGAAAAGAGAGTTGTTACTTACACCGCCGCAACGGGACGCATGTAAGAGATCGGTGCGGTGCTGGCATCTTCGAAGGTCACGACTTCCCAAGCATCTGTCTGCTCAATCAACTTGCGCAGCAGCTGGTTGTTAAGGGCATGGCCCGACTTGAAGCCTTTGAACTCGCCTATCAGGCTATTGCCCAGCAGGTAGAGGTCACCGATTGCATCGAGGATCTTGTGCTTAACAAATTCGTCTTCGTAACGAAGGCCGTCTTCGTTCAGTACACCATCCGCGTCGACCACAATGGCGTTTTCAACGCTGCCGCCGAGTGCGAGGTTGTGCTTGCGCAGGTACTCGATGTCACTCATGAAACCAAAGGTACGGGCGCGGCTGACTTCTTTTACGAACGAAGTGCTGGAAAAATCCACGCTTGCACTTTGGGTGCGGTCACGGAATACCGGGTGATCGAAATCGATCTCAAAGCTCACTTTAAAGCCTTCGAACGGGACGAAGGTGGCGCGCTTGTCGCCGTCCTCTACTGTCACTTCCCGCAGAATGCGAATGAACTTCTTGGCTGCGTCCTGTTCTTCCAGGCCGGCAGATTGAATCAAGAATACGAAGGGTCCAGCGCTGCCATCCATGATCGGGACTTCGGACGCGGAGAGCTCGACGTAGGCGTTATCGATGCCCAGGCCAGCCATGGCCGAGAGCAAGTGCTCCACCGTGTCCACTTTGACGTCACCGTTGACCAATGTGGTCGACATCGTGGTTTCGCCAACGTTTTCCGCGCGAGCAGGAATCTGCACCACAGGGTCCAGGTCGGCACGAACAAACACGATGCCGGTGTCGACAGGTGCAGGTTTGAGGGTCAGGTATACCTTCTCCCCGGAGTGCAGACCTACACCTGTGGCACGGATAATATTCTTCAGGGTGCGTTGTTTAATCATGGCTTGGACCGCTTGAGCGCAAATTGCGAACTGGTATCAACAAAGGCTGGCGATAATAGCAGACCAGACCTTTGCTGAACACCAATCACCTTCATAGCCCTGATACATTCCATCAATCGGCCTGACGACGCAGGAAAGCCGGGATGTCCAGGTAGTCCAGATCATCTTGCGGATTCGGGCTACGGGACGCCGCAGCACCGGCCTGAGCCTGGTTGCGCATCACGGTCGGACGGTCCAGATCACGGTAGTTCACCGACGGCAGTTCCTGGCGCGAAGGCGCTGGAGCAGCAGCCGCTTGGCTGGCGTGGCTGTTGTGGCTGGTATGAACGGTATTGTCGATGACCTTGACAGGCTTCTCGATTTTAGCGCCAAGGCCGGTCGCAACCACAGTCACGTGCAGTTCATCACGCATGTCTGGATCGATAACGGTACCGACTTTGACCATCGCGTGCTCGGAAGCGAAGGCTTCGATGATGCTACCCACGTCGGAGTACTCACCCAGGGACAGATCAGGACCGGCGGTGATGTTCACCAGGATGCCGCGTGCGCCTTGCAGGTTCACGTCTTCCAGCAACGGGTTGCGGATGGCCGCTTCAGTGGCTTCACGTGCACGGTTCGGACCGCTGGCGCAGCCAGTGCCCATCATCGCCATGCCCATTTCGCTCATGACAGTACGTACGTCGGCAAAGTCGACGTTGATCATGCCTGGGCGCTTGATGATGTCGGAGATACCGCGAACGGCACCGGCCAGTACATCGTCAGCCTTGGCGAACGCGGACAGCAGGCTTGCGTCCTTGCCCAGGATAGTCAGCAGCTTCTCGTTGGGAATGGTGATCAACGAGTCGACGCTTTCAGACAGCAGACGGATGCCTTCGTCCGCGATCTGCATGCGCTTGCGACCTTCGAACGGGAACGGACGAGTGACGACAGCCACCGTCAGAATGCCCATTTCCTTGGCCACTTCGGCAAT
The DNA here is from genome assembly GCF_900005865.1 of Pseudomonas sp. 58 R 12. Classification (NCBI taxonomy): domain Bacteria; kingdom Pseudomonadati; phylum Pseudomonadota; class Gammaproteobacteria; order Pseudomonadales; family Pseudomonadaceae; genus Pseudomonas; species Pseudomonas sp. 58 R 12. Next base: position 500,468 of record NZ_CVTP01000021.1, read on the forward strand.
GATCGGCGCAGCACCGGTACCGGTACCGCCGCCCATGCCGGTGGTGATGAACACCATGTTGGTGCCTTGCAGCACTTCAGCAATACGCTCGCGGTCTTCCAGCGCGGCTTGACGGCCGACTTCCGGATTGGCGCCAGCGCCAAGGCCCTTGGTCACGGCTGTGCCCAATTGCAGGATGGTCCGCGCGCCGATGCTTTTCAGCGCCTGGGCATCAGTGTTGGCGCAGATGAATTCAACGCCTTCAATGTTGCTCTTGACCATATGGTTGACAGCGTTACCGCCGCCACCGCCGACACCGATCACTTTGATGACCGGGCTAGCGGGGATGTTGTCTACGAGTTCGAACATGTTCCCTCTCCTTTCATTTTCTCTAGTTTTTTCGCCTACTGCTTATTGCTGTGCTGCGGTGTCGCGGTAAATCTTTAAAAGTTGCCTTTGACCCATGCCTGCAAACGCTCGAACAACGGCGCTTTCGCGTCGTCGTCACTGCGGTAGCTGTCACGGTTGCTCGGGCCCGACAAGGAAATGCCGTCGGTCTGCTTTTGCAGCCCGTACAACAGCAAGCCCACACCGGTGGAATAAATTGGGTTGCGTACCACGTCGCCCAGGCCTTTGACGCCATGGGGCACGCCCAGGCGGACGGGCATGTGGAAGATTTCCTCGGCCAGCTCGACCGCGCCTTCCATCTTCGAGGTACCACCGGTCAGCACGATGCCGGCCGGGATCAAATCTTCGTAGCCGCTGCGGCGCAGTTCAGCCTGGATCAGGGTGAACAGTTCGTCGTAGCGCGGCTCGACCACTTCGGCCAGGGCCTGACGCGACAATTCGCGCGGTGGACGATCGCCCACGCTTGGCACTTTGATCGTCTCGCCGGCACCGGCCAGCTTGGCCAGGGCGCAGGCGTAGCGGATCTTGATTTCTTCGGCGTACTGGGTCGGTGTACGCAACGCCATGGCGATGTCGTTGGTCACTTGGTCGCCAGCAATCGGGATCACGGCGGTGTGACGGATCGCACCCTCGGTGAAGATCGCGATGTCGGTGGTGCCGCCACCAATGTCGACCAGGCATACGCCGAGTTCTTTTTCGTCGTCGGTCAGTACCGAGTAGGCCGAGGCCAGTTGCTCGAGAATGATGTCGTCGATTTCCAGGCCGCAGCGGCGCACGCATTTCTCAATGTTCTGTGCAGCGTTGACCGCGCAGGTCACCACGTGGACCTTGGCTTCCAGGCGCACGCCCGACATGCCCAGAGGCTCGCGAACGCCTTCCTGGTTATCGATCACGTAGTCTTGCGGCAGCGTGTGCAGTACGCGCTGGTCAGCCGGGATCGCCACGGCCTGGGCAGCGTCGAGTACACGCTCAAGGTCAGCCGAGCTGACTTCGCGGTCGCGGATAGCCACGATGCCGTGGGAGTTCAGGCTGCGGATATGGTTGCCCGCCACGCCGACAAACGCCGAGTGGATCCGGCAACCGGCCATCAGCTGCGCTTCTTCGATAGCGCGCTGGATCGATTGCACGGTGGACTCGATGTTCACCACCACGCCCTTCTTCAGGCCACGGGACGGATGCGTGCCAATACCGACGATTTCGATCGTGCCGTCTTCCCCGACCTCGCCCACCAGCGCCACCACTTTGGAGGTGCCGATATCGAGACCGACGATCATTTTGCCGCTTTGCACGTTTGCCATGGGTCCTGCCTCTTCTTAATTCTTCGCGACAGCGGGTTGCGCTGCCGTGGGCGCAGCCGGTTCACGCCAGCCGACGGCAAGGCCGTTGGCGTAACGCAGGTCGACGCTCGCAATGTTCGTAATCTGTTCTTTCAAGGTCTTGTCATAGATGGCAATGAAGCGGCGCATCTTTTCCACCAAGCGGTCGCGTCCCAGCAACAACTGGATGCCCGGGCCGGAACTGCCAGCCCCGGTCGTCAAAAACCAGCTGCCCCGTTCACGCAGTTCCAGGCGTGCAATGGAGAAGCCCAGTGGCCGCAGCATCTGGCTCAAGGCCTGGTACTGCTGCATCACTTGCTGCTGCGCCCGCTGCGGCCCGAACAACTGCGGCAGGTGCTCGTAGTTGGCCAGCTCACGCGGGGTGAACGCCTGGCCCTGGTTGTTCAACAGCGCTTCATCGCCCCAACGGGCCACGGGCAGTTGTTCTTCCAGTCGGATCGTGACCTGGTCCGGCCATACACGGCGGACTTCGGCGTGGGCGATCCATGGCATCTGTTCCAGCTCCGCGCGCATACCGGCCAGGTCGATGGTGAAGAAACTCGACGCCAGGAACGGGCTGATACGCTGCTGCACCGCCTGCTGGCTGATGTAGCTCAAGTCGCCCTGCACACTGATCTTGGTGATCGGCCGGTCGGCGTACGGCAGTAGACGCTGTGCGCCCTCGTAAGTGCCAAAACCCAACACCACTAGCAGCACCGGCCAGAACAGCGCCTTGAGGAAACCAAAATTGGCTTTCGGCAGGCGCGCCGACATCGGCTCTTTAGCCACCATTCGGCTGGCACCCCGAGGCACCGGCTTGCGGCTCGGTGCTTGTGGGGGCTGATGACGAAGCGATGCGCCTTTCATGTCTTAGCCTCTGGGCTCAATGCTTGCCGCGAGGATCGCCAGCACCAACTGCTGAAAATCCAGACCGGCTGCGCGAGCGGCCATGGGTACCAGGCTGTGATCGGTCATGCCCGGAGCGGTATTGACTTCAAGGAACCAGAAATTCCCTTGGTCATCCTGCATCACGTCTGCCCGCGCCCAACCGGCGATACCCAGCGCCTCACAGGCTTTCGCCGTGAGGTCCATCAATTCCTGTTCTTTGGTTGCATCAAGGCCGCATGGGATCCGGTACTGGGTATCGGAAGCCACGTACTTGGCGTCGTAGTCGTAAAAGGTGTGGGGCGTGCCCAATGCGATGGGCGGCAATACCTGGCCACGCAGGGTGGCGATGGTGTACTCGGGACCCTGGATCCACTGTTCAACCAATACTTGCGAATCGTAGGTGCTTGCCGCTTTCCATGCGTCGATCAATTCGGCGGCCGAGTTCACTTTGGCCATGCCGATACTGGAGCCTTCATGGGCTGGTTTGACGATCAAAGGCAGGCCCAGTTCCTTGGCTGCAGAAATACAATCGTCTTCGCTGCACAGCACGCTGTGACGCGGGGTCGGAATGCCCAGGCTGTGCCACACCTGCTTGGTGCGCAGCTTGTCCATGGCCAATGCCGACGCGAGGATGCCGCTGCCGGTATAAGGAATGCCAGCGCACTCCAGCAGGCCTTGCATACTGCCGTCTTCACCGCCACGGCCGTGCAGGATGATGAAGGCGCGGTCGATTTTCTCGGCCTGCAGGCGGGCGAGGAAGTCGTCGCCTACGTCGATACCAAACGCGTTTACACCCGCGCTTTGCAAGGCTTCAAGCACGGCGTTACCGGACTTGAGCGACACTTCGCGTTCAGCGCTTTTGCCGCCGAACAACACCGCTACGCGACCGAAGTCGGCAGGCGTGATAGTGGAGAACAGGGAGCCGTAGCCAGTGGTCATTTCGACTTCCCCTTAGCGGCCGCAAACAGCGGGCTCGCGAGCAATTTAGGGGCGAGCCCGCCAATGTCACCGGCACCCTGGCACAGCAGAATGTCGCCAGCACGCAGCAGCGGCTTGACGATTGGCGCCAGGTCCACACCGCGCTCAATGTAGATCGGGTCCAACTGGCCACGCTGACGGATGCTGTTACACAGCTTGCGGCTGTCGGCGCCCGGGATCGGTTCTTCACCGGCCGGGTAGACTTCCATCAACAACAGCACGTTGGCGTCGGCCAGTACATTGACGAAATCGTCGTACAAATCCCGGGTACGGCTGTAGCGGTGCGGCTGGTAAACCATCACCAGGCGGCGCTCCGGCCAGCCACCACGCACGGCCTTGATCACGGCGGCCACTTCGGTCGGGTGGTGACCATAGTCGTCCACCAGCATCACGTCGCCGCCTTCTACTGGCAGTTGGCCGTAGACCTGGAAGCGACGGCCCACGCCGGCAAAGCGCGACAGACCTTCGACGATGGCTTCATCGCTGACGCCCTCGTCGCTTGCAATGCAGATAGTCGCCAGGGAGTTCAAGACGTTGTGGTTGCCCGGCATGTTCACCGAGACATCCAGCGGCTCACGATCCGGGCGCAGCACGGTGAAGTAGGTTTGCATGCCTTCCTGGCGCACATTGATCGCGCGCACGTCGGCGTCTTCGCTGAAACCGTAGGTCACCGTCGGGCGTTTGACCGATGGGAGGATTTCACGCACTACCGGGTCGTCCAGGCACACCACGGCGAGACCGTAGAACGGCAGGTTGTGCAGGAACTCGACGAAGGTTTTCTTCAACTTGTTGAAGTCACCGTCGTACGTCGCCATGTGGTCTTCGTCAATGTTGGTGACGACCGCGACCAGCGGCTGCAGGTGCAGGAAGCTCGCATCACTTTCATCGGCTTCGGCGATCAGGTAACGGCTGGTGCCGAGCTGGGCATTGGTGCCGGCTGCATTCAGGCGGCCGCCGATCACGAAGGTCGGGTCCAGGCCGCCGGCAGCGAACACCGAGGCGATCAGGCTGGTGGTGGTGGTTTTGCCATGGGTACCGGCAACGGCGATGCCGTGGCGATAGCGCATCAGCTCGGCGAGCATCTCGGCGCGTGGCACCACCGGAATACGGCGCTCAAGGGCCGTGGCCACTTCCGGGTTGGAGGTGTTCACGGCGCTGGACACTACCAATACGTCAGCTTCGGCGGCGTTCTCGGAACGGTGGCCGATGAAGATCTGCGCGCCAAACGTCTTAAGGCGATCGGTGACCGGCGACTCTTTCAAGTCAGAGCCGGACACCTGGTAGCCCAGGTTCAGCAATACTTCGGCAATGCCGCACATGCCCACACCGCCAATACCGACGAAGTGGATGCGACGGATGCGGCGCATTTCCGGCTGGGGCATGGCTTTCTGATTCTCAACCATGGGCCACCTCCAGGCAGATATCGACCACGGTGCGGGTTGCGTCAGGTTTGGCCAGGCGGCTTGCGGTGCTCGCCATGCTATTGAGTCGTTCCGGTTGCATCAAAACCTCGGTCAGGCGTGCGGCCAAATCGGCGGCGCCAGTCGTTCTTTGCGGCAGCAGGAAGGCAGCGCCCTCCCCGGCCAAATATTCGGCGTTGCGGGTCTGGTGATCGTCAATCGCGTGGGGCAGAGGCACCAGCAAGGACGGCAGACCGGCGGCGGCCAGTTCACTGACGGTCAGCGCACCAGCGCGACAAACCACCAGGTCGGCCCAGCCATAGGCTTGGGCCATGTCTTTGATGAAGGGCTGTACGTTCGCCTCTACACCGGCTTCGCGGTAGCGCGTCGCGGTGACTTCATCGTGATGCTTGCCGGCCTGATGGAAGATCTCCGGGCGCACGTCCACAGGGAGTTGCGCCACGGCTTCCGGCAGCAATTTGTTCAGCGGCTCGGCGCCCAGGCTTCCGCCCAGGATCAGCAGGTGCGCCTTGCGCCCGGCCAATGCTTCGCGGGCGATGTCCATAAACAGTTCGGTGCGCACCGGATTACCGGTGGTGCGGCGCTTGTCCGATGCTGCAAACGTATTCGGGAACGCTTCGCACACCCGTGCAGCCAAGGGCACCAGCAGCCGGTTGGCAGTCCCGGCGACGGCGTTCTGTTCGTGCACGATCACCGGCACGCCGGCAAGCTTGGCCGCGACGCCACCTGGGCCGGTCACGTAACCGCCAAAGCCGAGCACGCACACCGGTTTCAATTCGCGAATGACCTTGCGCGCTTGCCATACCGCCTTGAGCAACACGAACGGCGCCTTGAGCAAGGACAGTTTGCCCTTGCCACGCAGGCCGGTGACGTTGATCAGGTGCAGCGGCAAGCCGGCATTCGGCACCAATTCGTTTTCGATGCCACGCGGTGTTCCCAACCAGTGCACGGTATAGCCACGGTTCTGGAATTCACGCGCGCAGGCCAGGGCCGGGAACACATGGCCCCCGGTGCCGCCCGCCATGATCAGCACGTTAGCGCCCATGGGTCGGCTCCTCGGCGAAGTCGCTTTCGCTGAACTCCATCTCTTCGCTGCCCAAGTGGGTTCGACTCTCCCACTCGATACGCAACAACAAGCCCAGGCAGATGCAGCAAATCACCAATGAGCTGCCGCCGTAGCTGAGGAACGGCAGGGTCAGGCCCTTGGTCGGCAGCCGTCCGATATTCACCCCGACGTTAATCAGGAATTGGCCGATCCATAGGAATGCCAACCCATAGGCAACGTAGGCGGCAAAGTACTGCTTGGCTTTCTCGGCCCACAGGCCTATGTACATGGCGCGCACACAGACAAATACAAACAGCGCAACAGTGCACAGCGAACCCACGACACCCAGCTCTTCCGCCAGTACCGAGAACACGAAGTCGGTGTGGGCTTCCGGCAGGTAAAACTGTTTCTGCACGCTGTTCCCCAACCCCACGCCAAACCACCCGCCGCGGCCAAAGGCGATCAGCGCCTGGGTCAACTGGTAACCCGCGCCAAACTGATCGGACCATGGGTCGGTAAAGGTAATCAGGCGGGCCATCCGATAGGGTTGCGCCAGGACCAGAAGGTAGACCGCAACCACCGCCAGCACGACCATCAAGGCGAAACGTACGAGCCCAACGCCACCGAGGAATAGCATCGCCGCCGCCGCGCCCATCATGACGACGGTGGCACCGAAGTCGGGCTCCATCAGCAACAGGCCGGCCATGGGCAGCAGCACGATGAATGGCTTGAAGAAGCCCATCCAGCTTTCGCGCACTTCTTTCTGGCGACGTACCAGGTAGCCGGCGAGGTAGATCACCACGAATACCTTGGCGATTTCCGACGGCTGCACGTTGAACGCACCGAAGCCGATCCAGCGCATCGAACCGTTCACCTCGCGGCCGATGCCGGGCAGGATCACCATGATCAGCAAGCCAAACGCACCGATCAGCATCAGCCAACCCAGGCGTTGCCAGGTTGCGATCGGGATCATCATGGTCACAACGCAGGCACCGAGGCCGATCACCAGGTACACCAAGTGACGGATCATCATGTACAGGGTGTTGCCAGACTGCACGGCGGCCACTTCGGAGGACGCCGACGTGATCATCACCAGGCCCAGGCCCAGCAGCGCCAGGCAACCGGCGAGCATTGGGAAATCCAGGTCGATACCGCGCCCGGTAATAATCGGCGACGGGTACGGCTTGATGATGTTTCTGAAGTCGATACTCATGCCAAGGCCTCCACGGCGCGGGCGAACAGCTGGCCGCGCTCTTCGTAGTTCTTGAACATGTCGAAACTGGCGCATGCCGGCGACAGCAGCACCGCATCGCCCGGTTGGGCCAGGGCTTTGCAGTGGGCGATGGCGTCGTCCAGCGACGTGGCGCGTACTTGCGGCACGGCATCGCTCAGGGCGGCGGCGATCAAGTCAGAATCGCGCCCGATCAGCACCACGGCACGGCAATGCGCGGCCACTGGGCCTTTAAGGTCCTTGAAGTCGGCGCCCTTGCCGTCGCCACCGGCGATCAGCACCAGCTTGCCTTCGATATCGGCGCCAAGGCCCTCGATGGCAGCCAGCGCCGCACCGACGTTGGTGGCCTTGGAATCGTTGTAATAGCTGACGCCATCCAGGTCGCGGACCCACTGGCAGCGATGCTCAAGACCGCCGAAGGTGCGCAGGGCCGACAACATAGCGTCGAACGGCAGGCCCACGGCATGGCCGAGCGCCAAGGCCGCCAGGGCGTTGGACTGGTTATGTGCGCCACGGATTTTCAGCTCACGCACCGGCATCAGGTTCTGGAATTCGAAGGCCAGGTACTTCTCGCCGTGCTCTTCGCGGATGCCGAAGGCTTTGAAATCGGGTTTGCTCAGGCCGAAGGTCCAGCACGGCAGGCCCTCGCCCATCAGCGGACGGCTCAGCGCATCCTGGCGGTTGACCACCACTTGCTTGGCGCCGCGGAAGATTCGGTGCTTGGCCAGGTGATAGGCCGGCAGGCCGCTGTAGCGGTCCATGTGATCTTCGCTGACGTTCAAGACGGTGGCGACTTCGGCGCCAAGGTCGTGAGTCGTTTCCAGCTGGAAGCTCGACAGCTCCATCACGTACAACTCGATGTCGTCGCTGAGCAGGTCCAGCGCCGGCGTACCGAGGTTGCCGCCCACGGCGACGCGCTTACCGGCCGCCACAGCCATCTCGCCGACCAGGGTGGTGACGGTGCTTTTTGCGTTGGAACCGCTGATCGCCACGATCGGCGCCTTCGCGTGACGCGCGAACAGGTCGATATCGCCGGACAGTTTCACGCCACGCGCCGCTGCGGCTTGCAGGGCCGGTGTCGCCAACGCCAGGCCGGGGCTCACGTAGAGCTCATCGGCGCGGCACAGAAACTCGACATCCAGCTCGCCACAACGCACTTCCACGTGCGGGTAGTCACGGCGCAGCGTGACCAGCTCCGGTGGATTTTCCCGCGTGTCGGCCACGGCAAACGACGTGCCCCGGTTCGCCAGGAAGCGAACCAGGGACATGCCGCTCTTGCCGAGGCCGACAACGATGCGGAAGTGGTCTGAAGCGATCAGGGACACTCGTTTCTACCTCAGTTTCAGGGTGGCAAGGCCGACCAGGACCAGAATCACGGTGATGATCCAGAAACGGACAATCACACGCGGCTCGGGCCAGCCCTTGAGTTCAAAGTGGTGATGAATCGGCGCCATGCGGAACACACGACGCCCGGTCAATTTGAAGGAGGCCACCTGGATGACCACCGACAGGGTTTCCATCACGAACACACCGCCCATGATGAACAGCACGATTTCCTGGCGAACGATCACCGCGATGGTGCCCAGGGCCGCGCCCAGCGCCAGTGCGCCGACGTCGCCCATGAAGACTTGCGCCGGGTAGGTGTTGAACCACAGGAACCCCAGGCCGGCGCCGATCAGCGCGCCGCAGAACACGATCAACTCACCCGCGCCCGGTACGTAAGGAATCAGCAGGTATTCAGCGAATTTCACGTTACCCGACAGGTAGCAGAAGATGCCGAGCGCACCGCCGACCATCACCGTCGGCATGATCGCCAGGCCGTCGAGGCCGTCAGTCAGGTTCACCGCGTTGCTCGAGCCAACGATCACGAAGTAGGTCAACACCACAAAGCCGATGCCCAGTGGAATGCTGGCGTCCTTGAGCATTGGGATGATCAAGGTGGTCTCGACGGCGCTCGGCGCCGTCATGAACAGGAAAATCGCTGCGCCCAGGCCGAACACCGATTGCCAGAAATACTTCCAGCGGCTTGGCAGCCCCTTGGAGTTTTTCTCGATTACCTTGCGGTAGTCATCCACCCAGCCGATGGCGCCGAACAACAGGGTCACCAGCAGCACCGTCCAGACGTAACGGTTGTGCAGGTCAGCCCACAGCAAGGTGCTGATGCCGATGGACGACAGGATCAGCGCGCCGCCCATGGTCGGAGTGCCGGATTTGGACAGGTGCGACTGCGGGCCGTCATTGCGAACCGATTGACCAATTTGCAGGTTCTGCAGGGTGCGGATCATCCACGGCCCCAAAAACAGCGACAGAGACAGCGCGGTCAGCACACCCAGGATCCCGCGCAGGGTCAGGTACTGAAAGACCGCGAAGCCTTTGTGGAACTGTTGCAGATACTCAGCCAGCAGCAGCAGCATTAATGTTTCTCCGTACTTGAGCCACACAAGGCCGCGACGACGTTTTCCATCACCGCGCTGCGCGATCCCTTGATCAAAATGGTTGTGTGTTTGTCTTGTTCAGCCGCCGTCAGCGCCTGGATCAGCTCGGCCTGGGTCGCGAAATGCCGCGCGCCGGAACCAAAGCTGTTTACCGCGTGAGCCATGTTCGGGCCGACGGCGTAGAGCGCGTCAACCTTGCCTGCGGCATACGCACCGACTTCACGGTGCGACTGTTCGGCCCACTCGCCCAGTTCGGCGATATCACCCAGCACCAGTACCTTGCGGCCATCAAAGCCTTTGAGCAGGTCAATGGCGGCGCAGACCGAGGACTGATTGGCGTTGTACGTGTCATCAATCACGCGCATGCCGTTGGTGGCCAACTGCGCCACAGTGCGGCCCTTGACCGGCTGCACCGCGCCCAAACCGGTGGCGATACCGAACAACGACACGCCCAGGGCGTAAGCAGCAGCGGCGGCGGCCAAGGCATTGGCGACGTTGTGGTTGCCCAGCAGGTTCAACTGCACGTGCTCACTGCCTTGCGGAGTGTGCAAGGTAAAGGACGGGCATCCACGCGCATCGACCGTGATGTTGGAGGCATGGAAATCGGCCGCTGCATTCAGCACGGCAAACGTCAGGACCTTGCGCCCGGCAGCGCGTACGCGCCAGGTTTCGAAAGCCTTGTCGTCAAGATTCAGAACAGCAGTGCCCGACGCATCCAGGCCTTCAAGGATTTCACCTTTGGCTTGGACGATTTTTTCCGGGCCACCGAACTCGCCGACGTGGGCGGTACCGGCATTGTTGATGATTGCCACGTGGGGCTTGGTCAAGGCCACGGTGTAGGCAATTTCACCGACGCGCGAAGCGCCCAGTTCGATCACGGCCGCGGTGTGTTCCGGGGCCAGTTCGAGCAGGGTCAGCGGAGCGCCGAAATCATTGTTCAGGTTGCCACGTGTGGCAAGGACCGGCCCGCGCGTGCGCAGCACACCGGCAAGCAGTTCCTTGACCGTGGTCTTACCGCTGGAGCCGGTGATGGCGGCAACCGGCTTATCAAAGGCGGCGCGGTTCAACGCGCCCAACTGGCCCAGGGCCAGACGGGTATCAGCGACCAGCAATTGCGGCAATGTGGAATCCGCGACTTCGTGCTGAACCAACGCGCCGACTGCGCCTTTGGCGGCGACGTCATTCAGGTAGTCATGACCGTCGAAACGCGGACCCGTCAGCGCAACAAACAGTTGCCCCGGCTTGATGGCGCGACTGTCGATACTGACGCCGTCGAAACTGCAATCGCTCGACAACACGCGGGCCGACAGCGCCTGGGCGAGTTCGCTGAACTTCATCGCTTTAAGCATGAGCAACCTCCCAGGCCGTCAAGGCATGGTCAGCCTCGACCAGATCGGAGAAGGCATGCCGCTCGCCGTTGATTTCCTGATAGTCCTCGTGACCTTTACCGGCCAGCACGACCACGTCGTCAGCACTGGCGCTGGCGATCAGTTGGGCGATAGCCGCGCCGCGACCGGCGACGAAAGTGACCTTGGACGCCTCTTTGAAGCCAACACGGATGTCGTCAAAAATCTGGCTCGGGTCTTCGCTGCGTGGGTTGTCGTCGGTGACGAGCACGCCATCAGCCAGGCGTTCGACAATGTCGGCCATCAGCGGGCGTTTGCCGCGATCGCGATCGCCGCCGCAACCAAACAGGCACAGCAATTTGCCCTTGGCGTGTGGACGCAGGGCCATCAGTACTTTTTCCAAAGCGTCTGGCGTGTGGGCGTAATCGACCACCACCAACGGCTGTGTGCCGCCACCCAGGCGCTGCATGCGACCGGCTGGGCCTTCCAGCTTGGGCAGTACGCGCAGGATTTCGTCCAGGGCGTAATCCAGGCCGAGCAACGCGCCGATAGCAGCGAGTACGTTGCTCAGGTTGAAACGACCGAGCAAGGTGCTTCGCAAATGGTGTTCGCCTTGCGGCGTAACCAAGGTGGCGCGCACGCCTTCGTCATTGAATTGGGCTTCGCGGCAATACAGGTAAGCGCTGGAGTCTTCCAGGCTGTAGCTGATCAGGCGCGATTCACGGTCTTCGGCTGCCAGTTGGCGACCGAACGCGTCGTCCAGGTTCACAACCCGGCACTTGAGGTCATTCCAGGCAAACAGCTTGGCCTTGGCCGCCGCGTAGGCTTCCATGGTGCCGTGGTAGTCCAGGTGATCACGGGACAGGTTGGTCATCACCGCCACGTCGAACGCCAGCGCGGTGACGCGTCCCTGGTCCAGGCCATGGGACGACACTTCCATCGCAACGGCCTTGGCACCGGCCTTTTTCAGGTCGGCCAGGGTCGCTTGCACGGCGATCGGGTTTGGCGTGGTGTGCAGGCCGCTTTGCAGCGCGCCATAGAAGCCAGTGCCGAGGGTACCGACAATGCCGCAATGCTGACCGAGCAGGTCAAGGGCCTGGGCGACCAATTGGGTCACGCTGGTCTTGCCGTTGGTACCCGTAACGCCGACCAGATTGAGCTGGCGGCTCGGGTCGCCATAGAAGCGCCCGGCAATGTCAGACAGTTGTGCAGCCAGGCCTTTGACCGGAATCAATGGCACGTCGGTGATCGGCAGCACGGTAGCGCCTTCCACTTCGTAAGCCACGGCGGCAGCACCACGCTGCAACGCGTCTGCGATATGCGCGCGGCCATCGAATTTACCGCCAGGCACGGCCAGGAACAGGTCACCGGCACGCACATTACGGCTGTCCAGGCTCAACTCGCGAATCAACAGGTCGCGACCAGCGTGGGCAAAAATCTTGTTCAGGCTAAGAGACATCAGCCGCGCCCTCCATTGGCTTTTACAGCAGCGGCCGGTGGTCCGGCGTTCGCTTGTTGAGTCGGCGGCAGGTTGTCCGGTGTGATGTTCATCAGGCGCAGGGTGCCGGACATCACTTTGCTGAACACCGGCGCCGATACCAGGCCACCGAAGTAGCCCGCTTTACTCGGTTCATCGATCACGACGACGATGGCGTAGCGTGGGTCGCTCATCGGACCGAAGCCGGCGAACAACGAACGGTAGGAGTTTTCGGCGTAGCCCTTGGTGCCAACCGATGTCTTACGCGCGGTACCCGACTTGCCAGCCACGTGATACGCCGGCACCTGAGCACGGAATACGCCGCGCGGTGCTTCGATCACTTGTTGCAGCATGCCCTGCATGGTCTTGGCGACGTTTTCCGGGATGACCTGGGTGGCTTTCGGCGCTTCGTCGATGTGGATCAGGCTCAGTGGAACCATCCGGCCATTATTTGCCAATACAGAGAAAGCATGGGCCAGTTGGATCGCCGTCACCGACAGGCCGTAGCCGTAGGAAAGTGTGGCGGTCTCGGCCTTTTTCCAGTCGCGGTAGTTCGGCAGGTTGCCCACACGCTCGCCAGGGAAATCCAGGCCGGTGGGTTGGCCCAAACCGATCTTCTGCGCCAGGTGGTAAATGGTTTCGCCGCCGATATCGAAGGCGACCTTACTCATGCCCACGTTACTGGAGTTGATCAGGATACCTGTCAAATCCAGCACCGGACCTTCGGTGCGAGACACGTCACGAATGGTGTATTTGCCCAGCTGCAAGGTGCCTGGGTACACCTCGACCTTGTCGCTGGGTTTCCAGCGTCCGGTTTCCAGGGCAGCACTCATCGAGATGGCTTTCATGGTCGAACCCGGTTCGAACACGTCGATCATCGCGCGGTTGCGCATCATCGCCGGCTGCAGGTTGCGACGGTTGTTGGGGTTGTAGGTCGGCTGGTTGACCATGGCGAGGATCTCGCCGGTCTTCACGTCCATGATCACCAGGCTGCCGGCCTTGGCACCGTTCTCGATGATCGCGTTACGCAGCTCGCGGTTGGCCAGGTATTGCAGGCGCAGGTCAATCGACAACGCCAAGGGCTTACCGGCCTTGGCGTTTTTGGTGACTTGAACATCCTTGATCAACCTGCCGCGCCGATCCTTGATAACTTGTCGTTTGCCGGGAACTCCAGCGAGCCATTCATCGTAGGCGAGCTCCACACCTTCGCGGCCGTGGTCATCGATGTCGGTAAAACCCACCATGTGCGCGGTGGTTTCACCCGCCGGGTAGAAACGACGGAATTCCTCGATGCCGTAGACACCGGGGACTTTAAGATCGAGCACTTGCTGGCCCTGTTCGGGGGTGAGGCCGCGAACCAGGTAGATGAATTCTTTGTTGGCTTGCGCTTCCAGACGCTCGGCCAAGGCTTTCGGGTCTTGGCCGAGGGCAGCGGCAAGCGCTGGCCAACGGTCCTTGGCCACCTGCAGTTCCTTGGCGTTGGCCCACAGGGTCGTCACCGGAGTACTGACGGCCAAAGGCTCGCCGTTACGGTCTGTGATCAGGCCGCGGTGCGCAGGAATCGGAATATGCCGCAGGCTACGTGCATCGCCCTGGCCGATCAGGAACTCACGGTCGACCACTTGCAGATCAATGATCCGCCAGGCGATCGCACCCACCATCAACGCCAGCAGCCCCACCATCAGGCGGAAGCGCCATGGGTAGAGTGCGCCTTCGAGCTTCATCATGGCGCCACCATGCGGACTTCGGCCGCGCCGGGGATGTGCATTTTCAGCTGTTCGGTGGCCAGCACTTCGATACGGCTATGGGCGGTCCAGGTGCTTTGCTCCAGGATCAGCCGCCCCCACTCCGCTTGCGCCTTGTCGCGCACACTCAACTCCCCGTACAGGGTGTTGAGCAGTTGACGGTTGTAGTGGGCGCTGTAGGACACCGCAATCGCGGAAATCAGCACGCCGACAAACAGCAGCAACATAAAGAAGCTGCCGCCCGGGAGGGGCTTGGCGAAAAGCTTGCTCACCGCAACTTCTCCGCAACGCGCATGACGGCGCTACGGGAACGTGGGTTGGCCTTGAGTTCAGCTTCGGAAGCGAACTGCGCTTTGCCATGGACTTTGATTTTCGGCACAAAGGCTTCGAAACGTACCGGCAGGTTGCGCGGCAGGTTGTCGGACTCACCCTTGACCAGGCGACGCATGAACAGTTTGACGATACGGTCTTCCAGGGAGTGGAAGCTGATCACAACAAGCCGACCGCCCACTTCCAGCGCCTCGAGGGCAGCTTCGAGGCCGGCCTCCAGGTCGCCCAATTCGTTATTGACGTGAATACGCAGGCCCTGGAACGCACGGGTCGCCGGGTTCTTGCCTTTTTCCCACGCGGGGTTGGCGACTTTCAGCACTTCGGCGAGATCAGCAGTGCGCTCGAATGGCTGGATTTCGCGGCGCTCGACCACGGCACGCGCCATGCGACCGGCGAAGCGTTCTTCACCGTATTCCTTGAACACACGGGCGATTTCTTCCACGGGTGCGGTGGCGATGAACTGTGCAGCACTGACGCCACGCGTCGGGTCCATGCGCATGTCGAGCGGGCCGTCATTCATGAAACTGAAGCCGCGCTCCGGGTCGTCGAGCTGTGGCGAAGACACGCCCAGGTCGAGCAAAACCCCGGCCACCTTGCCCGCCATGCCGCGCTCGGCGACTTCAGCGCCCAGCTCGGCAAAGCTACGCTGCACAACGACAAAGCGGCCGTCTTCGGCCGCTAGCGCTTGCCCGGTGGCAATCGCTTGGGGGTCTTTGTCAAACCCGAGGAGTTTACCGTCCGACCCAAGCTGGCTGAGGATCAACCGGCTATGACCGCCCCTGCCGAAAGTGCCATCCAAATAGCAGCCATCCGCGCGTACGGCGAGAGCCTCAACGGCTTCGTCAAGCAGTACGGTGATGTGGTTAAAGCCGCTATCAATAGTCACAGGATCAAATCACGCAGTTCATCAGGCATGGCGCCCGGTTGTTGAATAGCAGCCAGGTCTGCTGCAGAAACTGCATCCCAGGCATCTTCGTCCCACAATTGGAACTTGTTCAGTTGGCCGACCAGCATTGCGCGCTTATCCAGCTTGGCGTACTCGCGCAAACGCGGAGGCACCAGAAAGCGACCGCTGCCATCGAGCTCGAGGTCGACGGCATTACCAATCAGCAAACGCTGCAGGCGGCGGTTTTCTTCACGCAATGAAGGCAGGGCGCGCAATTTGGTTTCAATCAACTCCCACTCATCGAGCGGGTAAACACATAAACAAGGGTCAACGGCATCGATGGTGATGATCAACTGCCCGGAACTTCGCGAAATCAGCTCGTCACGATACCGGCTCGGCATAGCGAGACGGCCTTTTGCATCGAGACTGATTGCATTAGCTCCGCGAAACACAGATGCGTTTCTCCAAATTTTAGCGTTTTACGTTCAAAAAACCCACTTTGTGCCACTTTCCGCCACTTGCGCACACTATAGGAATGCGCCCACCACACCGTCAAGGCGCGGATTCAAGGAAAAGCCTTACAGAACGGAGATTTAGGAGCGTAAACGGAGGAGAAACCAGAGTTCGTCGGTATTTTTGGCTCAACAAGCGCAGATAGCTCAAAGAGCTATGGCTTAAAGTTAAAGTGATTTATTAAGAGTAAGATTTTTTTGGTATTACGAAGATGCATCTGCCAATGATTTGGCAGGGAGGGATTCTTGCGTTACTACCGGTTTTCTGCCCGAGATTCAGACAGAAGGAAAAAGGTGGAGAGTCGATCTGTAAGCCGGGTTCTGTCTTGAACAGTCATTCGTCTACGATGGCCATCACTGGACACCTTTAGCAACCTACCCGGTCCCAGCGCGGGCCACGCCTTGGGACCCTATTTGGTCTTGCTCCAAGTGGGGTTTACCTAGCCACGAACTGTTGCCAGTCGTGCGGTGCGCTCTTACCGCACCTTTTCACCCTTACCGGCACCGAAGCGCTTAGGCGGTTATTTTCTGTGGCACTTTCCGTAGGCTCACGCCTCCCAGGCATTACCTGGCACTTCGCCCTATGGAGCCCGGACTTTCCTCCCCCTCCTAATTTTCATAGAAGGCAGCGACTGTCCAATCGACTCTCCGCCGCGCAGGTTAACGGCACGGCGGACTTAGGACAAGTAATAAAAGTTCAGAATTACCATCACGCTCAGACGGAATACAGGTTTAGCCCGGAACTATTCGGCTTTCTGTTTATCCAGCGCAGCCTGGTACAAGAGGTTCTTGCGAACGCCGGTAATTTCCGCCGCCAGGGCCGCAGCACGCTTGAGGGGCATTTCCTTGAGCAGCAGGTCGAGTATGCGCATCGCCTCGCTGCCCACGGCATCTTCATCCTCCGGCGCCGTCCAGCCCGCCACCAGCACCACGCACTCGCCGCGCTGTTGATTGCTGTCGCCTTCGACAAACCCGCGCAGCTCTTCCAAAGGCAGGCCCTTGAGTGTTTCAAAGGTCTTGGTCAGCTCACGAGCCAGCAGTGCCAGGCGTTCGCCGCCAAACACCAACTCCATGTCTTGCAGGCATTCAAGGATGCGATGCGGGGCCTCGTAAAAGATCAGGGTGCGCGGTTCTTCCTTCAACGCCTGAAGACGCGCGCGACGACCCACGGCCTTGGCCGGCAGAAAACCTTCGAAGATAAAACGGTCGGAGGGCAAGCCTGCCGCCGACAATGCGGCGATCAGTGCGCACGCCCCCGGAACAGGCACTACATTGATACCAGCAGCCCGTGCCTGGCGCACCAGATGGTAGCCTGGGTCGGAAATCAGCGGGGTGCCCGCGTCGGAGATCAGCGCCACATCGTCGCCGGCCAGCAGACGCACGATAAAACGACTGCCCTCTTCGCGTTCGTTATGTTCGTGGCAGGCCGCCAGTGGGGTGCTGATACCAAAATGCTGCATTAATCGCTGGGAGTGCCGCGTGTCTTCAGCCGCAACCAATTTGACGTCGCGCAACACCTTAAGCGCCCGAGCGCTGATGTCGTCCAGGTTGCCAATGGGCGTCGCCACGACAAAAAGCGAGCCTGCAGTGGAATTCAAAGGACCTGGAGCAGTCAAAACGCACACCTCGATGGTTGGCAAAAGCGACATTGTAGCGCGTAGGCGCCTTGAAAATATGCCATCACGGTAGATGCCGTTTCAGCCGTTAGTAGCTAATAGCAACATTTGCACGATCTAAATCGACAGTTTCACGCCACTGACATCGCGCCTGAGCCAGTGCTTGGGTACAATTCCACGCTAATTTGATCGGTATCAGGAACACTTACATGATCGCTTGCCTGCGGCTGCTCTCCGCCCTCTGCCTCGCTGCCTTGTTGGCCGCTTGCGCCAGCTCGCCCTCGTCCAGCCTTGGCGACCTTCCACGGACTCCGGACGCCAGTATCGAGCAACTGCTCGAACAGGCCACGACCGCCAACACGCCAGAAAAGGCCGCCATGCTGCGCCTGAGTGCGGCAGACATGGCCTACAAACAGAACAACCCAGGCCGCTCAGCGCAGATTCTTGCGCAGGTGCCCCTGGATGTCCTCAAGCCAGCCCCGCAGGTTTTTGCGAGCACCCTGGCCGCCGAATTGGCCATGGCACGCAACCAGCCCAAGGCGGCGCTGACCGCCCTGAACCACCCGAGCCTGCAAAGCCTGAAGGACCTGCCGCCTGAACAGCAGATCCGCACCGGCAGCGTGCACGCCCGTGCTTATGAAGCCGACGGCCAGACCCTGGCTGCTGCGCGTGAGCGTGTTGCCATGGCCCCGCTGCTCACTGGCGATGCCGCTAACAGCAACCACGAAGCTATCTGGGCACTGATTGCCGCCCTGCCGGCCGAACAGCTGCAAGCCAGCGGCAACCCAGTGCTGGACGGCTGGATCACCCTCGCCCAGTCGGTCAAGGGCGCCGGGACGCTGGAGCAACAACAAGCCGCGATCGACACTTGGCGTGCACAGAACCCGGGCCACCCAGCCGCCGTGCAACTGCCGTCGCCGCTGACCAAACTCAAGGAGCTGGCCAGCCAGCCCCTGACCAAGATTGCCCTGCTGCTGCCACAAGACGGCCCGCTGGCCGCCGTCGGCAAAGCACTACGCGAGGGCTTCATGGCTGCGCACTACCAGGCTGAACAAGCCGGGCAGAAGCCGCCGGTCATCGAGTTCTATGACAGCTCGCGCCTGACGTCCATTGATGAGTTCTACGCCAAGGCCCAGGCCGCCGGCGTGCAACTGGTGGTCGGCCCGCTGGAAAAACCACTGGTCAAACAACTCAGCGCACGTGCGCAGTTGCCGATTACCACCCTGGCGCTGAACTACAGCGAGACTGACCAAGGCCCGCCGCAGCTGTTCCAGTTTGGCCTGGCTGCTGAAGACGAAGCCCGCGAAGTGTCGCGCCGCGCACGGGCCGACGGCCTGCATCGCGCTGCGGCGATGGTGCCGCGTGGTGAGTGGGGCGAACGTGTCTACAAGGCCTTCCGCCAGGATTGGGAAGCCAATGGCGGCACGGTGATGGGTGTCGAGTATGTCGACCAGCCAGTCGCCCTCGCCCAGCAAATTGCCGACCTGTTCCAACTGCGTAAAAGCGAAGGCCGCGCCAAGAGCCTGCAAAGCACCGTCGGCACCGACGTCGCCGCGCAACCCTCGCGTCGCCAGGACATCGAGTTCATCTTCCTGGCCGTGCCCCCCCAGTTGGCCCAGCAGATCAAGCCGACCCTGAACTTCCAATACGCCGGTGATGTGCCGGTGTACGCCACGTCCCATGTGTTCAGTGCCAGCGGCGACAAGAACCAGTACCTGGACATGACTAACGTGATGTTCTGCGAAACCCCTTGGCTGCTTAACACCACCGATCCGCTGCGCAACCAGGTTGCTGCCCAATGGCCGCAAGCCAATGGCAGCCTGGGTCGCCTGTACGCGATGGGCGTCGATGCCTACCGCCTGGCGCCGCGCCTGGGCCAGCTCAAGGCACTGCCGGATACCCGTATTGACGGCCTTTCGGGCAACCTGGGCATCAGCACCAACCAGCGCGTTGATCGTCAGATGCCATGGGCCAAGTTCGTCGGTGGCGAGATCCAGCGCCTGCCGGACACCCCGCGCTGATGCCCGAGCGGTCCAGCGCACAAAGCGGCAAGGACGCCGAACTTCAAGCACTGAAACACTTGCAACAGCAGGGTCTGCGCCTCCTGGCGCAGAACTGGTTGTGCAAACGCGGCGAGCTTGATCTGGTCATGCTTGACGGCGATACAGTAGTATTCGTCGAAGTCCGCTACAGAAAACACGCACAATGGGGTGGCGCACTCGCCAGTATCGACGGGCGCAAGCGTCAGAAACTGATACTCGCAGCGCAGTTTTTCCTGCAAAAAGAGCATCGCTGGGCCGACGCCCCCTGCCGTTTCGATGTGGTTGCCATAGAAAGCACGCCGTCTGGTCAGGCTGATCTGAACTGGCTTAAAAATGCCTTCGACAGTTGATTCGCCGGACATCTTCACCACACACTTTTGCTCTTTGCTTTGCGGGCTACACATTCCTGTGCCAAACAGCCGCGCTACTTAAGGTCACACAGATGGACATGCAATCCCGAATTCGCCAGCTTTTCCAGGCCAGCATCGACACCAAGCAACAGGCGATGGACGTACTTGCACCGCACATCGAGCAAGCCAGTCAGGTCATGGTCAATGCCCTGCTCAACGAGGGCAAAATGCTTTCGTGCGGCAACGGCGGTTCGGCCGGCGATGCCCAGCATTTTTCGTCCGAGCTGCTCAACCGTTTCGAACGTGAGCGCCCGAGCCTGCCGGCCATTGCCTTGACCACCGACTCGTCGACGATCACCTCGATCGCCAACGATTACAGCTACAACGAAATTTTCTCCAAGCAGATCCGCGCCCTGGGCCAACCCGGTGACGTGCTGCTGGCGATTTCCACCAGCGGCAACTCGGCGAATATTATTCAAGCGATCCAGGCCGCACATGATCGCGAAATGATTGTCGTAGCATTGACAGGACGCGATGGTGGCGGCATGGCCTCGCTGCTGTTGCCGGAAGACGTGGAGATTCGCGTCCCGGCCAATGTCACTGCACGTATCCAGGAAGTCCACCTGCTGGCGATCCACTGCCTGTGCGATCTGATCGACAGCCAACTGTTTGGGAGTGAAGAATGACCGTTAACCGCCTCAGCCTTTTGGCCATTACCCTGTGCCTCGCTATCAGCGGCTGCAGCACGGCCATCACCGCAACACGCGACACCCCTATTCAGGACGACAAGGGCACCCGTACCTTCGGCAGCAAGATCGATGACTCGCTGATCGAAACCAAGGTCGAAGTCAACGTCGCCAAGGCCGCGACCGATCTGGGCAACGGCGCATCGCGCATTGTTGTGACCAGCTTCAACGGCGTCGTGCTGCTAGCAGGCCAGACGCCACGCGCCGACCTCAAGGCCCAGGCCGAACAAGCTGCTGCCGCTGTGCAGCGCGTGAAGAAGGTGCACAACGAGTTGCAGGTGATGGAACCGATCACTCTGCTCGCCATCAGCAATGACGCCCTGCTGACCACCAAAATCAAGGCGCAGATGCTCACTGATAACGCGATCCCTGGTTCGCGCATCAAGGTCGTCACCGACAACGGCATCGTTTACCTGATGGGCCTGCTGACCCAGGCTGAAGCAACCCGTGCATCCAATCTGGTGCAGGGTGTGTCCGGCGTGCAGAAAATCGTCAAGGTCTTCGAGTACATCGATTGATGTAATCACGCAGCCACAAAAAAGGGCGCCGCATGGCGCCCTTTTTTATTAACGATTGTTTATTGGTATTGAGAGTACGGATTGCCCTGGAACTGGTTGTTCTGCTGTGGCGCCTGTTGCTGGGCACCTGGTTGGCCATACTGCTGGCCTGGGATTGGACCGAGGTTCACTTCCACGCGACGGTTCTGGGCGCGGCCGTTGACGTCGGCGTTGCTGGCAATCGGGTTATCCGGGCCGGCACCGCGTGCAGTCAGGTTGGCACCATTGACACCCTGGGACGTCAGGTAGTTGGCCACGCTCTGCGCCCGACGCTGGGACAGGTCCATGTTCAACTGGCGGCTGCCGGTGCTGTCGGTGTAACCAACGATCTGAATGGTATTCTGGTTGAACTGCTTGAGCGAGTTGGCCAGGTTGTTCAGCGGCTGATAGAAGCTGCTGGAGATCGCATCCGAGTTGGTCGCGAAGGTGATGTTGCCCGGCATGATCAGCTTGATCTGGTCGCCCTGGCGCTGAACTTCAACACCGGTGTTGGCCATGCTTTCACGCAGTTTCTTTTCCTGTTGGTCGGCGTAGTAGCCGTAGCCCGCAGCACCGGCACCCGCAACCACGGCACCGATCAGTGCGCCCTTGCCACGGTTGTTATGGTCGATGGCCGCACCCGCCAATGCGCCCGCCAGGGCACCCAGGCCACCGTACTTGGCGGTCTTGCTCATACCGCCGGATTCGTTACTCGCCTGTCCCTGGCTGCTGCCGTCATAAGGGTTAGGTGATGCGCAGCCGGACAACAAGGCTACGGCGGTAGCAACAACAAGCAGACGACGCGAAGTGAACATGAAGGGAGCTCCTACTTTTGCATTCTGAGGTGCAAAGGACATTGGCAATGGACCTGTGCCGAGTTTGGAACGCGACAAACGGTAAAAATTCCGTGGCTACAAAAACCGTAGCAGATGCACGCTGAACACGACCTGAGTTTTTGCTACAAGGCGTGCCCGCTATAGAACAGCACCTGCGTGGCAACTATTCCGTTACGCCCGCACAAAAGGGTTCTCGCGCATTTCATCCCCCAACCGGGTATCGGGGCCGTGACCGGTTACCACCGTTGCGCCCTCATCCAAGGTATACAAGCGCTGCTTGATCGAACGCACAATGGTCGCCTGGTCCCCGCCCCACAAATCTGTACGCCCGATACCGCGACGAAATAGCGTGTCACCCGCAATCAGCAGCTTGGCATCGGCAAACCAGAAGCTCATCGACCCCGGCGTATGCCCCGGTGTGTGCAACGCCACACCGCAGCCGCAGGCCAATTCCTCATCATCTTCCAGCCAGCGATCAGGCGAAGGCACCGGGGTGTAGGGAACGCGAAACATCTGGCATTGCATTTCCAGATTGTCCCAGAGGAATTGATCCTCCTTGTGCAAGTGCAGTGTGGCGCCGGTCTTCTCTTTCAACTGCCCGGACGCCAGGAAGTGATCGAGATGGGCATGGGTGTGGATAATGCTCACGACCTTGAGGCCCAATGCATCAAGGCGCGCCAGGATCAGCTCATGGTTGCCACCCGGGTCGACCACGATGGCTTTTTTGCTGATCGGGTCGCCGATGATGGTGCAGTTGCACTGCAGCGGGCCGACGGGAAAGGTCTCGCGGATGAGTGCGGCGTGTTCAATATTCATCGGTGCTCCAGCAGGCTCTATGGCATATTCGGCACAGAGTATGGTTGACGATACCCCTGACCCGAAAGGGAGCATTGCGTCCCGAGTACCAACGGCTAAGCTTTCCAAGCGCCATTGAAGAACAATCCAAGACCGCAACCGCGCCGCGCTGGAGCGAGCCCCATGGCGAATCAGCTGATCATCTGCGAGCACTGCGACTGTGTGTACGAAAAAGTCACGCTCGCCAAACATCAAAAAGCCCATTGCGTGCGCTGCGCGGGCGTACTCCAGCGTTACAACGGCCTGTCAGTCCAACAGCGTCTTGCCCTGACGCTGACCGCCGCCGTGTTATGGACTTTCGCCAATTTCTATCCGGTGATGAGCATCAGCCTGCAAGGACTGAAAAACAGCGCCACCCTGTGGGATTCAGTGGTTGCGCTGAGTCTGGGGCCGATTACCTTTATCGCCTTGGTGGCCGCTATTTCCATCATCATCGCACCGGTGTTTCAGCTATTGCTGCTGACCTGGGTGCTGAGTTTTGCCCTCTCGGGCAGACGTTCGCCCGCCTTCAAGCGATGCATGCGCTGGCTGGAAGCGCTCAGACCTTGGAGCATGCTGGAAGTGTGCCTGCTTGGTGCGATGGTGGCCGTGTTCAAGCTGGCCGGTATGCTGGATGTGATCCCCGGCACCGGGCTTTTTGCCCTGGCGGCGCTCAGCCTGTTGCTGATCCGCATTGCCGGTCGTGACGTGCGCGACCTGTGGGACGCCGTATGAACCCGCCACCGACTGCCAGCGAGCTTAACCTGTGCCTGTGCCACAGTTGCGGCCTGTCTGCCGACATCAGCACCGGCGCGCCGGAATGCCAGCGCTGTGACGCCCCCCTGCACCGGCGCAAAATCAACTCGCTGACCCGTACCTGGGCCTATATGCTGACGGCGCTGGCGTTTTATGTGCCGGCCAACCTGCTGCCGGTGATGAACACCACCATGCTCGGTTCAGGCGCAGACAGCACCATCATGAGCGGCGTGCTGGAGTTCTGGCAGCATGGCGCGTGGGACATTGCGCTGATTATTTTCATCGCCAGCATCGCGGTGCCGGGCATCAAGTTTGTGTCGTTGACGCTGCTGCTGGTCACCGTGCAGCGCAACAGCCGCTGGGCGCGCAAGGAGCGCTCGAAGCTGTTTCGGTTTGTCGAACTGATCGGCTACTGGTCCATGCTCGACGTGATCGTGGTTGCGCTGGTGGCCGCGTTGGTCAAGTTCCAGGCCCTGGGCACTATCGAGCCACGCCTGGGCATTCTGTTTTTCGGCCTGGTGGTGGTGTTTACCATGCTGGCCGCCATGAGCTTCGACCCGAGGCTGATCTGGGAACCCCCACACACCAAGGATACCTCGGATGACGTCACCCACCCCTGACACCCCGCAATCCCCAGGCTCGCCGGCCGTCAAGACTCGGCGTTTCAGCGTTTCGCTGGTTTGGATCGTACCGATCGTTGCGGTGTTGGTGGGGATTTCGCTGGTGGTTCACAGCGTGCTTCAGCAAGGCCCGACCATCATCCTTAACTTCAAGACCGGCAGTGGCCTGACCGCGAATAAAACCGAGGTCAAATACCGCAACGTGGTGATCGGCCAAGTGACCGAAGTGGCCTTGAGTGACGACCAGAAAAGCGTCAACGCCACCGTGAAACTGGCCAAGCAGGCCGACAGCTTTACCCGCGCCGACTCGCAGTTCTGGGTAGTACGCCCGCGTATCGGCGCAGGCGGCGTGTCGGGCATTGATACCCTGCTCTCCGGCGACTACATCGGCGCCGACATTGGCCAGTCCGAGACCCGCGCCAAACAGTTTACCGGCCTGGAAAACCCGCCGCCCATCACTTACGGCGAACCGGGCAAGCGCTTCACCCTGCACACGCAGAACCTGGGTTCGCTGGATATCGGCTCGCCGGTGTATTACCGCAAAATCGAGGTCGGCCAGGTCGTGGCGTACAAGCTGGATGCCGAAGGCAAGGGCGTCGATATCGAGGTGTTCGTGCACGCGCCCAACGATGTCTACGTCACCGAAAACACGCGGTTCTGGAACGCCAGCGGCATCGACCTGAGTGTGGGCGCCAATGGCTTCGCGCTGAAAACCGAATCGCTGTCGTCCATGCTGGTCGGCGGTATCGCTTTCCTCGCACCGCCTTACAGCCCCAACGACAAGCCGGCCGGTGAAGAACGCACGTTTGAACTGTTCGACGATCAGCTCGCCGCCCTCGCCCCGCCCAACGGCCAGGGGCAATACATGAGCCTGCGCTTCGACCAGGCTCTGCGCGGGCTCAAGGTCGGTGCACCGGTGGAATTCCTCGGCGTCGAGTTTGGCAAGGTGGTGTCGATCAACCTGGATTTCGACGCGAAGAAGCGCAGCTTTCCGCTCAACGTCGGCATCGTGATCTACCCGCAATTGCTCGGTCAGGCCCATACCAAGTTGCTCAAGACGATGAACCATGACCCCAATGATGAAGCCGCCGGTGTGCGCCTGATCGGCTCGTTTATCGAAAACGGCCTGAGGGCCCAGGCGCGCAGCGGCAATTTGCTGACCGGCCAGTTATACATCGCCCTGGACTTCTACCCGAAAGCCGAGAAGGTGGCGTTTGATCCCAAGGCGCGTCCGGTCAGCATTCCCACGATTCCTGGCAACCTGGAACAGTTGCAGGAAAAACTCGAAAACATCGTCAACAAGATCAACCAGCTACCGATCGAACGTATCGCCGGCAACCTCGACAGCAACCTCGTGGAACTGCGCAAAGGACTGACCCAGTTCAACGCCAAGACCTTGCCCAGCGTCCAGAACACCCTGGCTGACGTGAGCAAGACATTGCAATCGGCCAGCTCGACCCTGGCCGAAGACTCACCGCAACGCGAGCAACTGACCCAGACCCTGGATGAGCTGGGTCGCATGTCGCGTTCCTTGCGCGAGCTGTCGGACTACCTGGGCCGACACCCGGAATCACTGATTCGCGGCCGCCCAGACAACGCCGCCCCATTGGACCTGCAAGGACCGCCGCGCAAATGAACCGTGGAGCAAGCGCCATGACGTTACCGTTGAAAATCACCCTGCTCAGCGCATTGCTTGCGCTGGGGGCATGCAGCAGTACACCGATTACTTTTCATACCCTGACCCCGGCGCAGTGGAGCAACACCACCGGGGCCGACGCGGGTGGGATAAAAATCGAAAGTATCAGTGTGCCGCCACAAGTCGACCGCCCGCAGATTGTGGTTCGCCAAGGCAACAGCGGCGTCGCGATCCTGGACACCCAGTGGTGGGCTGCCAGCCTGGTGGATGAGTTGAGGAGCGCGCTGGTGGACCAATTGGCTAACAGCAACCCTCGACAACCCATGCTGTTGCGCCTTGAGGTGCAGCGCTTTGACTCCGTGCCCGGCCAGTACGCACTGCTTGACGTCAAATGGCGTCTGCGGCCGGCCAGCGGCAGTGATCGCGCGCCGCTGACCTGCCGCACCACCTTGCAGTCGTCGGCCGGCGCGAGCATTGACGACTTGGTGCTCGCCCACCAGAACAATCTCAAACGCTTCGCGGCGCAGATTCGCCAGGCAGTCGACAGGCCGTCCAACCAGTGCCCAAGCGCGCCATAGACTTCGGAGGGTCTACGCCAGCAGTCCCATTGCCTTGGCACGGGCCACCGCCTGGGTCCGCCGCTCCACCCCTAACTTGCTGTTGATGTGGCTGGCGTGGGTCTTCACGGTGTGCAGTGAGATGAACAGCTGGTTACTGATTTCCTGGTTCGAGCAGCCTTGGGCAATCAGTTTCAGCACTGCCAACTCACGCGCGCTCAAGGTTTCGTGAGCCGGCGCTACCTCGGGTGTCACCACCGTCGGCAGAAGCACCAGCAAACTCTGGTTCAGCAGGCCATGCGCATCCTTGCCCAATTGCTCGCGCATCCAGCCAGGGTGCCCTTCCAACAAGCGCTGGAAAGGTTGCAGCGCGCCCCCGGCGCCGGCCTCAAGGGCCTGGACCAGAACCGCGCGCGCCTTGGCTTCCTGGCCACTTTCCAAGAGCAACTGGGCCTGCTGCGTCAGCGCCATCAGGGCAATCATCTGGCGGCCGCTGTTGTGCGCCTGCTGCGCCAACGCTTCAAGCCGTTGCAATGCGGCAACAGGTTGATGGCGAGTGGCATCCAGCGCCGCTTGTTGAAGCTCGATATGTTGTGGCAGGTGCGGGTGAAATTCCGGCGCGGCGGCGGCCTGCTCACCGTTGTAGGTCTGCCCCAGGCGGGTCAGCCAGGCGTCGGCCAGATCTGTACGGCCCTGGGCCAGCCACAGTTCGCATTTGATCAGGGTGATCATTGCCAGGTAGTAGATCGGCGGCACGTCCCAGATATGCATCAGGCGCTCGGCCTCGGCGAGTTCAGCAAAGGCTTTGCCGAAGTCACCACGGCGGCCTTCGAAATTGGCGATCACGCAATGCCCGATCAACACACTGATGTCGCGGCAGGCACGGGCTTCGACGAGCCCGGCGCGTAAGCGGGCGAGTCCGGCTTCGGGTTGTAGCCGCACCAGCAGCAAAAAACCTTCGTAGAGTGACAACCGCGCGCGCACCGCGTACAACCGCTGCGGCGCTAAGCCCTGCAGGCGTTGCAGGCCCTGATGCACTTCATCCAGGGAACGCAGGATTTCACCGCGGGCCTGCAACACACGCGCACGGTCGTAATGGGCCAGGGCCTCGAACAATGGGTTGCCGACGCGCTGCGCCAACTCCAGGGATTCGCGATTCAAGCCACGCGCACGCCACAGGTCGGCATCGACAATGGCCAGGTTGGAAAGGGTCGACAGGCACATCAACCGCTGGCCGTAACGCCGTTGCGGCAGGCTTTCCAGCGCCTCGCTGCAATAGCGCTGGGTCAGCTCGCGATCGCCCCGGCCCCGGGCGATGATCCCGCTCAGCGCCAGCCACTGTGCCAGCATCGATTTTTGCGCCGTGGCCGACGGTGCTGGCAGGAAGCGGCTGAGGTAGCTGGATAATTCTTCCGCCGCATCCAACTGGCAGGCCAGGCCCAAGGCCCAGCTGTAGAGAACAATCAGGCGCGGCGTACTGATCAGCAAGCTGTCGGGCAAGTCCATTTTCCAACGCAGCAGCATGCCCACGTTCTGCTCGGCCAGCAGTTGCTCCTCGGACAGGTTCTGAACCAGGTTGGCGGCGACATCCAGATGGCCGGCGCGCAACGCTTGCTCCACGGCCTCATCGATCAAGCCCTGGGCATTGAACCAGCGGCACGCGCGCAGGTACAGGCTGGCCGGCGGCAGCACATTGCTGCTGGCGCGGCGGGTGCGCAGCAGGTCTGAAAACAAATGGTGATAACGGTACCAGTGGCCCTGCTCGTCCAGAGGCACCAGGAACACTTGGTGGGCTTGCAGGTAACGCAGGATTTCAGCGCTGTCATGGGCTTCGCGCACCGCGTCGCAGAGTTCGCTGCAAAACCGATCCTGAGGGGCTGTGTCGTACAAAAACGCCTGCACTTCGGCGGGCAGGCAGTCGATCACCTCTTCAAGCAAATAATCGCCGATCAGCCCTTCGCCGCCGTGCAAGCTCTGCGGCAATGCCCCGTCGTTGCCGGCCTCGGAGGCGGCGAGCAACCAGAAACGCAGCCCGGCAACCCAGCCTTCGCTGCGGCGGATCAGGTTGTCGAGGGCTTCGCCGCGCAAGGAACTGCTGTGGCGATCCAGCACCGCCAGGGATTCGCTGTGCGTCAGGCGCAAATCCTGTTCGTGCAACTCCAGCAGGTGGCGCGATAAACGCAGCCGCGCCAGATGCCAGTCCGGGCGCTGACGGCTGGTGACCAGCACCACCAGGCCATCGGGCAAATGGTTGAGGAAAAACTGCAGGCACCGGTCGAGCACCGGCCCCTGGGCCAGATGGTAGTCATCCAGTACCAATAACAACGGCGCGCGCGGGGACAGGTGCACGGTCAGCTCATCGAGCAGTCCGTCCAGCCATTCTTCAAAGGCAAAGGGTTGGTGACGCTGGCGCATTTTCAGCAGGCCCAGGGATTGGGCGCCGAGTTGCGGGAAAAATTGCTGTAAACCGTCGAGCAGGCGCTCAAGGAAACGGCCGGGGTCGTTATCCCGTGGGCTCAGGCCCAGCCACAGGCTTTGCCAATGGGCCGGCAGGCTCTGGCAGAACTCCACCGCCAACGAACTCTTGCCGAACCCTGCCGGTGCACTGACCAGCAGCAGCCGCCCTTGCAGGCCAGCACTCAGGCGTTCGCACAGGCGCGGACGCAGCACGTAGCCGTCAGGCAGCGGTGGCCTGTAGAAGCGACCTTCCAGGGTGGGAATTACCGCACTGGCAGGCCCTTGGATTCGGGACAGATCAGTCATCGCCGGGCTCTTGTAGAAGGCTGTTGTCGGCATTGCAGATGTCCGCAGACTAGCGGTAAAAGCAGCAGGTTTGTAGATCTTTGCAACATTTGCCTGAAAAAGAACTGCGACAAAAAAATTCGCCACATAAAAAAGCCCCGAACGGGTCGGGGCTTTTTTCCGAGGATGCGGCCTCGGTTAACTCAGCTTAGCGCACGCCATCCTGGCGCAGGGCCGCTGGGGTGAAGTCGCTGGTGGTGGCGGTGAAACCGAAGTCATACGCCTGTTTCTCTTCGTTCTTCATGCCCAGTGCAAGGTAGCGGCCGGACTGCAGGTCGTAGAGGGTTTCCAGGGCGTACCACGGCACTTGCTTGTCGTAGTAGTTCTCGGCATGCGCTTCAGCCACGCGCCACAGTTGGCCACGGCCGTCGTAGTGGTCGATGACCGCCGCTTGCCAGGTGTCTTCGTCGATGAAGAAATCACGTTTGGCGTAGATGTGGCGCTGACCTTCTTTCAAGGTGGCGACTACATGCCAGACACGGCGCAGCTCGTAGCGAGCCAGGTCCTGATTGATGTGGCCGGCCTTGATGATGTCGGCGTACTTGAGCTTCGGATCGTCGATCTTGTAGCTGTTGGAGGCGATGTAGATTTCTTTCTTGCCTTCCAATTTCCAGTCGTAGCGGTCCGGTGCACCGTTGTACATGTCGAGGTTGTCGGAGGTACGCAGGCCGTCAGCGGCGGTACCTGGGCCGTCATAGGACACTTGCGGCGCCCGGCGCACACGGCGCTGGCCGGCGTTGTAGACCCAGGCCGAACGAGGCTCCTTCACCTGGTCCAGGGTTTCGTGCACCAGCAGCACACCACCGGCCAGACGGGCCGGCGCGGTCACTTGCTGCTTGAAGTAGAACAGCACGTTGCCCGGGTTTTTCGGGTCGAAGTCTTTCATCTTGTCGCGGAACACAAACTGGTCGCGGAAGTACACCAGGCTGTAGGAACCGTTGGTTTGTGGCGTAGCCTGGGTTACCAGGCGGGTCACGCTGCCACCGCGATAACGGGTGATGTGGTTCCAGATGACTTCAACGCCGCTTTTGGGAATCGGGAACGGCACGGCGGTCTCGAAGTTTTCCAGGCCGTTGCCGCCGGACACCAGGTTGGTGGTGGTGGCGTTCTTCTTGATAGCGGCGAACACATCAGCCGGCACGGTAGCGCCGCGATGGGTCGGGTAGACCGGCATCTTGAAGGTCTCGGGGTAGCGCTTGAACATCGCGTACTGACCCG
This sequence comes from Pseudomonas sp. 58 R 12, assembly GCF_900005865.1. Classification (NCBI taxonomy): domain Bacteria; kingdom Pseudomonadati; phylum Pseudomonadota; class Gammaproteobacteria; order Pseudomonadales; family Pseudomonadaceae; genus Pseudomonas; species Pseudomonas sp. 58 R 12. The sequence goes on from NZ_CVTP01000021.1 coordinate 531,014, forward strand.
GCGCCAGCTTGTCTTTGTACTGCTCGACGTTTTGCGCGGTGATGGTGAATTGCGGTTGTTCACTGGCGTAAGGGTTGGCCAGGAACCCACGGGCGTCGACGGCACCGGCGTTGGTAGGCAACGGCGACCACTTAGGAATGGTGCCTGCAGCGTTACCGGCCATCTCGGCGCCCATCGGGGTCAGACTCGTGCCCAGCTTGGCGGCTTCATCCGCCGACACTGCCGCCATGACGTTGCTCGCCAGGATCGACAGCCCAAGCACACCCACGTGCAACAGACTTTTGGTTATTTTCATGTTCTGGTCTTCCTGAAATGCAGTGTGCTTAGAAGTTCGCGCCGAAGCTCAAAGCGACAAAGTCGCGGTCATTCACTGTGCTGAAATCGCCGCCGAAGAAGTTCGTGTAGTTCAGGCTGGCGGTGTAGGTGTTCTGGTACTCGGCGTCCAGACCCAGGCTGACAGCCTTGCGACCTTCTTCGAAGTTAGCGCCAGGACCAGGGGAGTAACCCTTGACGTCATGGGACCACGCCACGTTTGGCTTAAGGTTGACGCCGGCGAAGACATCCGGGTATTCCCAGATTGCCCGAGCGCGGTAGCCCCAGGAAGTGGCCGTGGTAAAGCCATCGTTGTTGCAGTTGGTATTCAGCCCATTGGCATTACCCAGGCCGGCACCTACGGCGGTCGAGTTATTAAGCGTATTGCAGAAACCACCGGGCAACGTACCTGGACCAAATACCGGGTCGCGGCCATAACGAGCCTCTGATTTGCTCTCCAGGCCGCCCACGTGAGTCACCCCAATCTCGCCCACCGTGGTCAAGCGGCTCGCGCCCATCACCTGATCAAAGAAGTGCGTGAATGTGGTCTGGAACTGCGTGACTTCCTTGCGGTTGTAACCATGCAGGTCTTGACCAGGCGAGCCTTTGAGCACCGAAGCGTTGCCAAAGCCGGTAATAGGCGTGACGCCCGCATAGAGTATGTCGGTGGTGCTCAGTTGCACCGGTGCGTTTGGCCGGTAGCTCAACTCACCGCTCCATGCGGTACCGGTAGGCAGCGTGGTGGAAAAGCTCAAGCCGTAAAGACGGATGTCTTCCGGGTATTCGACGAAGTAGTTGGAGCTACCCGCCACAATCACCGGGCGTAGCGCCGCCAGCCCACCCAGAGGACGGTTGTACGCTGACGCTGGCGCACCTTGTGCACTGAAAATCGGCGCACGGCTGTGATAGTTCATGAAGTAAGCGCCGAACTCGGTGTCCAACGGCTCGAAGTTGTAGTGCATGGCAACGCCAAACTGACCGCTGTCGCGAGCATCACGGTCAGGACCACGGCGCACCAATACGCCCTCTTCGTTCACATCAACACCCAAAGTATTGAGGGTTGGATAAGCAAGAGGCGAGATGCGAGAGCGCTTGTTCAACACCCGTAGGTTGTTGTCGCAACCATCAGAGATGACGTCCGGCTGAGAGAAGAATGTCCCGCAGTTATCGGTAACCGTCTGGTCCCATTCCAACTGATAGAACGCTTCCGCCGACAAGTTATCGGTCAGCGTCTGCGACACATAGAACATGTTGACCGGAATCAAGCCTTCCTTGACCTCAGCCCCCGGACGACGGAACGCAGACACGTCGATCGGGTTGATGGAGTTGATGCCCCCACCGATGAAGGTACTTTCACCCCAGCTCACCACTTGCTTACCGAGCCGCACGCTGCCGGGCTGATCAGCAATCGAGTAGTTGTGGTAAACGAAAGCATCGAGAATTTGCCCGCCGGAGGACTTGGCGCCCTCTTTGCGATTGCTGTTGCTGATGTCCTTGAACTCGCGACTCTCGTCCTGGAGTTCGAAGTCATACCAGTACTTGCCACGCACAAATACGCCGGTGTCGCCGTATTTCAGCTCTAGATCATGGATGCCCTTGAAGATTTTCGAGAACGTCTCGCCACGCTTGAAGTTCAGGTGGCCGTCATCGGACGTCTGGGACAGGCCATTGCCACCGTTGTTAACACCGATCAGATCCTGATTGGGCTTGGCCGTCGACCAGCTCGCCCCCACGGAAAGAGACGAGTCAAAACTCCCTTCGATTTCACCGATATTGAAACTGACGCCGAATGCGGGCCCGGCGAGCGTAGAGGCGAGACTGACGGCCAGGGGCAATTTAGCCCGGCGCCAGAACTGGTTTACTGAGGTCATCGACGCTACTCCATGTGCATTATTGTTATGGCAGTGAGTTCGTTCTGTGATGCTTGTAACGGCCGGAATACAACGATTCCAATGCCGGACTGCAACTGAACCTCCATGGTCCGCAGCACCGCATCCTTGAAAAACTCTGGAAGGGACTATAGCCAGCAGGGGGTAGTGCTTGATCCCTCTAAAGTGTGATTTGCATCAGCAACCCGTCTGCCACGACCCTTTCGCCACGTCGACGAAGGCCGACGCGGGAAGGATGGCTGAAAATTGGCAAATCACAAGTGAAGGCGCGAGATAGAGCATCGCCGTGCAACAAGGGCACGGCGAATCAGCTCAGAGGGTGGACAGGAACGTGCTGTTGTTGGCCTGCCATTCGATGATGTCAATGCGGATACGTTTTTTGTCGAGCTTGCCGACGCTGGTCTTGGGAATTTCAGTAACAACAGCGATCTGGCTTGGAATCGCCCACTTGCTCAAGTGGCCCAGCTCCACGAACGGCTTGAGGTGTTCCTTGAGCTCGCGGGCCCCTATCACATGGCCATCATGCACCACCAACAACGCAAACGGGCGTTCCCCCCACTGCGGGTCGGCGATGCCCACCACCGCTACTTCGCGTACCGCCGGGTGACGGCTGACCAGGTCTTCGAGGGCCAGGGAAGAGATCCACTCGCCGCCGGTCTTGATCACATCCTTGATGCGGTCGCGAATATCGATCACGCCAAAGGCATCCAGCGTCGCCACGTCGCCGGTGTGCATCCAGCCGCCCGCCCACAGCTCGGCGCCCTTCTGCGGCTCGTTGTAATAACCTTCGGTCAGCCACGGTGCCCGCAATACCAGTTCGCCCTGGGACTCGCCGTCGGCGGGCAGGAAATGGCCGTCGCTGTCGATGATCGCGGCTTCCACCAAGGGCCCTGGCACGCCGGCCTTGATGCGGTAGGTGGTGCGCTCATCCTCGGTGCCCGCCATCAGCTCTTCGTTGAGGTGCGCGCAGGACACCAGCGGCCCGGTCTCAGACATGCCATAGGCTGCGGTCAGTTGAATGCCACGGGCCTTGGATGCTTCATACAGGGTGCGGTTGAGCGCGCTGCCGCCAATGACGATTTTCCAACCGCCAAAATCCACGTCCTGGGCGGCTTTTGCATTGAGCACCATTTGCAGGATGGTCGGCACGCAATGGGAGAAAGTGACCTTTTCCTTGCGCCACAGCTCCACCAGGTATTCCGGGTCGTAGCGGCCGGGGTAGACCTGCTTCAAACCGAGCATGGTCGCCACGTACGGCAGGCCCCAGGCGTGCACGTGGAACATCGGCGTGATCGGCATGTACACGTCATTGGTGCCGAGCAGGCGCACGCTGTCGACACTGCCCATGATGGTCGCCACGCCAATGGTGTGCAGCACCAATTGGCGATGAGTGAAGTACACGCCCTTGGGGTTGCCGGTGGTGCCAGTGGTGTAGAAGGTGGTGGCGACGGAGTGTTCGTCGAAGTCCTGGAAGTCGTACTTCGGGCTGGCAGCGGCCAGCAGGGTTTCGTACTCGCCTACCAGGTTTGGCAGCTCGGCGGTCTTGGCCTCGCCATCGGTGAGCAACAACGTCTTGTCAACGGTAGTGAGTTGCCCGGCAATGGCCTGGTAGAGACCCACGAACTCGCTGTTGACCAGCACGAAGCGGTCCTCGGCATGGTTCATGGTGTACAGGATCTGTTCCGGCGACAGGCGCACGTTGATGGTGTGGATCACCGCACCAATCATCGGAATGGCGAACATACATTCCAGGTAGCGATGGCTGTCCCAGTCCATCACCGCCACCGTGTCACCGGCCTTGACCCCGGCTTCTGTCAGCACATTGGCCAGGCGCGCGACCCGTTCGATCAGGGTTGGATAGGTGTAGCGCAATTTATCGCGGTAGACGATTTCCCGGGTTTTCTCGTAACGGGTCCCGGACATCAGCAGGCGCTTGATCAGCAGCGGGTATTGGTACGCACCTTCGGCGGGCGGAATGACACGGGTCTGCAACATACGAATCCCTTTTATGACTGCACGGTCTTGGCTTGAAGACCTGCACTTTAGAGACCTTATGTTTCAGCCAAATCAGCCAAAGGAATGATTTGCAGCGCCCAATGAATGCTAGCTTTGCGCCAGCATCGGGGACATGCAGCGCTCCAAGGTGGGAGCTGGCTTGCCTGCGATAGCAACGCCTCGGTACATCGGAAATACCGAGGCGCCTGCATCGCGGGCAAGCCCGGCTCACACATGGACCGTGCCCACTTGCATTCGGTCTTACTTATCCAGCCTTACTTCATGCTGGTAAACGCCAGCTTCACCCCAATCGCAATCAACACCGCACCCATGGTCCGATCGAACCAATGTCCCATCCGCGCAAACCCGGCGCGCACGCGTTGCTGGCTGAACAGCATCGCCACCAGGCAGAACCACAACGCCGTGGCCACCGCCAGGTACACGCCGTAACCGGCCTGGACCGCCAGTGGCGTGTGCGGGTTGATCACCACGGTGAACAACGACAAGAAGAACAACGTGGCCTTGGGGTTCAAGCCATTGGTCACAAAACCTGCGGTAAACGCGCCACGGGGCGTGCGTTCGCCCGCTTCGCGATGCAACTCACCCTCGGCCGCAGGCTTGGCCGGCTGCGCGCGCAAAGCCTTGAAGCCGATGTACAGCAGGTAGGCCGCCGCCGCCCATTTCAGCGCGTTGAACAGCACGATGGACTGGGAGACGATCAAGCCGATACCGAGCAACGAATACCCCACGTGCAGGAAAATAGCCGACCCCACGCCCAACGCGGTCCAGGTCCCTGCACGGCGGCCGTGGGTCACACTTTCACGCACCACCACCGCGAAATCCGGGCCGGGGCTGGCCACCGCCAATAAGTGAATCAGCGCTACGGTCAAAAACTCGGCGACGTACATACGCACTCCATTAAGTAACTGATTATTTCATCTGATAGGCTCGGCAGATTACGCCTTCGAACCCTGTCGCACAAAGGTACAGTTGATGACGAACAATCGCCGCGCCGTCTTCCTTGATCACCCGTCCCTGGACTTGGGGGACCTCGACCTCAGCGAACTGCGCAACAGCTTCAGCGACCTGCACTTGTTCAGCGACACCACGCCGCTGAACGTGATCGAACACCTGCAAGGCGCCCAGGTTGCGATCAGCAACAAGATCGCCCTCAACAGCGAAACCCTGGCGGCCTGCCCGGCGCTCAAGCTGATCCTGGTGTCTGCCACCGGCACCAACAACGTTGACCTCGAAGCCGCCCGTGCCCGTGGCATTACCGTGAGCAACTGCCAGGGCTACGGCACGCCGTCGGTGGCGCAGCACACGATCATGCTGTTGCTCAACCTGGCGACGCGCTTGAAGGATTATCAACGGGATGTGAGCGCCGGCAAGTGGCAGGAAGCCAAACAGTTCTGCCTGCTGGACCATCCGATTGTCGAGCTGGAAGGTAAAACCCTTGGCTTGCTCGGCCAAGGTGAATTGGGCAGCGCGGTTGCGCGCCTGGCCGAAGCCTTTGGTATGCGCGTGTTACTGGGCGCCATTCCGGGTCGCCCTGCCCGCGCTGATCGCGTGCCGCTGGATGAACTGCTGGCGCAGGTCGACGCGCTGACCTTGCACTGCCCGCTCAACGACCACACCCGCGACTTTATCGGCGCCCGCGAATTGGCGCTGCTCAAGCCCGGCGCGTTTGTGGTCAACACCGCGCGCGGCGGATTGATCAACGAGCAAGCCTTGGCCGATGCGTTGCGCAACGGCCACCTGGGCGGCGCGGCGACCGATGTGCTGAGCGTTGAGCCGCCGGTGAACGGCAACCCGCTGCTGGCCGGCGATATCCCCCGGCTGATCGTCACCCCGCACAACGCCTGGGGCAGTCGCGAGGCGCGCCAGCGCATTGTTGGCCAGTTGGCGGAAAACGCCCGGGGCTTTTTCAGCGGCGCCCCGCTTCGCGTTGTGAGTTGATAAACTGCGCTCCTTTTCAAGGAGCAGACCATGGATCCGCGCAGTGAAGTACTGCTTCGTCAGGCCGAACTTTTTCAAGGCAACCTGCTGTTGGTGGGTTTGCCCGCCGACGACCTGCTCGGTCGCCTGCCCAACGCGAACGGCTGGTGCTGGCATGCCGGCGACCAGGCGGCGCTGGACGCACGCTTCCCCGAGCGCAGCCAATTTGGCGTGAATGTGCCTGAGCGCGAATTCGAGGCGGCGGTCATCTTCCTGCCCAAGTCCAAGGACCTCACCGACTACCTGCTCAACGCCGTAGCCGCGCGCTTGCCCGGCGCTGAGGTGTATCTGGTAGGGGAGAAAAAAGGCGGTATCGAGAGCGCCGCCAAGCAGATGATCCCCTTCGGCAAACCGCGCAAGCTCGACAACGCGCGGCATTGCCAACTGTGGCAAGTCACCGTGGCCAATGCCCCGCAAGCGGTCGAGCTGGAGAGCCTGGCTCAGGTGTTCGATGTGCCTTTGGCTGAGGGGCCACTCAAGGTGGTGAGCTTGCCCGGTGTGTTCAGCCATGGTCGCCTGGATCGCGGTACCGAGCTGTTGCTGGAGCACCTGGATAAACTGCCGAGCGGCCATCTGCTGGACTTCGGTTGCGGTGCCGGTGTGCTGGGTGCTGCGGTAAAACGCCGCTACCCACACAACACCGTTACGATGCTCGACGTGGACGCGTTTGCCGCCGCCAGCAGCCGTCTTACCCTGGCCGCCAACGGCCTGGAAGCCGAGGTGCTGACCGGTGATGGCATTGACGCAGCGCCGATGGGTTTGAACGCGATTCTGACCAACCCGCCGTTCCATGTCGGCGTGCACACCGATTACTTCGCCACAGAAAACCTGCTGCGAAAAGCCGGCAAACATCTGGCAAAAGGCGGCGAACTTCGCGTAGTCGCAAACAGTTTCCTCAAGTACCAACCCTTGATTGAAGAGCATCTGGGTATTTGTGCGGTCAAGGCTGAAGGCAATGGTTTTCGCATCTACCGTGCCAAGCGCGGCTGACGGGCGTTTGAAAAAGAAGGCTTGCCGAATGGAATTTGCCTAGGCAGAATCCGCTCCGTCCTAGGGGAGTAGTCTCCCACGAGCGCCACGCTCGTCCGGCATACGTCAACATACTTGGTCAACAGACCATGGCGTATGCGACCCAGGAGTCCGCACAGACGGACCGGGGTTTGACAAGACCTATGACACGCACACCTTACCCGGGGCGGGAAGGCTGTACGTGTCATAGCCGTGTCGACCCGCCCCTGGAAACCTACCTGATGCTGGATTCATTACTCGTTCCTACCGCAATCGTTGCCTTGGCCGAAATCGGCGACAAGACGCAACTGCTCGCGCTCATCCTTGCTGCTCGCTTTCGCAAGCCCTGGCCGATCATCGCCGGCATTGTTGCCGCGACCCTGGCCAACCACGCGGCCGCCGGTGCCGTTGGCGCCTGGTTCGGGAGCTTCTTCTCCGACGCGGTATTGCACTGGATCCTGGCGGCAAGCTTCTGCGCCACGGCCTTGTGGACCCTGGTGCCGGACAAACTCGACGATGACGAAGCCAGCACCACGCGCAAATTCGGACCGTTCCTGACCACGCTGATTGCGTTCTTCCTCGCCGAAATCGGTGACAAGACGCAGATCGCCACGGTCATGCTGGCGGCGCAGTATCCGGAACTCTGGCTGGTGATTATCGGGACGACCGTGGGCATGCTGATTGCCAACGTGCCGGTGGTATTGGCGGGTAATTTTGCGGCGGAGAAACTGCCGTTGACCTTGATTCGCCGGTTGGCAGCTACGGCGTTTTTCATCCTGGCTATCGTGGCGGTGTACAAGGCCATGCAAAGCAGCGGCTGGATCTAAGGCTGCAAACCCGATATCTGTGGGAGCTGGCTTGCCTGCGATGGCATCAACCCGGTGCAGCTGAGAGACCGAGTTGCCTGCATCGCGGGCAAGCCCGGCTCCCACATTGATCTGCGTTAACTCAGGATTTTTTGGCCTGCTGGTAAAGCGGCATCACCTTCGGAATCGCCGCCTGCAACGAGGCAATCCGGCTGTCGGAAGCCGGGTGAGTACTCATGAACTCCGGCGGTGCGCCTTCCGAAGCCTTGGCCATTTTGTTCCACAGCGTGATGGCCGCGTTCGGGTTGTAGCCGGCGCGGGCCGACAGTTCCAGGCCGATCAAGTCCGCTTCGTTTTCATTGCTGCGGCTGTTGGGCAAGGTCATGCCGTAGTTGGCCACCGTATCGGCCAGTGCCAGGCTGTCCTGGCCGAGGCCGAACAACGCACCGGCGCCCTGCTTGGCCATCTCGATCCCGTAGGCCTTGGACATGGCTTCGCGGCCATGCTCACGCAAGGCGTGGGCGATTTCATGGCCCATCACGGCGGCCAGTTCGTCATCCGTGAGCTTGAGGTTATCGATCAACGCGCTGTACACGAAGATCTTGCCGCCAGGCCCACAGTTGGCGTTCATCTCGTCGCTCTTGATCAGGTTCACTTCCCACTTCCACTGCGCAGCATCGGGGCGGAAGGTCGGCGCCTGGGCAATCAAACGCTTGGCAATGGCCTGCACGCGCTTGGCGTTGGCACTGGTCTTGTCCAACTGGCCTTTGCTGCTGGCTTCGCCCAACGTCTGCTGGTAGGACTGGGCATACATCTGGTCGACTTCCTGGCTCGACAGCATGCTGAACATGTACTGCTTGCGCTCCACTCCAACGGCGCCGCCGCTGGTGGTATTGACCGACTGACACCCGGCCAGCAGCATCGCTGCAACCAAACCATTTATCACCAATGACTTCTTCATGAACACTCTCCCTGAAAATACGCCCTGAAATATGGCGCGTATCGTAGGCGCACATTTGTATCTGCGCCAGATACAGCAGACGTGTAACTCACGATTTTCGGATACATCTCACCTATCCCATCAACGGCGGCGGGCATTCCATTCGCGACACCCCTGACATTTTTGTCGGAAAAACGCTCATGCCCACCGCGGCCGTGGCCGATACAAAAAGGCGGACCCTCCCCTCTGTGCCCGGAGTTCTCATGAAATTCAAGTCGATTCAGTTTTCTGTCGCGGCACTGGCTGGCGCTATTGTTCTGAGTGTGGTCGCTGTGCTGGTGCTTTACGCCTTGTTTGCCGGCGCGCGAACCCAGGCGATGGTGCAGGAGCGCACCCAGGCTCAGTTCGAGCAGATTGTCGAGCAACGCCTCACCGCCCTGGCGCACACCCAGGCCACGTTGATCCAGCGTGAGCTGGAAGCCCCGCTGGTGACCGCCAAGAGCCTGGCCACCGCCAACGCCCTGCTCGGCATGAAAGACGCCAAGGGCGAACCTGCCCTGCAGGTCGGCCGCGAACAATTGATCAACCTGCTGCATGAAACCGTGGTGCGCAACCCGAAGATCCTCGGTGCCTACATTGGCTGGGAGCCCAATGCCATTGATCACAACGACACGGCCTACGTGAACAGCCCCATTCTTGGCATGGGCGCCGACGGACGTTTCCTGCCGTGGTGGTACCGCAACGCGGATGGCAGCCTGGGCCTGGATAAACTCGCCGACGTGGCCGACCAGAAAGTCCTCTCCACCGGGGTGCGTGCCAGCGAGTACTACCTGTGCTCCAGGGAAAGCAAAAAAGCCTGCGCCATCGACCCGGCCCCTTACAAGGTGGGCAATGCGATGGTGATGCTGGCTTCTTTTATCGAGCCGATCCTGATCGACGGCACCTTCCAGGGCATCGTCGGTGCCGATCTCTCGGTCAATTTCATCCAGGACATGCTCACCAGCGCCGATCAGAAACTCTACGACGGTGCCGGTGAACTGGCGCTGATCTCCAGTAACGGACGCCTTGTGGCCTATACCAAGGACGCCAGCAAGCTCGGTGAAAAAGCCAGCGACTTGCTCGACGGCAACGAACTGGCCAACCTCGGCCAACTCAAAACCGGTGAAGTGCGCTACGACATCGACCGGGAACACGGGCATATCGAGCTGTTCCTGCCCTTCAGCATCGGCCAGACCGACGCGCGCTGGACCCTGATGATGCAGTTGCCCCTGGGCGCAGTGATGGCCGACTCGCAGAAATTGCAAAGCGACCTGGAAGCCCAGCGCAAGACCGATATCTTCGGCATGACCATTGCCGGCCTATTGATCGCCGGTGCCGGCTTGCTGGTGATCTGGCTGGTAGGCCACGGCATCGCCCGTCCGCTCAAGCAAATGGTGGCGATGCTCAATGACATCGCCCAGGGCGAAGGCGACCTGACGCGGCGCCTGACCAGCGATCGCGCCGATGAACTGGGCGCGATCGCCAACGGCTTCAACACCTTCCTGATCAAGCTGCAAGGCATGATCACCCAGGTGGTGAGTTCAGTGCAGAAGGTCAGTGACTCGTCGGAGCACACGGCTGATATTGCGATTCGCACCAACCAGGGCGTGCATAAACAAATGGTGGAAATCGACCAAGTGGCCACCGCCGTGCATGAGATGACCGCCACTGCGCAAGACGTTGCGCGCAACGCTACCCAGGCCGCGCAAGCCGCCAGCCATGCCGATCAGGCCGCGAGCCAGGGCATGCGGATTGTGCGCGACACGTCCACCTCGATTGGCGCGTTGGCCGCAGAAATTGGCAAGGCCGTGGGCGTGGTGCAAACCCTGGCCAAGGACAGCGAGAACATCAACGCCATCCTTACGGCAATTCGCGGTATCGCCGAGCAGACCAACCTGTTGGCGCTCAATGCTGCAATCGAGGCGGCGCGTGCCGGCGAGCAAGGCCGGGGTTTCGCCGTCGTCGCTGACGAAGTGCGCAACCTGGCGCAGAAGACTCAAAAAGCCACTGAAGAAATCCAGACCATGATCCAGCAGTTGCAACAAGGCACGCGGGACGTGGTACGGGTGATGGAGGACAGCCAAAGCCGCACCGATGAAAGCGTGCAACACGCGGCGAAGGCGGCCGAAGCGCTGGAAACCATCACCCAGGCGGTGTCGGTGATCAACGACATGAACACCCAGATCGCCAGTGCGGCCGAAGAGCAGAGCGCGGTAGCCGAGGACATCAATCGTAACGTGATCAACATCGGCCAGGTGGCCAATGAAGTGGCGGGAGGCGCGGATGAATCCAGCGCGGCCAGTGCGGATTTGACCAAGCTGGCGGAGCAGCAGCGGCGCTTGATCAATCAGTTCAAAGTTTAAGCTTTCGGGGATCTTGAGGACCCCATCGCAGGCAAGCCAATACACACCCTACGGGATCACGCCGGGGTCAAGCACTCCGGCCCATTGAGCTTCGGATCATTGACCATGTTGGCCAGCACCCGCTCGCGCAACGCGGTGGGTTCACTTGCCAATAGCCCTTGCAACACGTGCAACGGTGTTTCGGGATTGAGCCAGGCCGCCTGCCCCGCCGCATCCAGGATCAGCGGCCGACGCTGGCTCTGCGCAGCCTGGGTCACCACCGCCGTGCTCAGCCACACCTGTTCCTGCACCGGATACGCTTCCCAGATCGCGGCAAAAAACAAGGTGGAACCCTCTCCTGGCGTCAGCCAGTACGGACGTTTGCGCTGGGTGCCGCGCCATTCGTAGAACCCATTGGCCGGCAGCAGGCAACGGCGCAGGCGGAACGCTTCGCGAAACATCGGTTGTTCGGCCAGGGTTTCGGCGCGGGCATGGGCCGGCGTGCGCGAAAGGTCGGTCAGCCAGGGCGGTGTCAGGCCCCAGCGGGCCCGCGCCAGGGTGAGCTGGCCGTCGGTGGTGCGCTGGATCAGCACCGAATCGTTCGGGGAGATGTTCCACTGGGCCTGCTGGTCGGCCGGGAAACCCGGCAAGGCAGCAAAAGCGGGGTTCCAGCGAAACAGGGCATAACGTCCACACATGGGGCAACATGACTCTTGGGTAAACCGACCGACAGCCTAACAGACCAGAACGCCGGGGAAGCTGTCAGGTTCATCACCCGGCAGGGGTTGCGCGCCGATGTAGGCGGTGATCAGTTCACGCGCGTCCACGGCCCGGTCGTTGTCCACCTCCAGGCCCAGCAAGCCGAAGATGGGCAGTTCGCCGGTGCCGCCGAGCAAATGCCGGCCCACCAGGTGGGCCTCGATACCTTCGCTGGCGAGCATCTGTTGCAGCAACTCGCCTTCCATCAGGTTTTCCGGTTCGTAGATTCGCTGCATGGGCGTACCTGTTATTCGTTTTCGCTACGGGTTTCGAGCATCCACTCGTCGCCATGCACCTGTAGATTGAAACTGATTGGCCGGCAACACACCTGACAGTCTTCTATATACGTCTGATCGCCGCCGGACAAATCCACCGTTGTCTCGACCTCTTCACCACAATAAGGACAATCGTACGTCGCAGTTTCCAGCATCGCAGCCTCCAAGGTGACTTGTGCGTATAATCGCCGGTCTATTTACAGGGTTATATTTCGGCTGAGCCCATTACTCAGGCCGCACCCTGGTATTTCCTTTACTTACCCTAGCCGTTTCTAACAAGAGAGCATGATGGGCGAATTCGATACCATCCGACCTTACAACGACAGCGAAGTCCCGGCAGTGCTGGCACGCCTGTTCAGTGACAAGGCCTTTCTGGACATCCTGACCCACTTCCGCTTCCCGCGCTTTGCCGGCGCCCTGGGCTGGCTGCTCAAGCCGATGATCGCCCGCAAACTGCGCCGTGAATTCGCCGGCGTCACCACCGTTGCGACCTTGCAGGACAAAGTCGAGTACTACGTCGACCACACCATTGACCGCGCGACCGACGGCGTGACCTACACCGGCGTCGAGCAGCTCAAGTCCGGCACCGCCTACCTGTTCCTCGCCAACCACCGCGATATCGTGATGGACCCGGCCTTCGTCAACTACGCCGTGTACCACGCCGGCCTGCCGACGCCGCGCATCGCCATCGGCGACAACCTGCTGCAAAAGCCGTTTGTCAGTGACCTGATGCGCCTGAACAAGAGCTTTATCGTGCACCGCTCGATCACCGGGCGAAAGGAAAAGATGGCGGCATTCAACCTGCTGTCAGCCTACATCAACCATTCGATCCGCAACGACTGCCAATCGATCTGGATTGCCCAGGCCGAAGGGCGCGCCAAGGATGGGGATGATCGCACCGAATCGGCGATCCTCAAGATGTTCCACGTCAGCCGCAAGGATGAGCCGTTTGCCGAGGTCATCCAGTCGTTGAACCTGACGCCGGTGTCGATCAGCTACGAGTACGACCCGTGCGATACCGCCAAGGCTCGCGAGCTGTACATCCGCGCCACCACCGGCACCTACAGCAAGGCGCCGGGCGAGGATGACGTGAGCATCGCCCTTGGCATCACGGGCTACAAGGGGCGGGTGCACATCAACTTTGCGCCGCCGATCACCGAGCGTTTCGAAGATACCAAACTGTTGGCGGTGGAAATGGATCGGCAGATTCTCGGCGGTTACCGACTGTTCCCGGTGCATTACCTGGCGTATGCCCAATGGAGCGACGCCGACCCGCAATTGCAGGTGCCGACGGCGGCCGAGGTATTCCCGGCCGACGAACTGGCCAAGGCGAAGGCAGAATGGGAGCGGCGCTTGAACGAGTGCCCGGCCGAGCACCGACCGTTCCTGGTGGTGCAATACGCTACGCCGGTGCGGAATCAGTATCGGGTCAAGGCCGGCATACCGCTCTGACGCTATGAGCGCTGGCTTGTGTGGGAGCTGGCTTGCCTGCGATGCAGACACCTCGGTGGATCAGTCACACCTCGGTGATGCTATCGCAGGCAAGCCAGCTCCCACATTTGTTTTATGGCGTTTTTAGAGGTGGGTACTGAACCAGGAAATAGCCAACGCCAACCCCAGGCAGGCAAACCCAATACGGTAAGCCACCCGGTGCGCGCGCTCGGTGCGCACATCCAGAAACAACATCGGTTGATCGATCGCACGGTCTTCGCCTTGCGCGGCCAGGTCGGCCATCGCGCGTTGTTCGCGCAGGCGCGTGATGAACAGCAGCGCTGCACCCGGGCACGCTACCGCTAACGCTACAACATTGATCAGTAGTGCGGACAGCGCCATTGCAAACCTCAGTGGAACAGTGTCTTGGTATCAGCTCAGCTACCAACCTGAACGATAGTGGCGTCCGGCACCGAAACGGCTCCCTTCCCCATTGACGGTTAATGTATCCAGTAATTTAGAGCGTCACCTGAACGTCACCTTAACAGTCCACTCTGTTGCCCTTTGACGCCTCAGGAGCTTGTCATGTTGCACGCGCAAAACCAGGATCGGCTGTATCTGGTCGCCCAAAGCGATGAGCAGGAAGCGCTGATCGGCGGCCTGGCTTTCAACGTCCAGGATCGCCACTGGCTGGTGTATTGCGCCCTTGGCGGGCACCAGCATGCGGACCTTCCGGAGACCGATCTGTTAACGGGGGTGAGCCTGCTGGACTTCTGTATCGACACCGCCGCGTGAAACAGGAGGCGAAAAAAAACCGGACTCAACCGAGCCCGGTTTTTTAACAATCGTTTATTGCGCGCTGAGCAACGAACCGATGCTTGGGTCTTTGAACAGTCGGGTCAAGGCGTCACTCAGGACGTCGCTGACCAACTTGGTATTGGTTTCCTGGTTCGGCGACATGCCGAAACGCTGGTTCAGGGAGGCGCCGTAGCGACCGCTGTAGCGACGGGTACCCGCGGTGACGTCGGACTTGAACGTCGCGCCGATGGAAGCTTCGGTCACGTACAGGCCGTCCTTAGGCGATTGATACTTCAATTCAGCCAGGGTGATCGTCAATTGCGGAGCGCCCGGTGCATTGGCGCTTGGGGTGAAACCCAGCAAGCGCACGGCGGCTTCAGCCTGGGCCTGCAGCTTGGGCAGCACGTCTTGAGCGTTCACCGAGATCAGAGCGGTTTCCGGGTACAGGCCGCCGCGCGAGCCGAGCGTAGGCGATGGACGACCATCCACCACCCGCACCGACACCGCCTGGCCGTGGCCCACCGGGGCCAACTGCGTGGTGAGTTTCGGTTCCGGGGTCAGTTGTTGCGGGCTGTTGGCGCAGCCCACCAGGGTCAAGCTGGTCACAGTGATCAAACCGAACAACAGGCGTTGCAACATGCGCTTCTCTCCAGAAATCATGATCCGACAGGCCGGCAGTATAGCGGGGCGCCACTGCGGGGAACTAGCATCAGTTACAACCTGTGACCCCACGTGTGGAGCGCGGTTCGCTGTCACCGAGATGTCACACCCGTTACATGGGCTCGTCATCCAGCGCAGGCATGCTTGGCCTCAATCTCAGGAGGTCAATCGTCATGCAGTTTCTTTGGTCATTGTTTACGCGCAAGCCGGCCCTTCGTCAGTTCGCCCTGCTCGATGCACAAGGTCGTTGCCAGGCATTCAAAGAATGCTGCCAGCCGCCCGTAGGCGACGGTTGGGTAGAAATCGATGAGATTCGCCTGAGCTGGATGCACCACCCACTGCCCGCTCGCGCCCGCGTCAGCCCACGTCCAGCGCGGTCGTCACGGCATCAGCCGTTGGCTGCCTGACCGAACGCCTAATAAAAGTCATAAAACACGCCCATTTCCCCAGCGTTCTTCGCTACAATCTCCCCCCGATTATAAGGACGTCTCCTGATCGGGCCTCGCAGCATCGTTAATGCCTCGGTATTAACCCCAAGAATCGCCCACAGAGAGCCGCCCACACAGATCGAGTGAAGCTGGCGCGCTTGCTGTTTTCTTTGCAAACCACCCGTCTTTGCCGAATCTGCCAGAGCTGCCATTGCGCTCGGCCACTTGAGTTGTTTGCCCGTTTTGCCGCATGTCGGCAAGGTTTTCCGGGCCAGGTGCCAGGCTGGGGCAGCCCTTTTTTGAGGTTCACGTCTTCAAAAGAGCGTGAAAAAACGGGTTTTCACAACTTCACAAGAGTGTGGCGAGCAAATGAATAGTTTGGCGTTTGTACAAGCACCATCAGCGTCTGGAACAGCCCAACCACACAGGACCGAGTACTCCTTGAAAATCGGAGCTTGAGCCTGTCCGCTACGGATTGATTGCACAGATCACACGTTTTGACCATAAGTCGAATTGCCACAGGCGCCCATGAATGCGTTCATAGGCAGATTAGCCCGGCAGGAAGCGTGTGCTGAAGTTGCAAAGAATTGCGAAACGGACATGGCGATCCTGGCCATGGGTAACCTGGGGCAACACGTGAACCGCCCCGTCACTCCTGGCAGCCATGCCGTCAATTTGGTGCTGCAGATTTTGGAGACGCGTTAAATGGCGCATAACGAAGCAGTCGACGTAGTATTGGTAGGGGCCGGCATCATGAGCGCCACCCTGGCCGTACTGCTCAAAGAGCTCGACCCCGGCCTCAAGCTGGAAGTCGTTGAGCTGATGGATTCGGGTGCCGCGGAGAGTTCCAACCCGTGGAACAACGCCGGTACCGGCCACGCCGGGCTGTGTGAGCTGAACTACACACCGCAGGCTGCCGATGGCTCCATCGACATCAAGAAAGCCGTGCACATCAACACCCAGTTCGAGGTGTCGAAACAGTTCTGGGCGTACCTGACCAAAAAGGGCACCTTTGGCTCGTCCAAATCTTTTATCAGTCCGGTGCCGCACCTGAGCTTCGTACAGGGCGAAAAAGGCGTGTCCTTCCTCAAGAAGCGCTTTGAAACCCTCAGCCAGCACCACGCGTTTTCGGACATGCACTACACCGAAGACCGTAGCGAGATGGCCGAGTGGATGCCGCTGATGATGCCGGGCCGCCCGCTCGACGAAAAAATCGCGGCGACCCGTGTCATGAACGGCACCGACGTCAACTTCGGCGCGCTGACCAACCAACTGCTCAGCCACCTGACCAGCTCGGCAGACGCCCAGGTCAAGTACAGCAAGCGTGTGACCGGCCTCAAGCGCAACGGCGCGGGCTGGACCGTCAGCATCAAGGACGTCAACAGCGGCAACAGCCGTGAAGTGGACGCCAAGTTCGTGTTCCTCGGCGCCGGTGGCGCGGCGCTGCCGCTGCTGCAAGCCTCGGGTATCGAAGAAAGCAAAGGTTTTGGCGGTTTCCCGGTCAGCGGCCAATGGCTGCGTTGCGACAACCCGGAAGTGGTCAAGCACCACGAGGCCAAGGTCTACAGCCAGGCCGCCGTGGGTTCGCCGCCGATGTCCGTGCCGCACTTGGACACTCGCGTAGTGGAAGGCAAAAAATCCCTGCTGTTTGGGCCCTATGCCGGCTTCACCACCAAGTTCCTCAAGCACGGCTCGTTCCTTGACCTGCCACTGTCGGTTCGCGCCGGCAACATTGGCCCGATGCTCGCCGTGGCCCGCGACAACATGGACCTGACCAAGTACCTGGTCAGCGAAGTGATGCAGTCCATGGAGCAGCGCCTGGAGTCCCTGCGCCGCTTCTACCCCGAAGCCAAAGCCGAAGACTGGCGCCTGGAAGTGGCCGGCCAACGGGTACAGATCATCAAGAAAGACCCGAAAAAAGGCGGCGTACTGCAATTCGGCACCGAACTGGTCGCGGCCAAAGACGGCTCGCTCGCGGCACTGCTGGGCGCATCTCCTGGCGCTTCGGTGACCGTTTCGATCATGCTCGACCTGATCGAACGCTGCTTCCCGGCCAAGGCTGCCGGAGAGTGGGCGGCCAAGCTGCACGAGATCTTCCCGGCTCGGGAAAAGGTCCTGGAAACGGATGCCGAGCTGTATCGCAAGATCAATGAGCAGAACAACATCAGCCTGGAACTGGTTGAGCCTGCTGCCGAGACCGAGAGCTACGCTTGAGGCCTTAAGGCAATAAAAAAACGCCCCGCTCTCGGCATGAGAACGGGGCGTTTTTTATTGCCTGGAGAATCAACCGCGAGCGTTGTTGATCAACTCGATGTACTCGTCTGCGTGACGCTGGTCCTTGATCAGGTCGACGAAGGTCTGGCCATGCTCATCCTTGCCGTCCAGGTCCAGGCCGGCTTCCTTGAAGAAACCCAGGAAGCGCTCAAAGTCGTCGATACGCAGGCCACGGTAGGCTTTGATCAGTTTGTGCAGGGACGGGGAAGTCGCGTCAACCGGTTCGAAGTCGAGGAACAACTTGATCTGATCGTCGCCAATCTCGTCACCAATCACCTGTTTCTTATCTTTACGCATTACCGACTCCAGCCTGCAGACATTTACACGGGGTTTGAAGTCTACCTGTGAGACACCACCTTCGAAAACAACCAAACACTCATGTGGGAGCTGGCTTGCCTGCGATAGCGGTGGGTCAACGGGCCCCTCTGTCACTGATACAACGCTATCGCAGGCAAGCCAGCTCCCACATTAATTGCATCCACATAGTGGAATCTGTGTCGCCTGACTACTTCGCGCGAACGGCACCGGTATGCAAATCCGCCCAGATATGCCCATTGGCATAACTCAGGAACTGCACATACACCGTGTCATTGCGCAGCAGGTCGACGATCACTCGGTACTGGGCCACCGGGTAGGACAAAGTCAGGGTCTTGCTCTTGTCGTCGTAGACCGGCTTTTTCAGGCTTTTGCTTTCCGCATCGAAGTTGAGCACCACTTGGCTGATGGTCGCGCCTTTGTTCAGGGACTTGCCCTTAAGGCGGATCATCAGCGGCGAGGTGACCGGGATCGGTTGCTGGCTGGACTGGCGCTGGTTACCCACCACCACCGCGTACTCGGTGACTTGCAACAATTGCTGCTGGTCCGGGGCTTCGGCGCGCAGGGCCAGATCGTCGGAGGGCAGGAATTGGCTGTGCAACGGCGCAGGCGCGGCGGCCAGGGGCAAACTGAGGGTCAACGCCAGGGCGGCGCAGGTACGTATCAACAGGTTCATGGGCCGCTCCGTGCGAGATAGCCCAGCACTGTAGCTCAATCGAACTGGGCAAGCATCCAACGTTGATACGCGGCCACACCAGCCTCGCCTTCACGCGGCGCCCAATCGGCCAGCTCACCCTCGCCTACCGGGCGATAAGGTCCGGCTTTGCACTCGAACATCACCGTGTCGGGCTCCAGCACCACCAAACCGTGAAACACACCGGGTGGCAGATCCACACCCGCGCATTCGCCCCCCGCCTGCATGACGCGCTTGGCCAGCACCTCGCCGGTTTCGCTGAACACCAGCAGACCCAGGCTGCCCTGAAGCACGAGCAAGGTTTCCGCCTTGTCCGCACTCAGGTGCCGATGCGGCGGCACATAGGTGCTGGACTGCAGGCCCACGGCCAGGCGATGGCAGGGCTCTTCCATCTGGTGGAAGTTGTGATGGTGCCGGCCACGGGGGCTGGCGCCCGCTTTCTCGGCCAATTCGGCAAACAGCGTCTGATCAAGAAAGCGGGTCATGGCTTACATCCCTTTGACGGCGTAGATCCCATTGGCGTTGCGCCAGTAGCCTTTGTAGTCCATGCCGTAACCGAAGATGTAGCGGTCGATGCACGGCAGGCCAACGAAATCGGCTTTCAGCTCTGGGCGGGCCTTGCGGTCGTGGTCTTTGTCGATCAGCACGGCAGTGTGCACTTTGCGCGCGCCAGCGTGCTTGCAGAAGTCAATGATCGCGCCGAGGGTGTGACCTTCGTCGAGGATGTCGTCGATGATCAGCACGTCGCGGTCGATGAACGAGACTTCCGGCTTGGCTTTCCAAAACAGGTCGCCGCCGCTGGTTTCGTTGCGATAGCGGGTGGCGTGCAGGTAGGACGCTTCGAGCGGGAATTGCAGGTGGGTGAGCAATTTGCCAGCGAAGATCAGACCACCGTTCATCACGCAGAAAACCACCGGGTTGGTGTCAGCCATTTCGCGGGTGATGTGCGCGCCGACCTTGGCGATTGCCTCTTCGACTTGCGCTTCGGTGTACAGGCAGTCAGCCTCGCGCATGATTTGACGGATATGCTCGAGATCAGCGGACATGGCGCTCTCCAAGGGGGTGCTG
Organism: Pseudomonas sp. 58 R 12; assembly: GCF_900005865.1. Taxonomy (NCBI): domain Bacteria; kingdom Pseudomonadati; phylum Pseudomonadota; class Gammaproteobacteria; order Pseudomonadales; family Pseudomonadaceae; genus Pseudomonas; species Pseudomonas sp. 58 R 12. Next base: position 551,045 of record NZ_CVTP01000021.1, read on the forward strand.
TGGCAAGAAAAGCGGGCGAAGGTACGCTTCTCGTGCGCTCCGGGCAAGCCTTAATGGACTAACGTACTAGATGTCTATAGGACAACACCCTCGGATAGATTAATCTAGGCCGGTTTTTTTGCCCGCCGCCGGAGCCATCCCCATGCCCACTCGCGAGATCCGCCATCCGCTGATCCGACACAAGCTCGGCCTTATGCGCCGCGCCGACATTAGCACGAAGAACTTCCGTGAGCTTGCTCAGGAAGTCGGAGCGTTGCTGACTTACGAAGCCACTAAAGATTTACCCCTGGAAACCTACGACATCGAAGGTTGGGCCGGTACCGTGCAGGTCGAGAAAATCGCCGGTAAGAAAATCACCGTCGTGCCGATCCTGCGCGCCGGTATCGGCATGCTCGAAGGCGTGCTCAGCCTGATCCCCGGCGCCAAAGTCAGCGCCGTGGGCGTGGCCCGCAATGAAGAAACCTTGCAGGCCCACACTTACCTGGAAAAACTCGTTCCGGAAATCAACGAGCGCCTGGCGATGATCATCGACCCGATGCTCGCCACCGGCAGCTCCATGGTTGCCACCATCGACCTGCTGAAAAAAGCCGGTTGCAAGGACATCCGCGCCATGGTGCTGGTGGCCGCGCCCGAAGGCATCGCCGCCGTCGAGAAGGCCCACCCGGACGTGCAGATCTACACCGCGTCCATCGACGAGCGCCTGAATGAACACGGCTACATCATCCCAGGCTTGGGCGATGCCGGTGACAAGATCTTCGGTACCAAGCAGAAGGACGGTTGAGCATGCAGGATGAATTCAACGACCCGCTTTGGCGCCAGATCCTGTCTGGCGCACAAATGCTCTTCGTGGCATTTGGCGCGCTGGTGTTGATGCCGCTGATCACAGGTCTTGATCCAAACGTTGCACTGTTCACTGCCGGCCTGGGCACGTTGTTGTTCCAGGTGGTGACAGGGCGGCAGGTGCCGGTCTTTTTGGCGTCGAGCTTTGCGTTTATCACGCCGATCATTCTCGCCAAACAGCAGTTCGGCCTCGCCGCGACCATGGGCGGGGTGATGGCGGCCGGTTTCGTTTATACGTTCCTGGGCGCTGCGGTGAAGATCAAGGGCACCGGTTTCATCGACCGGTTGCTGCCGCCTGTGGTGATCGGGCCGGTGATTATTTCCATCGGCCTGGCCATGGCGCCGATTGCCGCCAACATGGCGATGGGTAAATCCGGCGACGGTGCCGAGCTGATTCATTACCAGACGGCAATGATGATCTCGATGCCGGCGCTGCTGACCACGCTGATCGTGGCGGTGTTCGGCAAAGGCATTTTCCGCCTGGTGCCGATCATTTCCGGCGTGCTGGTGGGTTTTGCCATGGCGTTCTACTTTGGCGTGGTCGACACGGCAAAGATCGCCGCCGCACCCTGGTTCGCCCTGCCCCACTTCACCGCGCCGGAGTTCAACTGGCAGGCGATCCTGTTTATCGTTCCGGTGGCCCTGGCCCCGGCGATCGAGCATATCGGCGGTGTGATTGCAGTCGGCAGCGTGACCGGTCGTGACTACCTGAAGAAGCCTGGCCTGCACCGCACGCTATTGGGTGACGGCATCGCCACCACAGCTGCCGGCCTGTTTGGCGGCCCGCCGAACACCACCTACGCCGAAGTGACTGGCGCGGTGATGCTGACCAAGAACTACAACCCGAAGATCATGACCTGGGCGGCGGTGTTTGCCATCAGCCTGGCGTTTATCGGTAAGTTCGGCGCATTGCTGCAGAGCATTCCGGTGCCAGTGATGGGCGGGATTCTGTGCCTGCTATTCGGCTCGATTGCCGCAGTGGGGATGAACACGCTGATCCGCCACAAAATCGACCTGGGCGAAGCGCGCAACCTAGTGATTGTGTCGGTGACGTTGGTGTTCGGGATTGGCGGTGTGCTGGTCGGCACCGGCACCGGCCCGGATGACTTCGGCCTCAAGGGCATCGCCCTGTGTGCGGTGGTAGCGATTGGTTTGAACCTGCTGCTGCCGGGCAATGATGGCTGGAAAAACAAGAAGCCGGATGAGCCGTTGCTCTAACTGACACAACGCAAATCAGTGTGGGAGCTGGCTTGCCTGCGATAGCGGAGTAACAGGCGACATAGTTGTCGTTTGATACACCGCTATCGCAGGCAAGCCAGCTCCCACATTTGATTTTCAGTGAACGTTAAAGCTCACCAAGCCCATCAATCAGCGCCTGGTTCTGCTCCGGCGTACCGATGCTGATCCGCAGGAACTGGGCAATCCGCGCCTGCTTGAAGTGCCGCACGATCACACCCTGCTCACGCAACTTGGCCGCCAGGCCAGCAGCGTCATGTTGAGGGTGGCGAGCAAAGATAAAGTTGGCCGCCGACGGCAACACTTCAAAACCTTTTGCCTCCAACTGCGCAACCACCTTGTCGCGGCTGTCGATGACCAACTGGCACGTCTTCTCGAAGTACTCACGGTCCTCGAACGCTGCCGCCGCGCCGACAATCGCCAGGCGATCCAGCGGATAAGAGTTGAAGCTGTTCTTGACCCGCTCCAGCGCCTCGATCAGGTCCGGGTGGCCCACGGCCAGGCCCACGCGCAAACCGGCCAGTGAGCGCGATTTGGACAGCGTCTGGGTCACCAGCAGGTTCGGGTAGCGATCCACCAGGCTGATCGCGGTTTCGCCGCCGAAGTCGATATAGGCTTCATCCACTACTACCACCGAGTCCGGGTTGGCCTTGAGGATCTGCTCCACCGCATCCAGTGCCAGCACGCAACCGGTAGGCGCGTTCGGGTTGGGGAAGATAATCCCGCCGTTGGGCCTGGCGTAATCCGCCACGCGAATCTGGAACTGTTCGTCCAGCGGCACCGGGTCGGACTTGATGCCGTAGAGGCCGCAGTAAACCGGGTAGAAGCTGTAGCTGATATCCGGAAACAACAGCGGTAGTTCGTGCTGGAACAGGCCGTGGAAAATGTGTGCGAGGACTTCATCGGAACCGTTGCCGAGGAAGACCTTACTGGCGTCGATCGCGTAATACTTGGCCACGGCCTGCTTGAGCAGGTCGCTGTTGGGGTCCGGGTACAGGCGCAGGTTGTCGTTCAGCTCGGCCTGCATCGCGGCCAACGCCTTGGGCGACGGGCCGTAGGGGTTTTCATTGGTGTTGAGCTTGACCAGCTTGGTCAGCTTCGGTTGTTCGCCAGGCACGTAAGGCACGAGGTCTTTGACGAAGGGGCTCCAGAATTTGCTCATATCTCAGTTCCCCTCTTCAAGGATGCGGTATTCAGCGCTACGGGCGTGGGCACTCAGGGATTCACCACGGGCCAGTACCGAGGCGGTCTTGCCCAACTCGGAAGCGCCCTGCGGCGAGCAGAAGATGATCGACGAACGCTTCTGGAAGTCGTACACGCCCAGTGGCGAGGAGAAACGCGCGGTGCCGGAGGTCGGCAGCACGTGGTTCGGGCCTGCGCAATAGTCACCCAGCGCTTCGCTGGTGTGGCGACCCATGAAGATCGCACCAGCGTGGCGAATCGATGGCAACCAGGCTTGTGGGTCGGCCACGGACAACTCCAAGTGCTCCGGCGCGATACGGTTGGCCACTTCGATGGCCTGCTCCATGTCACGCACCAGGATCAGCGCGCCACGGCCATTGATCGATTTCTCGATAATCTCGGCACGCTCCATGGTCGGCAGCAGCTTATTGATGCTGGCCGCCACTTGGTCGAGGAACTCGGCGTCCGGGCTGACCAGGATCGCCTGGGCGTCTTCATCGTGCTCGGCCTGGGAGAACAGGTCCATGGCGATCCAGTCCGGATCGGTCTGGCCGTCGCATACCACGAGGATTTCCGATGGGCCGGCGATCATGTCGATACCGACCTGGCCAAACACGTGACGCTTGGCGGTGGCGACGTAGATGTTGCCGGGACCAACCACCTTATCGACCTTCGGCACGCTTTCGGTGCCATAGGCCAGGGCGGCAACGGCTTGCGCGCCACCGATGGTGAAAACGCGGTCGACGCCGGCAATGCAGGCGGCGGCCAATACCAGCTCGTTGATTTCACCGCGCGGCGTTGGCACGACCATGACCACTTCGGTCACGCCCGCCACTTTCGCCGGGATCGCGTTCATCAAGACCGACGATGGGTACGACGCCTTCCCGCCCGGCACGTAAAGGCCGGCGCGGTCCAGTGGCGTGACCTTCTGGCCCAGTACAGTGCCGTCTGCCTCGGTGTAGCTCCAAGAGTCTTGTTTCTGCTTTTCGTGATAGCTGCGCACCCGCGTTGCCGCCACTTCCAGGGCTTCTCGCTGCGGCGCGGTAATACGCGTCAGCGCCAACTCCAGGCGTTCGCGGGGCAGGATCAGGTCGGACATGGACTTGACGTCCAGCCCGTCAAACTGACGGGTGAAGTCCACCAGCGCCGCATCACCGCGCTCGCGCACGGCCTTGATGATGTCGAGCACCCGCTGGTTGACCGAGTCGTCGGACACGCTTTCCCAGCTCAACAGATGATCCAGATGATGGGCGAAATCCGGGTCGGCAGCGTTGAGTCGGGCAATTGCAGTGGACGTGGTCATAGCGAGGGCCTCATAGGATTGGCAAAAAACTCAGGCGCCCTAAACTACCGTTCGCTCCGCTTGGGCACCTGAGAATTCTGGCTATGAGGCGGATAGACGGGCGCAGCCTTTCAGCTACGCGGGTGAGTCAACCGCGGTGTCGCGACTCCACTGCCTTGCGCAGGGTGTCGATCAACGCCTGGATACGGGCGTGCTGCATCTTCATCGATGCTTTGTTGACAACCAGGCGAGAGCTGATGTCGGCAATGAATTCCTGGGGCTCGAGGCCGTTGGCACGCAGGGTGTTGCCGGTGTCGACCACGTCGATGATTTTGTCGGCCAGGCCGATCAGCGGCGCCAGCTCCATCGAGCCGTAGAGCTTGATGATGTCGACCTGACGGCCTTGTTCGGCGTAGTAACGCTTGGCAACGTTGACGAACTTGGTGGCCACGCGCAGGCGGCCCTTGGGCTCGACGTCACCGACGCGGCCGGCGGTCATCAGCTTGCACAGGGCGATACGCAGGTCCAACGGCTCGTAAAGGCCCTGGCCACCGTATTCCATCAGCACGTCTTTACCGGCGACGCCGAGGTCGGCCGCGCCATGCTCAACGTAGGTCGGCACGTCGGTAGCCCGCACGATCAACAGGCGAACATCGTCCTGGGTCGTGGGAATGATCAGCTTGCGGCTCTTGTCCGGATTCTCGGTCGGCACGATGCCCGCTTCAGCCAGAAGCGGCAACGTGTCGTCAAGGATGCGGCCCTTGGACAGTGCGATGGTCAACATGGAAGCGTCAGTCCTTCATCTGGCTATTGCTGTCCGGTCACAAAACGGCGCCAGACACAGATCGAGGCCATGACAGCCTCGATTTGAAACGAATTCAGCATACCGCTCATTTAACGGCAAACCTCATTGTAGTGAGCGGGCTTGCCCCGCGCTGGACTGCGCAGCAGTCCCATTTTTTGGGGTCGCTACGCAACCCAGCGCGGGGCAAGCCCGCTCACTACAAACAGCCCGGGACTAGCCCGGTACGCGGCGGATTTTAGCGCCGAGCATCTGCAGTTTTTCTTCGATGCATTCGTAGCCACGGTCTATGTGGTAGATGCGGTCGATCAGAGTGTCGCCTTCAGCGATCAACGCCGAGATCACCAGGCTCGCCGAAGCACGCAGGTCGGTGGCCATAACTGGCGCGCCCTTGAGTTTCTCGGTACCGGTAACGATGGCAGTGTTGCCTTCCACCTGGATCTTCGCGCCCATGCGGTGCAGTTCATACACGTGCATGAAGCGGTTTTCGAAGATGGTCTCGATCACGGCACCGGTGCCTTCAGCAATGGCGTTCAAGGAGATGAACTGCGCTTGCATGTCGGTCGGGAACGCCGGGTACGGAGCGGTACGTACGTTGACGGCCTTAGGACGCTTGCCGTGCATGTTCAGCTCGATCCAGTCTTCACCGGTGGTGATTTCTGCGCCAGCTTCGCGCAGTTTTTCCAGGACCGCTTCCAGGATGGTCGGATCGGTGTCCTTGACCTTGACGCGGCCACCAGTAACGGCAGCGGCAACCAGGTAGGTACCGGTTTCGATGCGGTCCGGCATGACCTTGTAGGTGGCCGTGTGCAGACGCTCAACACCGTCAATGGTGATGGTGTCGGTGCCAGCACCGGAAACCTTGGCGCCCATAGCGTTCAGGAAGTTCGCCAGGTCGACGACTTCAGGCTCGCGGGCGGCGTTTTGCAGCACGCTGCGGCCTTTGGCCAGGGCAGCGGCCATCATGATGTTCTCGGTACCGGTCACACTGACGGTATCAAAGAAGAAGCTGGCGCCACGCAAGCCGCCTTCCGGCGCCTTGGCCTTGATGTAACCGCCTTCGACGTCAATGGTCGCGCCCATGGCTTCAAGGCCACGGATGTGCAGGTCGACCGGACGCGAACCAATGGCGCAACCACCAGGTAATGCCACTTCAGCTTCGCCGAAACGGGCAACCATCGGGCCGAGCACCAGGATCGACGCACGCATGGTTTTCACCAACTCGTACGGGGCGATCAGGGTCTTGATGGTGCGTGGGTCGATTTCGACGGACAGCTTCTCGTCGATCACCGGCTCGATGCCCATGCGACCGAACAGTTCGATCATGGTGGTGATGTCGTGCAGGTGCGGCAGGTTGGCCACGGTGACCGGGCCATCGCACAGCAGGGTCGCTGCCAGGATCGGCAAGGCAGAGTTTTTTGCACCGGAGATGCGGATCTCGCCATCAAGGCGGGCACCGCCGGTAATAATCAATTTATCCATAAGAATCTCGACGCCTTGGGGGCTCAGGTGCGCTCGGCCCAGGCCGCGCGGCTGAAAAATTTCATAGTGACCGCATGGATGCTGCCATCGGTGATCCACGGGTTCAAATGGGCATAGATCTGCTGCTGACGCTTGACCGGGCTAAGTGCCGCCAGTTCATCGCTAATCACATTCAGCTGGAAGTTGCAGCCTTCGCCTTCGACTTCAACACTCGTTTCGGGCAGCTTTCCTTCAAGGAAGCTTTTAACTTCTAGGGCCTGCATGATCAACCTCTATCGGCGCCCAGTGCGCGCGGGTCGCACATCATACAAAAAAGCCCCGCGCCTGCGAACCCCGCTTAGCAGGACTCTGACGGGGGGCTTCTCTAATAATGTGTATTAAGGATGCGCCAACAGCTCGGTCAGCTCGGAAACTTCGGCAATTTCGCGCATGTCTTCGGGCATCGCACGGATGCTGACCGGCTTATTCGCCGCTTGGGCGTCACGCATAAAGCACAGCAGCAGTGACAAACCAACGCTGCTGGACTTGGTCACACCCGAACAATCCAGCACCAGTGCAGGCGCAGCGCTGGTGTTGATCAGTGCCTGGCCCTGCTTGCGCAGGTCAGGCCCGGTGCGGTAATCCAGCACGCCGCTGATGAACAGCTCGCCGGCGTCGCCGAGACGAACAGCCGACTCGGTCATTGTGCGGGTTTCCCGGCAGCTTTATCGGTTTCTTCCTTGGCCTTGGCGACTTCACCGGCCCAACCATTGATGGTTTTGTCCAGGTCGTTGCCATTGCGTTGCATGGCATCAGCGAACTGATCACGGAATAGCTTGCCGATGTTGATGCCATTGATGATCACGTTACGCAGCTTCCACTCGCCGTTGACCTTCTCCAGCGTGTACTGCACAGGGTAGACAGCGCCATTGTTGCCCTTGACGCTCATGTTCACGCTGGTGCGATCACCTGATTCATCCCCGGCTGGAGCGACGGTAATCCCCTGGTTGTTGTACTCAAGCAGCGCGTTACCATAGAACTGGAACAGGCCTTTCTTGAAGTTTTCCTGAAAGGTCTGCATCTGCGCCGGGGTAGCCTTGCGCGAATACTTGACCGTCATGATGCTGCGGGAAATGCCTTCGGCATCTACAACAGGACCGACAATAGTATTGAGCGCGTTGTAGAACTGACTCGGATCTTGTTTGTACTTTTCTTTGTTGGCCGACAGGTCAGCCAACATCTTGTTGGTTGTGTCCTGCACCAATTCGTGGGCAGAACCTGCTGCGTTGGCCATCAACGGCAGCGCTGCAAGCAGTACCAGGAGGCCACGTCGCAAGGTAGAGATCATGTACAGATTCCTCATTTAGCGTCTTTATTGACCGTATTAAGCAGGAATTTACCGATCAGGTCTTCAAGCACCAGCGACGACTGTGTGTCGTGGATTGTCGAGCCATCCTTGAGCAGGGCCGTTTCCCCGCCCACGCTGACACCGATGTATTTCTCGCCCAGCAAACCCGCAGTGAGGATAGATGCAGTGGAGTCAGTTGGCAGATTATCTACCTTCTTATCCAGCTGCATGGTCACTCGCCCGGTGAAGCTGTCGCGGTCCAGATCGATTGCCGTGACCTTGCCGATGGTCACACCGGCCATGGTCACTTTAGCTCTGACAGTCAAACCGGCGATATTGTCGAAGTACGCGTAAAGTTTATAAGTATCGGCGGTGGGGCTGGCCGAAAGGCCACTGACTCGCAGGGCCAACAACAATAAAGCCAGGATGCCAGCCAGCAAGAAAAGGCCGACACCGATTTCCACAGTGCGGTTTTGCATCAGAAATCTCCAAACATCAAGGCGGTCAAAATGAAGTCAAGGCCCAGTACAGCCAGCGAGGCGTACACAACGGTCTTGGTGGTGGCGCGACTGATCCCTTCTGAAGTGGGCTCACAGTCGTAGCCTTGGAATACGGCGATCCAGGTCACTACAAAAGCGAAGACGATGCTCTTTATGATGCCGTTGAGCACGTCACCGCTGAAGGTGACGCTGTTTTGCATGTTGCCCCAGTAGGAGCCGTCATAGACGCCCAACCAGTCAACCGCGACCCACGAACCGCCCCAGATACCCACCACGCTGAAAATCATCGCCAGCAGAGGCAGTGAAATGAAGCCGGCCCACAGGCGCGGCGCAACGATGTACTTGAGCGGGTCCACACCGATCATTTCGAGACTGGACAATTGCTCGGTGGACTTCATGTTGCCGATTTCGGCAGTCAACGCAGAACCCGCGCGGCCCGCAAACAGCAAGGCAGTGACCACCGGCCCCAGTTCGCGCAAGAGCGTCAGCGCGACCATCTGCCCAACGGCCTGCTCCGAACCGTAGCCGGAAAGGATATTGAACCCCTGCAACGCCAACACCATGCCGATGAAAATCCCGGAAACCACAATAATTACCAGGGACATCACGCCGACTGAATGCAGTTGCTTGATCAACAGGCCAAAACCGCCGCCAATGCCACCACGGCCGAGCAAGGCGTGGAACAGGAAGATTGTCGAACGCCCCAGCACTTCGATCATATCGATGCCGGAGCGACCGAAAAGGCGCACCTTCTCGAGTAAAGATGTCTTGCGCATCAACGCTTCCCCAGAAGATCTGAGCGGTAATCCGTTGCCGGAAAGTGAAAAGGCACAGGGCCATCAGGGTCGCCGGTCATGAATTGGCGAATACGCGGATTGTCTGCATTCATCAGTTCTTCAGGCGTGCCCTGCCCCAACACCTGGCCATCGCCTACTACATAGAGGTAATCGGCAATGCTCGCGGTTTCTGCAAGATCATGGGAAACCACGATGCTGGTGATACCCAGCGCATCGTTGAGCAGGCGGATCAGACGCACCAGCACGCCCATGGCGATAGGGTCCTGGCCGACGAAAGGTTCGTCGTACATGAGGATCTGCGGGTCGAGGGCAATGGCGCGCGCCAGGGCGACCCGACGCTTCATGCCACCGGACAGTTCGTCGGGCATCAGGTCGGTGGCACCGCGAAGGCCTACGGCCTGCAGTTTCAGCAACACGATGTCACGAATCATTTCGTCGGACAGCTGGGTGTGCACCCGCAGCGGAAAGGCCACATTCTCGAAAACATCGAGGTCGGTGAACAGAGCGCCGCTCTGGAACAGCACCCCCATGTGCTTGCGTGCGTCGAACAGATCGCTGCGCGACAATGTCGGCAGGTTCTGGCCGTTGACCCACACTTCGCCGGCACTGGGCCGCAATTGCATGCCCATCAGGCGCAACAGGGTGGTCTTGCCACAACCGGAAGGCCCCATGATGCCCGTGACCTTGCCGCGCGGAATGCGGATATCGACGTTATTGAAGATGCTGCGCGTCCCGCGCTTGAAGGTCAGTCCCTTCAGCTCGACCGCGTAGGCGTTATCGGCACTCATCTAAACTCCTTGGGATGCAGCCTCTCACTCAGACACCACGCTTGCGACAAACGTTTGCAATGCTTGTGCAATAGTTGAACACATGGGCTGGGCGGACCGAACTGGCGGCGAACTATATCACTGCTGGTACGAGGCGCCCAAGGCCGGAACAGCGCTTGTTCAGATTGAGCACAGGGAAAAAACGTTGCTTCAGATGAATCTCAGGCGCGTCGCGCACAAACCCTGACGAACTTGCGTGAGGGAATTGATCATTACCGTTATAATCGCCGACTTTTCGTCAGGCTATACGATTCCAGACATGAGCCAATCCAGCGACCTTATCCAATCCGCACAACGCACCATCCGCCTCGAGCTTGAAGCCGTAGAAGGCTTACTGGCCCATATCGACGCAGATTTCGTACGCGCCTGCGAGATGATTCTGGCCAGCAAGGGCCGCGTCGTCGTGGTCGGCATGGGCAAGTCAGGCCACGTCGGCAACAAGATCGCCGCCACCCTGGCCAGCACCGGGACCACTGCGTTTTTCGTACACCCGGCCGAAGCCAGTCATGGCGACATGGGCATGATCACCAAGGATGACATCATCCTGGCACTGTCCAACTCCGGCACCACCAATGAAATCGTGACCCTGTTGCCACTGATCAAGCGCCTGGGCATCCAGATGATCAGCGTTACAGGCAACCCGGAATCAACGCTGGCCAAGGCCGCCGAAGTGAACCTCAACGTTCACGTGGCCCACGAGGCCTGCCCGCTGAACCTGGCACCAACCTCTTCCACCACCGCCGCGCTGGTCATGGGCGATGCCCTGGCCGTGGCACTGCTGGAAGCCCGCGGGTTTACCGCCGAAGACTTCGCGTTTTCCCACCCAGGTGGTGCCCTGGGCCGCCGCCTGCTATTGAAAGTGGAAAACGTCATGCACTCGGGCGACGAATTGCCCCATGTCCAGCGCGGCACTTTGCTGAAGGACGCGCTGATGGAAATGACCCGCAAGGGCCTGGGCATGACCGTTATCCTGGAAGCCGACGGGCGCCTGGCCGGGGTCTTCACCGACGGTGACTTGCGCCGCACCCTGGACCGCACCATCGACATCCACACCGCCACCATCGATGCGGTAATGACACCCCACGGCAAGACCGCCCGCCCTGAAATGCTGGCAGCCGAAGCCTTGAAGATCATGGAAGACCACAAGATCGGCGCGCTGGTGGTGGTCAATAGCGACGGCCACCCGATTGGCGCCTTGAACATGCACGACTTGCTGCGTGCGGGAGTGATGTAAATGACCGACGACCTGTTGCAACGCGGCAAAAACATCAAACTGGCGATTTTCGACGTTGACGGCGTGCTGACCGATGGCCGCTTGTACTTCCTCGAAGACGGCAGCGAATTCAAGACGTTCAACACCCTCGACGGCCAAGGCATCAAGATGCTGATGGCGTCGGGTGTGCAAACAGCGATTATCAGCGGCAGAAAAACCCCCGTTGTGGAACGCCGCGCACAAAACCTGGGGATTCCTCACCTGTATCAGGGCCGCGAGGATAAACTGGTGGTTCTGGACGAGCTTCTTGGCCAACTCAACCTAAGCTATGAGCAGGTCGCCTACTTGGGCGATGACCTGCCCGACCTGCCGGTGATTCGTCGAGTGGGCCTGGGCATGGCCGTTGCCAATGCCGCAGCCTTTGTTCGCGAGCATGCCCATGGCATCACCACCGCCCGCGGCGGTGAAGGTGCCGCCCGCGAGTTCTGCGAGCTGATCCTGCGTGCCCAAGGTAGCCTTGAAGCGGCCCACGCCGCCTACTTATAGAGCGTTTTATGCTGAGCAAAAAGATTCGCAACTTCCTGCTATTCGCAGTCATCGCCGCGCTGTTCCTGGCGGTGGGCTACTGGAATATCAGCCCGGAGCGCTTTCTCGACCAGCCTGCTGCGCAGGTTGACGAGGGGGTGATCGACTATTACGCCATCAATGCCAAAAGCGTGCAGTTCCTGCCCGACGGCAAGGTGCAGTACGAGATGACCTCAGACAAGGTCGAGCATATAAAGGCCAGCGAAGTGACCCTGCTGACCAACCCGGACATGAATATTTACCGCGGTACCGAGTTCCCATGGCACGTCACCAGCAAGCGTGGCGAGGTCAACCCGGACGGTACCGAGGTGGAACTGATCGACTCGGTGCGCGTTGCGCGCACTGACGATAAAAAACGTGAGACCGTGATTACCAGCAGTCGCATGACCGTATTCCCGCAGAAGCAATATGCGCAGACCGAGCAAGACGTTAGAATCGACGGCGCTGGCGGTGTATCGACTGGCAAGGGAATGAAAGCGTATTTGAAAGAAAGCAGGATACACCTGCTATCGAACGTAAGAGGACAGTATGAGGCTCGTTAAAACTCTCCCTATTTTGCTCGGCCTGGGCGCAGCACTGGGAAGCGTGAGCGCCTGGGCTCTGCCGAACGATAGCCAGCAGCCGATCCACATTTCGGCTGACGATGCGCAACTGGATGACAAGCAAGGCGTCGCCACCTACACAGGCGGCGTGATCATCACCCAGGGCTCGATGAAGATCACCGGCAACACGGTGACCCTGACTCGCACCCAGGCTGGCGATATTGACGTGGTCACTTCGGTGGGCAACCTGGCTTACTTCGAACAGAAGCAGTCCGCTACCGACACCGGCCCGATGAAGGGTTACGGCAAGACCATCCAGTATCACGCCCAGCAGAACCGCATCGTGCTGATCGACCAAGCCAAGGTGCTCAGCCCCGACGGCAACTCCACGGAAGGTGAGAAGATCACCTACGACACCGTGAAACAGATCGCTAACGCCGGTCGTGCCAATGGCAACAAGGTCACCGCACCGCGCCCACGCATCGACATGGTTATCCAGCCGAAGAAGAAGGCCGAGTAATGGCAACCCTGAAAGCCCAGCATCTGGCCAAGGCCTATAAAGGCCGTCAGGTCGTGCGCGACGTCAGCCTGTCGATCGACAGCGGCCAGATCGTCGGCTTGCTCGGCCCCAACGGCGCCGGCAAGACCACCTGCTTCTACATGATCGTCGGGCTGGTCCAGGCGGATCAGGGTCGCGTACTGATCGATGACTTGGACGTGAGCCACCAGCCGATGCACGGCCGTGCCCGCGCCGGTATCGGCTATCTTCCGCAGGAAGCGTCGATCTTCCGCAAACTGTCGGTGGCCGATAACATCATGGCCATCCTCGAGACCCGCAAGGAACTCGACCGTGACGGTCGTCGCAAGGAGCTGGAAAGCCTGCTGCAGGAATTCCACATCAACCATATCCGCGACAACCTCGGCATGAGCCTGTCCGGTGGTGAGCGCCGCCGCGTAGAAATCGCTCGTGCCCTGGCCACTGCACCGAAGTTCATCCTGTTGGACGAACCGTTTGCCGGCGTCGACCCAATATCGGTCGGCGACATCAAGCAGATCATTCACCACCTCAAGGCTAAGGGCATTGGCGTGCTGATCACTGACCACAACGTCCGTGAGACGCTCGATATCTGCGAAACCGCGTATATCGTCAACGATGGTCAACTGATCGCTGAAGGCGACTCCGCCACCATCCTGGCCAATGAACTGGTCAAGGAAGTGTACCTGGGTCACGAGTTCCGCCTGTAAACACCGTGGTGTCACGGCCGATTGCCAAGGTGCGCGAGAGTCAATGAAAACCTCTGGATTTTTATTGTTACCGCGCTCTAGGCAAAGCCCCCGATATCAGGCATATAATTTGCTTATGTTTGGCGCTCACGCGCCCTGTCGTGGATGGCGCATTGCGCCGGCGAATAAGGTGTTAAGCCCCTGCCATGAAACCATCGCTAGTCCTGAGAATGGGCCAGCAGCTGACGATGACACCGCAGCTGCAACAGGCCATCCGCCTGCTCCAATTGTCGACCCTGGACCTGCAACAGGAAATCCAGGAGGCCCTGGAGTCCAATCCGATGCTCGAACGCCAGGAAGAAGGCGACGACTTCGATAATGCAGACCCGCTGGCCGATAACATCGACCAAAAACCCAACCCCGATGTGCAGGAACCCTCCTATCAGGAAGCCGCCCCAACGGTGGATAACCTCGAGGAAGGCGACTGGAACGAACGCATTCCCAACGAGCTTCCCGTCGACACCGCCTGGGAAGACGTCTACCAGACCAGCGCCAGCAGCCTGCCCAGCAATGACGATGACGAGTGGGATTTCACCACCCGCACCTCCGCCGGCGAAAGCCTGCAGAGCCACCTGCTGTGGCAACTGAACCTGGCGCCGATGTCGGACACCGATCGCCTGATCGCCGTGACCCTGATCGACTGCATCAATAACCAGGGCTACTTGGACGAGACGCTTGAGGAAATTCTCGAAGCATTCGACCCTGAACTGGATATCGAGCTGGACGAGATCGAAGCCGTCCTGCACCGCATCCAGCAGTTCGAACCCGCTGGCATCGGTGCGCGCTCCCTCAGCGAATGCCTGCTGCTGCAATTGCGCCAACTGCCCGCCAAGACCCCCTGGCTCGCCGAAGCCCAGCGCCTGGTCACCGATTACATCGACATGCTGGGCAGCCGCGACTACAGCCAACTGATGCGCCGCATGAAGCTCAAGGAAGACGACCTGCGCCAGGTCATTGAGCTGGTACAAAGCCTCAACCCGCGTCCTGGCTCGCAAATCGAGTCCAGCGAAGCCGAATACGTGGTTCCCGACGTGATCGTGCGCAAGGATAACGAGCGCTGGCTGGTTGAACTGAACCAGGAGTCGGTGCCGCGCCTGCGGGTCAACCCGCAATACGCCGGTTTTGTGCGTCGCGCTGACACCAGCGCCGATAACACCTTCATGCGCAACCAATTGCAGGAAGCTCGCTGGTTTATCAAGAGCCTGCAAAGCCGCAACGAAACCCTGATGAAAGTGGCCACCCAGATCGTCGAGCACCAGCGCGGCTTCCTGGAATACGGCGACGAGGCGATGAAACCGTTGGTACTGCATGACATCGCCGAGGCGGTTGGCATGCATGAATCGACGATTTCTCGGGTAACCACGCAAAAATTCATGCATACCCCACGGGGTATTTATGAACTGAAATACTTTTTCTCCAGCCACGTCAGCACCTCCGAAGGCGGTGAATGCTCGTCCACGGCGATTCGCGCGATCATCAAAAAACTGGTTGCCGCGGAAAATCAGAAAAAGCCATTGAGTGACAGTAAGATCGCTGGTTTACTGGAGGCACAAGGCATTCAGGTCGCCCGTCGAACCGTCGCCAAGTACCGCGAGTCCCTCGGGATCGCGCCTTCCAGCGAGCGTAAGCGTTTGATGTGACGGGCGGGCCACAGCGTTCCAGTGGCAGGCGCTTTCGCCTGTCGCTTTATGCACTGGCAACGAAGGAGAAGCTGTATGCAAGTCAACATCAGTGGACACCAGCTGGAAGTCACCAAACCCCTGCGTGAATACACCGAAAGCAAGCTGAACAAGCTTGCGGGGCATTTTGACAAGATCACCAACGTGCAGGTCATCATGGAGGTCGATAAGCTCAAGCAGAAAATCGAGGCCACCCTGCACGTACCGAATGCCAAGCTCGTCGCCAATGCGGAACATGAGGACATGTACGCGGCGATCGACTCGCTCTACGACAAGCTGGACCGCCAACTCATAAAGCATAAGGAAAAGAATCTGCACCTGATGCAAGGTACAGGTCGTTAACTCTCCCCCCATGATCCGACTTGAAACCATCCTGACCCCCGGCCGTTCCCTTGTGAACGTGCCGGGCGGCAGTAAAAAACGCGCCCTCGAACAAATTGCCAACCTGATCGGCCGTGAAGTGCCTGAACTGGAAACGCAAACTGTGTACGAGGCACTGATTGCTCGTGAAAAACTTGGCTCGACCGGTTTTGGTAACGGCATCGCTATTCCCCACTGCCGCCTCAAAGGCTGCGAGACGCCTGTCAGCGCCCTGCTGCACTTGGACCATCCCATCGATTTCGACGCTATCGATGGCGCCCCGGTCGACCTGCTGTTTGTTTTGCTGGTCCCGGAAGCTGCCACCGATGCACACCTGGAACTGCTTCGGCAGATCGCCAGCATGCTCGACCGCAAGGAAGTACGCGACAAACTGCGCAGTGCCAGCAGTAATGAGGCGCTGTATCAGGTTGTCGTGGACGAACAGAACGGGCAGTAATCATGCGCTTGATCATCGTCAGCGGCCGTTCCGGCTCAGGTAAAAGCACCGCCCTCAATGTCCTTGAGGACAGCGGTTTCTACTGCATCGACAATTTGCCCGCCGGCCTGCTGCCGGAATTAGCGGAACGCGCGCTGATCCATACTGAACTGGCGCAACCCCTGGTCGCCGTTTCGATAGATGCCCGCAACCTGCCCAGCCATCTTGAGCGATTTCCACAATTGCTCGAGGAAGTGCGGGCCAAGCACATTCATTGCGATGTGCTGTACCTGGATGCCGACGAAGAGACGCTGCTCAAGCGTTTCTCCGAAACACGCCGACGCCACCCCCTCAGCAGCCCTCACCGCTCCTTGGCCGAAGCCATCGAGGACGAAACCAAGCTGCTGGGACCGATCATTGACCTCGCCGACCTCAAGATCAACACCACCAGCCTTAACCTCTACCAGCTGCGCGATGCCATCAAGCTGCGCCTGTTGAACCAGCCGGAGCCAGGCACGGCGTTTCTCGTGGAGTCGTTTGGTTTCAAGCGCGGAATGCCGGTAGATGCAGACTTGGTGTTTGATGTGCGCTGCCTGCCGAACCCCTATTGGAAGCCGGAACTGCGCGAACAATCCGGGCTGGATCAACCTGTTGCCGACTACCTGGCTGCGCAACCGGATGTTGAGGAGATGTTCCAGGACATTTCCAGCTACTTGCTCAAATGGTTGCCACGCTTTGCCGCAAGCAATCGGGCCTATGTCACCATTGCCATTGGCTGCACCGGCGGCCACCACCGCTCCGTCTACCTGACCGAACGCTTGGGCCAGGTGCTGCAACAAACCCTCAAGAACGTCCAGGTCCGCCACCGCGACCTTAGCTGAAAGGAACACCCCCGCGATGCCCGCTCTGGAAATTGAAATCATCAACAAGCTGGGCCTTCACGCCCGCGCTTCGGCCAAATTCGTGGGTGTGGCTGGGCAGTTTCCCTGCCAGATTCGGGCCGGGCGCACGCCGGAATCCATGGTCGATGGCAAAAGCATCATGGCAATGATGATGTTGGCGGCCGGCAAAGGCACCAAGATTCACTTGAAGACAGAAGGCGAGCAAGAGCAGGAAGCGATGGACGCACTGGTTGCGTTGATCAACAACTACTTTGATGAAGGCGAATAACCCTTCGTAGCAGCCCGGCTTGCCGGCAATGACGTCATTGCGTTCGATGTAAGACTGGAGCCAATCACCGGCAAGCGGCGCCTGCAGAAAAGCGTGTTTATCCTAAAGCCGTGTCCATCACCATCATCAAGCAAAAACCGGTGCACAATCCCAAACTGGCGAGTTTTTCGTGACCATTGCGTCGCGATTCAGGGATGACTTCGTGAGTCACCACCAATAGCATCGCGCCAGCAGCCAAGGCCAGGCCCAAAGGCAACAGCACCTCAGCCAGGCTCACCAACCAGGCGCAGAGCACAGCAAACACCGGCTCCACCAAGCCTGACGCAGCACCGATCATAAACGCCTTGACCCGCGACATCCCTGCCCCGGCCAACACCAGCGCGATCACAAGGCCTTCAGGCACATCCTGCAAAGCAATGCCCATGGCCAGGCTATCGGCCTCTGGCATGCCGCCTCCGGCAGAAACGCCGACCGCCATGCCTTCGGGGATGTTGTGAGCGATGATGGCAAACACGAACAGCCAGATGCGCGGCGGAATCACCGGCTTATCCGGCGTGCCGACGAGCATTTCCGGGCTTGCGCCGGAAACCTTGCGGTCAACCAGGTATAGCCCGAACGCCCCAAGCATAATGCCGAAGCTGATCAAGCCACTGGCGCCCCAGGGCGACAATCCCAGGCTTTCAGCCGCGGCAATGCCTGGCACGATCAGCGAAAACGCCGTCGCCGCCAGCATCACCCCTGCCCCGAAGCCCAGCAGTGTATCGCTCAATGCCACCGGCATCCGCCGAATGACCAACACTGGGACCGCACCGAGCGCCGTGCCGAGCGCGCAGATGGACCCGCCCTGCAGGGCACGCAGAATTCGCGGTTCCAGGTCAAGCCAGGCCAGCCCGTGGGCCACCAGCAATGCAGTACCTGCCAATAGCAGCAGCGAGCCAAGTGCATAACGAAACATCCGCCCGCTGCTGATCGCCAGTGTGTCAGTGCCCATAGTCGGCCTTAGATCTTGTTATAGAGGTGGATATCAGGCCACAGCGGCCTGATAGCGTGCGGCGACTTCAGGCCAGTTAATGACACTGTAGAACGCATTGATGTATTCCGGGCGACGGTTCTGATAAAGCAGGTAGTAGGCGTGCTCCCAGACGTCGAGGCCGAGAATCGGCGTATTACCGCTCATCAAGGGGCTGTCCTGATTGCCGCTGCTTTCCACCACCAGGGTCTTTTGCGGGGTGACGCTCAGCCAGGCCCATCCACTACCGAAGCGCGTCAACGCGGCTTTGGTGAAAGCATCCTTGAAGCTGTCGAAACCGCCCAATTGTTCCTCGATCGCCTTGCCCAGTGCGCCCTCGGGCTTACCGCCACCTTTGGGCGACATCACGGCCCAGAACAGCGAGTGGTTGGCGTGGCCGCCGCCTTGGTTAATCACGGCTGCACGAAGTTTTTCCGGCAACTGCTGCACGCTGGATACCAGTTTTTCCACCGGCCAGCCCGCAAACTCAGTGCCCTCAACTGCGGCATTAAGGTTGTTGATATAGGTTTGGTGGTGCTTGGTGTAATGGATCTCCATGGTTTGCGCATCGATATGCGGTTCCAAGGCGTCATAGGCGTAAGGCAAGGCAGGCAAGGTGTAGGTCATATCAATGTGCTCCGTAATGAGGAGTGGTCGGCTGCGCCGCAGTACCGCCCAGCAAGCGATGGGTACGCGGGTACTCGCCGTGATCGCTGATGAAATTCAGTAGCTCGACGTAGGTTTTGCTGCTCTGGCGCAAGGCCGCTTCCCGCAATTGCGGGCTCAGCCGCGAGTCCTGCAGGGTCTGTAAAAGACGCTGGTGAATAGCGCAAAGGTATTCCGCGCTTTCTTCCGGCTGGTTCAGGCGCAGGTGCAAGTCCGCCAGGTTATGATGAGAAATGACGCACGCCGCCACTGCTTCGTCGGCATCCGCCCAGCGTTCGAACAACACTTGAGCCAGGGCCAGGGCTTGCAAATAGGCCTCGCGAGCGTCAACCAACTCGCCCGCCATAAAGCAGCGATTGGCCCGTTCGATCGTGCGTTTCCAGTGCTCCATGGTGAGCCTCCAAAGCAGGGTCGGTGATTACACGCCGCCGGCCGTGAGCTTTTCCGGATCCAGCAGGACTTCCAGTTGGCTGCGCGGCAGGTCGGTGTGCTCGAGGGCGACATCAATCACCGGACGGCCTTGCTGATACGCCTTCTTGGCAATTTCAGCGGCCTTTTGGTAACCGATAATCGGGTTGAGTGCGGTCACCAAAATCGGGTTGCGCGACAGCGCTTCCTTGAGCTTGGCTTCATTGACCTTGAAGCTGGCGATGGCCTTGTCCGCCAGCAGGCGGCTGGAATTGGCCAGCAATTCGAGGCTGCTGAGCAGGTTCTGGGCGATGATCGGCAGCATCACATTCAGCTCGAAGTTGCCCGATTGACCGGCGATGGTGATCACGGTGTCATTGCCGATGACCTGCGCGGCGACCATGGCCGTCGCCTCCGGGATCACCGGGTTGACCTTGCCAGGCATGATCGAAGAGCCAGGCTGCAAGCCTTCCAGTTCAATTTCACCAAGGCCTGCGAGCGGGCCGGAGTTCATCCAGCGCAGGTCGTTGGCGATTTTCATCAACGACACGGCGGTGGTTTTCAACTGGCCGGAAACGGCGACGGCGGTGTCCTGGGAGCCGATCAGCGCGAACAGGTTTTTGCCTGGGGTGAATTTGACACCGGTCAGGCTGCTCAACTGCTGGCTGAATCGCGCAGCGAATTGCGGGTGTGCGTTGATCCCGGTGCCAACCGCTGTGCCGCCCTGGGCCAGCGCTTGCAAGCTAGGCAGAAGATCCTGCAAATGCGCGATATTGGCCTTGAGTTGCTGCGCCCAGCCATTGAGCACCTGGCTCATGCGTACCGGCATGGCATCCATTAAGTGAGTGCGGCCGGTCTTGATGAACGGGTGAACCTCTACGGCCTTCTGCTCGATGACTTGAACCAGGTGCAACAGGGCCGGCAGTGTTTGCTCATGGAGCACCAATGCGGCGCTGACGTGGAGGGTGGTTGGAATGATGTCATTGCTGCTTTGACCGCAGTTCACGTGGTCATTGGGGTTGACCGGCTCGCCGAGCAACCGACTGGCGAGGGTGGCAATCACCTCGTTGGCATTCATGTTGGAACTGGTGCCGGAACCGGTCTGGAAAATATCCACCGGGAAATGCGGCATGAAATCGCCTTCCAGCAGGCCTTGGGCGGCATCGACAATAGCCTTGCCCTGCCCCGCGCTGATTTGTTCGAGGTCGACGTTAACCTTGGCCGCCGCAACCTTGGCCAAGATCAGGGCGCGAATGAATTGCGCCGGCATGCGTTGATGGCTGATCGGGAAGTTGTTCACCGCACGCTGGGTTTGAGCGCCATACAAGGCTTCGGCAGGCACTTGCAGCTCGCCCATGCTGTCGCGTTCGATACGGGTGTTACTCATCGTTAGATCCTTGCACGAGGTCGGAGTGAGAAATAGACGGCAGCAATTCGCAGGTCGCCAATTGCCAGGCAAAGGTCTGCCAGCGCTTGAGACGGCAGGGACATTGAGAAAGCTGTTCCAGGTCACGCAGTGGACGCCAAGCCTGGTCCAGGCATACGGAACGCCAGTGCCACGGCAGCGCTATATCGCTGGCGGTGTCGAGCAGTAAACGCAATGAGGTCTCAGCGATCGTCCACGGATGGGTCGCGGTGCAGCACGCCAGGTATCGACCTTCGTTGAGGTAATGCTCGATCAGGCGAGGCTCATTTGGATCGAGTGCGCAGCGGATTTGACGACTCATCCAGCGCCAGCTTTCCAGATAAGGATCCTCATGCAGGACAGAACTCATGATCTACACTCGCTCGATAATGATATTCATTATTAAATGATATTAAGAATCAAAACAAGAGCACCAAAGGATTCGTCCCACGACGTAGTTACAAAAAAAGGCGCGCCATCCGTGGGATGGCGCGCCTTTTTCAGGGAGCGTTGAAGGGTTAGCTGCCGGCGACGGTCATCCGCTCGATCAGCACAGAACCTGTGCGAATGTTGCTGCGCAGTTCCAAGTCATTACCCACGGCAACGATCTGCTTGAACATATCGCGCATGTTGCCAGCGATAGTCACTTCCTGAACGGCAAACTGAATCTCGCCGTTTTCTACCCAGAACCCCGCCGCGCCACGGGAGTAATCACCGGTGACCATGTTCAAGCCATGGCCCATCAATTCGGTGACTAGCAAGCCACGGCCCATGCGCCGCAGCAACGCCGCCTGGTCTTCATTGCCATGGGTGACAAACAGGTTATGCACGCCACCGGAGTTCGCCGTGCTTGGCAGGCCGAGTTTGCGACCGGAGTACGTGCCCAATATGTAGGAGACCAATTCACCTTTCTCGACGAATGGCTTGGCATAAGTCGCCAGGCCATCACCATCGAACGACGTGCTGCCCATGGCACGCATCAGGTGCGGGCGTTCATCGATGGTCAGCCACTCGGGAAACAGTTTCTGGCCAATCGCACCTTCCAGGAACGAGGACTTACGGTACAAGTTGCCACCGGAAATCGCCCCCAGGAAGCTGCCGAACAACCCACCGGCAAGTTCTGCCGAAAACAGCACAGGCACTTCGCACGTCGGCACCGGGCGCGCGCCCAGGCGGCTCGCGGCACGCTGCGCAGCACGCTGGCCAATGCTCACCGGGTCCGCCAGCAAATCGCCCTGGCGATTCACGTCGTACCAGTAATCACGCTGCATCTGCCCATTGGCTTCGGCAATCATCACGCAGCTCAGGCTATGACGAGTGGACGCATAACCGCCGATAAAACCATGGCTGTTGCCATACACACGGCAGCCCTGATGGGTACTCAATGTGGTGCCATCAGCGTTCTTGATGCGCGCATCGGCGTCGAACGCCGCTGCTTCACAGATCAATGCCTGTTCGATGGCTTGCTCAGGCGTGATGTCCCAGGCGTGGAACAGATCGAAATCCTTCAGGTCCTTGGCCATCAGCGCCTTATCGGCCAAACCCGAGCTTTCATCCTCCGAGGTGTGCTTGGCAATCGCCAACGCAGCCGCCACCGTTTCGCGAATCGCTTCCGGGCCACTGGCCGACGTACTGGCCGAGCCTTTGCGCTGCCCGACATACAAGGTGATGCCAAACCCTTGGTCGCGATTGAACTCAACGGTTTCCACTTCACGCTGGCGTACCGACGTCGACAGCCCCTGCTCCAGCGACACCGCCACCTCACAGGCACTGGCCCCCTGGCGCTTGGCCTCGGCAAGGATCTGCTCGACTTGTTCCTGCAGTGCCGGTAACGCTTGCGGACCGACGCTTTGGGCTGCACTCATGGTTTTCTCCACTCAAATTCTGCTTTCGGTTAAGGCCATCGAGCGACCGGGCCGGACAAGCGGCCCCCGACTGGTTATCATGGCGGCGTTTCTTTGCGGACTGCCACCATGGTTGATTCTTACGACGACTCCCTCGATGGGGAGAAAAGCAAAACCCAGGTCAAACGCGAGCTGCATGCTCTGGTTGACCTTGGCGAGCGCCTTACAACGCTCAAGAAAGATTTGATTGCAAAACTGCCTTTGACCGACGAAATGCGCCGGGCCTTGGCCGATGCGCCCAAGCACACCGCGAATATCGCGCGTAAACGGCACATCATGTTTATCGGCAAACTCATGCGCGATCAGGACACTGACGCCATTCTGGCTTTGCTTGATCAAACCGATGCCTCCACTCGCCAGTACAACGAACGCTTCCATAACCTGGAGCGTTGGCGTGACCGCTTGATCGCGGGCGATGACGCCGTGCTGGAGAAATTCGTGCTGGACTACCCGGACGCGGACCGCCAGCAACTGCGCTCCCTGATCCGTCAGGCCCAGCACGAGCAGGCGCATAACAAGGCACCGGCCACCAGCCGTAAAATCTTCAAGTACATCCGAGAGCTGGACGAGACTCAACGCGGCCTGCGCTGATCCTCTTCCCCGGGTGGCGGTTTTCGCCACCCGAAGCTCCATCTCTTACGACCCCGTGCCACCCACGGTGATCGCATCAATTTTCAGCGTTGGCTGGCCGACACCCACCGGCACCGACTGCCCGTCTTTCCCGCACGTGCCCACGCCGCTGTCGAGCGACAGGTCGTTACCGACCATCGACACCTTGCTCATGGCTTCCGGACCGTTACCAATCAACGTTGCTCCTTTGACCGGCGCAGTAATCTTGCCGTCTTCGATCAGGTACGCCTCGCTGGTGGAGAACACGAACTTGCCGCTGGTGATGTCCACTTGGCCGCCACCGAGGTTGGCGCAGTAGATGCCGCGCTTCACCGAAGCGATGATTTCCGCCGGGTCGCTTTCGCCACCGAGCATGTAGGTATTGGTCATGCGTGGCATCGGCAAGTGCGCATAGGATTCGCGACGGCCGTTACCGGTGCGCGCCACGCCCATCAAGCGGGCGTTGAGCTTGTCTTGCATGTAGCCCTTGAGCACGCCGTTTTCGATCAGGGTGGTGCACTCGGTCGGCGTACCTTCGTCATCGACGCTCAGCGAGCCACGACGCCCGGTCAGGGTGCCGTCATCGACGATGGTGCAGAGCTTGGACGCGACCATCTCGCCCATACGACCGCTGTAGGCTGAACTGCCCTTGCGGTTGAAGTCACCTTCCAGGCCATGGCCGACCGCTTCGTGCAGCAGTACGCCGGACCAGCCCGATCCCAGCACCACAGGCAAGGTACCCGCCGGCGCCGGAATGGCTTCCAGGTTGACCAGCGCCTGGCGCAAGGCCTCACGGGCATAGCCCATGGCACGGTCGTCGGTGAGGAAATAACGGTAGTCGGTACGCCCACCGCCACCATGGCCACCGCGCTCGCGGCGACCATTCTGTTCGACGATTACACTGACATTGAAGCGCACCAGCGGCCGTACATCCGCCGCCAGGCCGCCGTCGGTGGACGCCACCAGAATGCGCTCCCACACACCGGCCATGCTCACGGTGACCTGCTGGATACGCGGGTCGAGGGCGCGGGTGGCCACGTCGATACGCTTGAGCAGCTCGACCTTTTCCGCACGACTGATGACTTCCAACGGGTTATCCGGTGCGTACAACTGCGCCACATCTTGAGTACTGAACGCCTGAACCGTGCCATTTTGGCCGGCGCGGGAGATTGAGCGCGCAGCACGCGCCGCGAGGCCCAAGGCTTCCAGGGTGATCGCGTTGCTGTAGGCAAAGCCGGTTTTTTCACCGGATTGCGCACGCACGCCGACACCCTGGTCCAGATTGAAGCTGCCTTCCTTGACGATCCCGTCTTCCAGGGACCAGGACTCGGAGATCTGGCCCTGGAAATACAGGTCAGCCGCATCAATGCCCGGTCCGGCCAGATCGCCGAGCACGGTTTGCAAGCTTTCGATGGTCACGCCACCGGGTGCCAGGAGGTGTTCACTGACTGAGGACAACAACTCGCTCATAGGTATGACCTTAAATTCATCGTTCCGAAGCAGGCCGCTGTGCGCCCTGCGAGAAAAAGCGCCGATGGTTGACCACCGGCATGCGCGCCCGTATCGACGCCTGTTCACTGCTATCGCGCTCGGCCAGCAACACCGCTTCGCCTGTATCCTGTTGTGTCAGCACGCGCCCCCAGGGGTCGACAATGGCTGCGTGGCCATGGGTTTCCCGGGGGCCCGGGTGTACACCACCTTGCGCCGCCGCCAGCAGGTAGCACTGGGTCTCGATGGCCCGTGCGCGAATCAGCACGTCCCAATGAGCGGCGCCGGTCACTGCCGTAAACGCCGAAGGCGCCGTAATCAATTCAGCCCCCGCCGCGCGCAACTCGCTGTAGAGCTCGGGGAAGCGCAAGTCGTAACACACCGTCAAGCCCAAACGGCCGACGGGCGTATCTGCCACCACCACATTACCCCCGAAAGCATAGTCGTCGGATTCACGGTAACGACCGCGAGCATCAGCGACATCCACATCGAAAAGGTGCAGCTTGTCGTAACGAGCCACGATTTCGCCGCGATCATCAACCAGCAGCGAGCAGGCGTTGGACTTGGCGTGCGGTTGGTCCTCTGGCGGCAACGGCAACGTGCCGGCCACTATCCATAAGGTGAGGTCGCGGGCGGTCTGTTTCAACCACGGCAGGATCGGACCTTCGCCCAGCGCCTCGGCGCGGCCGATATCAGCCACATCGCGACGCCCCATGGCAGCGAAGTTTTCCGGCAGCACCGCCAACTTCGCCCCACCCGCAGCCGCCCGCTCCAGCAAGCGCCGGGCCTGGGCCAGGTTAGCCAGCACATCGCTCTGGCTGACCATTTGAATTACCGCAAAGGACATGGGCCGACACTCCATAAAAGGCATGCGGCCATGCTACTCCACAGGCCCTCAGTTTGGTTTTTCAAATGGCTTGTCGAAGGTGATTTTCGGGTCCTTCCACGGCCCTTCGACCTTGTATTGCACGCTCGCGAAGCGTGCAACACGATCACCAATCAGCTTGTCGATCAGGAACAGCGCGCCACCAATGGCGGGCGCCCCCACGATCAGCGCTGCGATCGGAAGGTTGTTGGTAACCGGCAGGGTGACCAGCAGCTTGGCGTCGACACGGTCTGCTACCAGGTCCAGGGTGCCGTTGAGCTCCAGGTTGGTAGAAGGCCCGGTCATGGTGATCGGTTCACGGGTTACAAATACACCGCTACTCGCCGCCAACAAGCCTTTGACTCGG
The DNA here is from genome assembly GCF_900005865.1 of Pseudomonas sp. 58 R 12. NCBI lineage: Bacteria > Pseudomonadati > Pseudomonadota > Gammaproteobacteria > Pseudomonadales > Pseudomonadaceae > Pseudomonas > Pseudomonas sp. 58 R 12. The sequence continues at coordinate 577,310 of NZ_CVTP01000021.1, forward strand.
TCATAGCTCAAGCCCTTGCCGAGCAAGTCCGAGAAGTCCAGACGCAACCGGCGCCCGATGGAGTTGAAGTTCAGCAGGCCAAATACCCGCAGGGCCTGGGCGCCACCCTCCACTTCCACGAACTGGCCGTTGCGGAACGCGGCATCCAAGCTGCCGGAGAAGCGCTTAGGCCCGACATAGGCTGGCGAACCAGGCCAGCGACCATCCACATCCAAGTGGAAATCCTGGCTGGTGACGGTGGGGGCATAGCCCCAGCCCTTGAGCACATCGGCGATATTCTTACCGTCCAAACGGCCCTTGTACCAACTGCTGCTGTCGCCCGCCGCACCTTCCCAACCACCGGCGCCCTTGAGCTGCATGCCCTTGAGGCCCAGGTCCAGGTTATTGAAGACCAGGCCTTTGGCGGTCGGGCGGATTTTCAGCGACCAGGCGCCCACCAGCTCCGGGCCCTGGAACAGCTGATCAATGGCGATATCCAGCGCCGGAATATCCTTGGGATCGATACTTGCCAAAGGGTCCGGCGCGTTTTCGTCCGCCTGCACCGTCGGATCCACCGCCGGCAGTTTCACATATTGCAGGTTGATCGCAATCGGCGCGCCCTTGGCGTCAGGCAGGTCGACTGTGCCCTTGGCCTGCTGGCTGTCGAGCTGCAAGCCCCAGGCCGCCTGTTTGCGGTTGAGTTGCAGGTTGACCTGATCGAACTGGGTGCCCAGACCGGTGAGTTTGCCGATTTTGAAGTCGGCACTGCTCAGCAGTTGCTTGGCACTCCCCCCCGGGTCATTGCCGGCGTACTGGTTCACCAGCTTTTTCCACGGATCGATGTCCAGCTCCGAGAGCACACCACGAATGCGCAAACCCTTGGCGCCCGGCAGCACGGCGTCCCCATCCCCGAGGAACAGTTCACCGCGGCCATCATTGAATCTGTCCGGCGGCGCAGCAAAGGTGAAGTTCGCCAGTTCGCCGTAATCGAACCAATAACGGCGCTCGGCGCCCTGCAAGGTCATGCGAAACACACTGTCACGCCCCTGGCTGGCTGGCATCCCGAACGGCGCGGGCAAATCCACCGCCACACCCTTGAGGTTGGAGCTGACCATCAGTTGGCTGTCGGCACCGTCCAGGGTCAATTGCAGTTGGTAGGGAATATCGCCAGACACCGGCAGCGGTTGGCTGACGTTCAACCAGTCCGTCAGCCGCTTGACCGTCACCTGACCCTTGGCAGCCACGCGGGTGCTGATGCTGCCCGGCTTGCCATCGGCGAAAATCTGCGCGGTGATCGGCCGGTCAAACGCTTGGGCCGTGATGTTCTGGCCACTGAGGCCTTTGGTGCTGTCAAAACGGAAATCACCCTTGAGCTGGGTCAGGTCCAGGGTCGGCTCAGCCAGTTGCAAGCGCGACTTATCGGTTTTGAAGTCCACCACGATTTTTGGATCGGCACCCTTGGTCAACGGAATATCCAGGTCAAGGCTGCCTTGCAAGTCGCCCTCACCCTTCCATCCGGCGAACGTCGATGCGGTGCCAATCGGCGCTTCCTGGAGGATTTTCAGACCATCGCCCAAGCCGCCGGCAACATTACCGGTGAGCAACAGGTGACTGTCCTTGCCGGCAGGTGCGTGAGGGATATTGACGTAGATGTCCTTGACCTTCGTGTCGAGCAACTGGCCTTTGCTGGCCAGGATGCGCACACCGCTTTCCTCGACAAACACTTCGCCATTGACCTTGCTCACATGCGGCCAGCCCGGTTGAAAGGCCAGTTCAGCGTCATGCACCTTGAAAAACAGGCTGATATTGCGCGAAGCCGGCAGCGCGTCGTGGTTCAGCGAACCCTGGTACTGGAAGAACCCTTGATCCACCGCGCCCTTGAGAATCGCCGTGCGCAGCCATTCATCCAGTGCGGGGCTCAATACCGCCGGCAAGTACTTGGGGGTGAAGCGCCCATCACCCTCGACCAAGCCGACGCGCAGGTCCATGTAGTCTTCCTGGCTGTGGTCAAAATGCAGGCGAATCAGAAAGTCAGCAGCCACCTTGCCCTCTTCGCCCAGCACCTTGATATACGGGGCGATCAGGGTGAAGCCTTCTTTGTCCAGCTTCCACGTCAGGCGCGCATTGGCCTGGATGTACTGCCACGGCTTGGCAAAGATCGGATCGAGGTGCAGGGAAAAATCCTTGCTGTCCATGCGCAACTCGCCCTGGCCCAAGTCGCCGCTGATGCTGCCGGAAACGTTACGCGCGGCCGGGGCGCCAGAGTAGGCATCAAAACCGACGCGATCGAGGTTGGCAGCGAAGCTGAGTTTTTGATCGGTAGTGTCTTGAGGGCGAAAATCCACCAGCACGTTACGCAACAGGCCAGTGGCCTTGAGGTGCTCTACAGTCTTGGCGAACCCTTCCGGCAGCGGTGCCAGGGCGTTGAGCAGTGGCGTGATTGGCGTCAGGTCAAGGCGGTCGGCCTGCAGCTTCCAGACTTCCTGAGCCTTGTCGGTGGCCAGGGTTTGTTGCAGTTGCACGCGCGACTCCCAGCGCGTTTCCCCCAGGTTCATCGCCAGTGAGTCGAACAGCACCTTGAGGCCCGTGTCACTGCGTTGCAGGTAGGCGGTGAGCGCAAGGTTTTCGATATGCACGGGCTTACGATCGGCGTAGCTGCCCTTGACCTGCGGCGAGTTCAGACGCACCACCGCACTCTGTACGGTACCTTTGGCCCAGTTCAGCCAGAATTCGCCACCGGCCTTGAACTGAGTGAGTTTCCACTGCTGGGTCAGCTTGGCAGGAATCCATTTGGCCCAGTCGCTTTGCGGCAGGCTCAGATAGGCCTGGACTTCAGCGTCTTTCCACTGGCTGGCACGAATACGCGTGCGCAGGCTCATGGCAAGGGGCTGGCCGTCCGGCAAGGTCAAGCGCGCGTCCAAGCGTTGGCGGGTGATGCCGGTATGCAAGCTGAGGCCGACATACGTCAGGGTCACTGGCGCATGGTCAAACGGTTGCAACGTCACCTGGCTGTCGAGCAGCGACACACGCTTGACCAACTGCATGCGCTTGAGCAACTGCTCCGGGTCCAGCGGCTGGTCGTCCTGCACCGGCAGACCTTGCAGGACCCATTTCCCGTCCTTGTCTTCCTTGGCACTGAGCTGCAGGCCACTGACTTGCAAATGCGCAATGCGCACTTCGCGGGCCATCACGCTTGCCCAGATGTCCGGTACCACTTCGACCTGGTCCAGGCGCAAGCCACTGTTGCCCTCGCCCACCATCACATCATGGGCCAGCAATACCGGCGCGAAGCCGCTCCAGCGGCCTTCCAGGCTGCCGATGTGCACAGGCATGACCACCGCAGCCTGGGCCTTGGCCTCGACTTCCGCACGGTACTCGGCCACCAGCGGCGTCAATTCACGCCCCAGACTCACATACACCGCCGCCAATACCAGCAGCAAGGCACAAAGGCCAAGGCCCCAACGGGTCAAAGCGGCAAAAAAGCGTATCAGACGCTCCATGTCAGGCGACCCTCAAGGCGGTAGTCGGACGGCAGATCAAGGTCTGCCAGTCTCATAAAAAGAAAACGATTGGGGATCAGAGCAGCACCACGTCGTATTGTTCCTGGGAATACATGGTTTCAACCTGGAAGCGTATCGTGCGCCCGATAAACCCTTCCAGTTCGGCAACGTTGCCGGACTCTTCGTCCAACAGCCGGTCCACCACTTTTTGGTTGGCCAGCACTCTATAACCTTCGGCCTGGTAAGCACGTGCCTCTCGTAGGATTTCGCGGAAAATCTCGTAGCAAACCGTTTCCGGGGTCTTCAATTTACCGCGTCCCTGGCAGCTGCTGCACGGCTCGCACAGCACCTGCTCAAGGCTTTCGCGAGTGCGCTTGCGGGTCATTTGCACCAGGCCCAACTCGGTAATGCCGATGATGTTGGTCTTGGCGTGATCGCGCTCCAGCTGCTTCTCGAGGGTACGCAGCACCTGGCGCTGGTGCTCTTCATCTTCCATGTCGATGAAATCGATGATGATGATCCCGCCCAGGTTTCGCAGGCGCAGCTGGCGGGCAATCGCGGTGGCCGCTTCGAGGTTGGTCTTGAAAATGGTTTCTTCAAGGTTGCGATGACCAACAAATGCGCCGGTGTTGACGTCGATGGTGGTCATGGCTTCTGCCGGGTCCACCACCAGGTAGCCGCCGGATTTGAGCGGCACCTTGCGTTCCAGGGCTTTCTGGATTTCGTCTTCGACGCCATACAGGTCGAAGATCGGCCGTTCGCCGGGGTAGTGTTCCAGGCGGTCGGCAATTTCCGGCATCAATTCGGCAACGAATTGCGTGGTGCGCTGGAAAGTTTCCCGCGAGTCGATGCGAATTTTCTCAATCTTGGGGCTGACCAAGTCGCGCAACGTGCGCAGGGCCAGGCCCAAGTCTTCATAAATAACGCTGGGTGCACTGATGGTCTTGATCTGGGCATCGATCTGGTCCCACAGGCGCCGCAGGTAGCGGATGTCCATGAGGATCTCATCGGCACCAGCACCTTCAGCGGCGGTGCGCAGGATAAACCCACCGGCTTCCTTGATGCCCTCGGCCGCCACGCAGTCGCTGACCACCTTCTTCAGGCGCTCGCGCTCGGCTTCGTCCTCGATCTTCAGGGAAATGCCGACATGCGCGGTACGCGGCATGTACACCAGGTAACGCGACGGAATCGACAGCTGAGTGGTCAGGCGTGCGCCCTTGGAGCCGATGGGGTCCTTGGTGACTTGCACCACCAGGCTCTGCCCTTCATGCACCAGGGCGCTGATACTTTCGACCGCCGGGCCTTCGCGCAGGGAAATCTCGGAGGCATGGATAAACGCAGCTCGGTCCAGGCCAATATCGACAAATGCCGCCTGCATCCCCGGCAATACCCGCACTACCTTGCCTTTGTAGATATTGCCGACGATCCCGCGCTTCTGGGTGCGCTCCACGTGCACTTCTTGCAGAACACCGTTCTCTACCACCGCCACGCGCGATTCCATCGGCGTGATATTGATCAGAATCTCTTCACTCATGGCTGGGTCTCGTTCAGGCGTTTTCACAATAGTGACCGGTCGCTTAAGGCTGGGCGCGCCAATAACGGCGTTCAGCGCGCGGTAAGGTTTTGCCAACAGGGTATGCCGAATTGGTCGAGCAGTTGCGCGGTTTCGCACATCGGCAGCCCTACCACGGCGGAATAACTGCCATTGAGGCCGGCGACAAACACCGAACCCAACCCTTGGATAGCATAGCTGCCTGCTTTGTCCTGAGGTTCACCACTGTGCCAGTAGGTTGTAGCCTCCTCGACAGAAATCCCACGAAAAAGCACACGACTGCTGACACATCGGGTTTCGCAACGCTGGCCGTCGGTAAGGGATATGGCGGTGAGCACTTCGTGTTCACGCCCCGACAGGGCCATCAACATCGCCAAGGCATCGGCCTGGTCCACAGGTTTGCCGAGGATCTGGCCATCGACGATCACGGCAGTGTCGGCCCCCAGCACACAGGCGCCAGCAGGGTGTTCAAGCGCAGCAAAACCCGCCGCTGCCTTGCCCCGCGCTAAACGCTCGACGTAGGAAACAGCAGATTCGTTTGTGAGAGGGGTTTCATCAATGGCGGCGCTGACCACGGTGAAAGGCACACCGATCTGGGTCAGCAGTTCACGCCGCCTCGGTGAGCCCGAGGCCAGGTAAAGCGAATTCATTGCAGACTCTCCCTGTAGGGTTCGATAACCAGGCAGAGCCTCGCAATCCATTCAATTGATCTTATAGCGACGACGCAACCCACGCAGACCAAAACTGATCCACGGCCACAGCAAGGCGCTGACCAGGGCCGGCAATACCAGCGCCAAGGTCGGCTGCCGGTTACCGGTCAAGGCGCTGAGCCACAGCTGAACAAGCTGCGCCAGGCCGAAAATCACCAGGATCACCAGGCACTGCTGCCACATCGGGAACATGCGCAGACGCTGCTGCAACGACAGCACCAGGAAAGTGATCAGGGTCAGGATCAATGCGTTCTGGCCCAGCAAGGTGCCATAGAGCACATCTTCCGCCAAGCCCAGGAACATGGCGGTGACCATGCCGACTTTATGCGGCAGGTTCAGCGACCAGAAGGCCAGCAGCAGCGCCAGCCAGAGCGGGCGCAGGATTTCCATGAACTGTGGCAGCGGCGAAACGCTGAGCAGCAGGCCGATGGCGAAGGTCAGCCAGACAATCCAGCCATTTTGCGAATGAGTACCGGCCATTATTCCTCCCTCTGCCGCGTGGTTGCCGGGGCGGTAGCCGCTGGGCGCGCAGCCGGAGCAGCAGCAGGCGGTTTAGTCACGGGTGTTGCGGCAGCCGGCGTCGACGCGGGTGGTTTGGTCGTGGCCGGTTTGACCGGGTGCGCTGCAGGCTTGACGGGCGTAGCCACGGCCGGTGCCACCGCAGGCGTAGCCGGTACGGCAGTGGAAGGCTTGGGCACGGTGGCAGGAATGATCGGCGCCGTGCCGTTCTTCTGGTCTTCCGCTTCCTGAGCCTGGGCGGCGTCGTTGGCGCGCTCTTCCGGGGTGCGATTGTCGCTGAACACCAGCAGCAGGTAGCGGCTGCGGTTCAAGGCGGCAGTCGGCACGGCACGCACAATGGCGAACGGCTGACCGGAATCGTGGATGACTTCCTTCACCGTCGCCACCGGATAACCCGCTGGGAACCGCTGACCCAGGCCGGAGCTGACCAACAGGTCGCCTTCCTTGATGTCGGCGGTATCGGCCACATGGCGCAGTTCCAGGCGCTCGGGGTTGCCGGTGCCGCTGGCAATCGCACGCAGGCCGTTGCGGTTGACCTGCACCGGAATGCTGTGGGTGGTGTCCGTCAGCAGCAATACCCGCGAGGTGTAGGGCATCAGCTCAACCACCTGGCCCATCAGGCCACGTGCATCAAGCACCGGCTGGCCGAGGACCACACCGTCGCGCTCACCCTTGTTGATGATGATGCGGTGGGTGAAGGGGTTGGGGTCCATGCCGATCAACTCGGCCACTTCGACCTTTTCGTTGACCAGCGCGGAGGAATTGAGCAACTCGCGCAGCCGAACGTTCTGCTCGGTGAGGGCCGCGAGCTTTTGCATGCGCCCCTGCAACAGCAGGTTTTCGGTCTTGAGTTTTTCATTTTCGGCAACCAGCTCAGTGCGGCTGCCAAATTGGCTGGCCACGCCCTGGTACAGACGTTGCGGCAGGTCGGTGATCCAGTAGGTCTGCATCAACACCAGCGACATTTGGCTGCGCACGGGCTTAAGCAGTGCAAAGCGAGCATCGACCACCATCAGCGCGACCGAAAGCACGACCAGCACCAACAGGCGCACGCCCAATGAGGGGCCTTTGGCGAAAAGCGGTTTAATAGGCCGCTCCTCCCAGGCAAATGTTCTCTTTATTCATACGGCATCTAACCGGCCTGGATGCAGATTGAAGAAGATAAACGCCAACAGGCAGCACTGCAAAGTGCTGCCTGCGGGCGAAACATGGGCTTACCAGCAACGACTCATTCGCTGGAGAGCAGGTCCATGGTGTGTTTATCCATCATTTCCAGTGCACGGCCACCGCCACGGGCGACGCAGGTCAGCGGGTCTTCGGCGACGATCACCGGCAGGCCGGTTTCCTGGGCCAGCAGTTTGTCGAGGTCGCGCAGCAAGGCGCCACCACCGGTCAACACCAGGCCACGCTCGGCGATGTCGGAAGCCAGTTCCGGCGGCGATTGCTCCAGGGCGCTCTTCACAGCCTGAACGATGGTGGCCAGGGACTCTTGCAGAGCTTCCAGCACCTCATTGGAGTTCAGGGTGAAAGCACGTGGAACGCCTTCGGCCAGGTTGCGACCGCGAACATCAACTTCGCGCACTTCGCCGCCCGGGTAAGCGGTACCGATTTCCTGCTTGATGCGCTCAGCGGTGGATTCGCCGATCAGGCTGCCGTAGTTACGACGCACATAGGTGATGATCGCTTCGTCGAAGCGGTCGCCGCCTACACGTACGGATTCGGCATACACCACACCGTTCAGGGAAATCAGGGCGATTTCAGTGGTACCACCACCGATATCCACTACCATCGAACCGCGGGCTTCTTCAACCGGCAGGCCGGCACCGATCGCAGCAGCCATTGGCTCTTCGATCAGGAACACTTCCCTGGCACCGGCGCCGAGGGCCGATTCACGGATGGCTCGACGCTCAACCTGGGTGGACTTGCACGGAACGCAGATCAGCACACGAGGGCTGGGCTGCAGGAAACTGTTTTCGTGAACCTTGTTGATGAAGTACTGCAGCATCTTCTCGCAGACACTGAAGTCAGCGATCACGCCGTCTTTCATCGGACGAATGGCGGCAATATTGCCTGGTGTGCGGCCGAGCATGCGCTTGGCCTCGGTGCCGACGGCAACGACACTTTTCTGATTACCATGGGTCCGAATGGCCACAACTGATGGCTCATTCAGGACGATACCGCGCTCGCGCACGTAAATAAGGGTGTTGGCAGTGCCCAGGTCAATGGAAAGATCGCTGGAAAACATGCCACGCAGTTTCTTGAACATGGGAAAGGGACCCTAGGCAACGCGTGGGTAAAAAAGTGCGGCAAACTCTAACAACGACAGGGATTTTGGGCAAGGCGCCAATGTGCTAAATTGGCCGACTTTCTGTGCACCAACCCCCACAATCGCGGCCGTAAGACCGTAGAAATGCGGTAGTGTTCCGACAATCTAACACACGGACAGCCTCCGTTCTGTTTTCCACTGGAGATTCCCATGACACTTGAACGCTCCGACGTGGAAAAAATCGCGCATCTGGCCTCGCTTGGCCTTAATGATGCCGATCTTCCACAGACCACCGCAGCCCTGAACAGTATTCTCGGGCTGGTCGACCAAATGCAGGCCGTGAATACCGACGGCATCGAGCCCCTGGCTCATCCACTGGAAGCCAGCCAGCGCCTGCGCGCAGACGTCGTGACCGAGCGTAATAATCGCGAGGCTTACCAGTCCATTGCGCCAGCGGTCGAAAACGGCCTGTACCTGGTTCCGAAAGTCATCGACTAAAGGGAAAGAGCCTGCAATGCATCACATGACTCTGGCCGAGATCGCCCGCGGTCTCGCCGAAAAAAAGTTTTCTTCCGAAGAGCTGACCAAGACCCTGCTTGCGCGTATCGCCGAGCTTGATCCAAAGGTTAACAGCTTCATCAGCCTCACCGAAGAGCTGGCCTTGAGCCAGGCAAAGGCTGCCGACGCACGTCGCGCCAACGGTGAAAATGGCGCGCTGCTGGGCGCACCTATTGCCCACAAGGACTTGTTCTGCACCCAGGGCATTCGCACCAGCTGCGGCTCGAAGATGCTCGACAACTTCAAGGCGCCCTACGACGCTACCGTGGTGTCCAAGCTGGCCGCCGCCGGCGCCGTGACCCTGGGCAAGACCAACATGGACGAATTCGCCATGGGTTCGGCCAACGAGTCGAGCTACTACGGCGCAGTGAAAAACCCCTGGAACCTGGACCACGTGCCCGGCGGTTCCTCCGGTGGTTCGGCTGCCGCAGTGGCTGCGCGCTTCCTGCCCGCCGCCACCGCCACCGACACCGGCGGCTCGATTCGCCAGCCGGCCGCGTTCACCAACCTCACCGGTTTGAAGCCGACGTACGGTCGCGTTTCCCGCTGGGGCATGATCGCCTACGCGTCCAGCCTCGATCAGGGTGGCCCTCTGGCACGCACGGCCGAAGACTGCGCGATTTTGTTACAAGGCATGGCAGGCTTCGATAAACAGGACTCCACCAGCATCGATGAGCCCGTGCCGGACTACAGCGCCAGCCTTAACACCTCGCTCAAAGGCCTGCGCATCGGTGTGCCAAAGGAATACTTCAGCGCTGGCCTCGACCCGCGTATCGCGGAGCTGGTGCACAACAGCGTCAAGACGCTGGAAAGCCTCGGTGCTGTGATCAAGGAAATCAGCCTGCCGAACAACCAGCACGCGATTCCTGCGTACTACGTAATCGCCCCGGCAGAAGCGTCATCCAACCTGTCGCGCTTCGATGGCGTGCGCTTCGGCTACCGCTGCGAAAACCCGAAAGACCTCACCGACCTTTATAAGCGCTCACGTGGCGAAGGCTTCGGTGCCGAAGTGCAACGCCGCATCATGGTCGGCGCCTACGCCCTGTCGGCTGGCTACTACGACGCTTACTACCTGAAGGCGCAGAAAATCCGTCGCCTGATCAAGAACGACTTCATGGCTGCCTTTGAAGACGTCGACGTGATCCTCGGTCCAACCACGCCGAACCCGGCCTGGAAGATCGGTGCCAAGACCGGCGACCCGATCGCCGAGTACCTGGAAGACCTGTACACCATCACCGCCAACCTCGCGGGCTTGCCGGGCTTGTCCATGCCTGCCGGTTTCGTCGATGGCCTGCCGGTGGGCGTGCAATTGCTCGCCCCGTATTTCCAGGAAGGCCGCCTGCTCAATGTGGCGCACCAGTACCAGTTGAACACCGACTGGCACACCCGCACCCCTACCGGCTTCTGAGGACAACACTATGCAATGGGAAGTTGTGATCGGGCTGGAGATTCATACCCAGCTCGCCACCCAATCGAAGATTTTCTCCGGTAGCGCCACCACGTTCGGCTCCGAGCCCAACACCCAGGCCAGCCTGGTAGACCTGGGCATGCCCGGTGTACTGCCGGTGCTGAACCAGGAAGCGGTGCGCATGGCGGTGATGTTCGGCCTGGCGATTGACGCCGAGATCGGCCAGCACAACGTGTTCGCGCGCAAGAACTACTTTTACCCGGACCTGCCCAAGGGCTACCAGATCAGCCAGATGGAATTGCCGATCGTCGGCAAGGGCCACCTGGACATTCCTCTGGAAGACGGCACCATCAAGCGCGTCGGCGTCACCCGCGCCCACCTGGAAGAAGATGCTGGCAAGAGCCTGCACGAAGAATTCCCGGGCGCGACCGGTATCGACCTGAACCGCGCCGGCACGCCGCTGCTGGAAATCGTCTCCGAGCCGGACATGCGCAGCGCCAAGGAAGCCGTGGCCTACGTCAAGACGATCCACGCGCTGGTGCGCTACCTGGGCATCTGCGACGGCAACATGGCCGAAGGCTCGCTGCGCTGCGACTGCAACGTGTCGATCCGTCCCAAGGGCCAATCCGAGTACGGCACCCGCTGCGAGATCAAGAACGTCAACTCGTTCCGCTTCATCGAGAAGGCGATCAACAGCGAAGTGCGTCGCCAGATCGAACTGATCGAAGACGGCGGCAAGGTCATCCAGCAAACCCGCCTGTACGACCCGAACAAAGACGAAACCCGCGCCATGCGCAGCAAAGAGGAAGCCAACGACTACCGTTACTTCCCCGATCCGGACCTGTTGCCGGTGGTCATCGAAGACTCGTTCCTCAATGACGTGCGCGCCACCCTGCCGGAGCTGCCGCAGCAAAAACGCGAGCGCTTCCAGGAGCAGTTCGGCCTATCGGTCTACGATGCCAGCGTTTTGGCCTCCAGCCGCGAACAAGCCAACTACTTTGAAAAAGTCGTGAGCATTGCCGGTGACGCCAAGCTGGCGGCCAACTGGGTGATGGTTGAGCTGGGCAGCCTGCTGAACAAGCAGGGCCTGGAAATAGACGAAGCGCCAGTCACCGCCGAGCAACTGGGCGGCATGCTGCTGCGCATCAAGGACAACACCATCTCCGGCAAAATCGCCAAGACCGTGTTTGAAGCCATGGCCAGCGGTGAAGGCAGCGCGGACGAGATCATCGAGAAGCGTGGCCTCAAGCAAGTCACCGACAGCGGCGCGATTTCGGCCGTTCTGGATGAAATGCTCGCGGCCAATGCCGAGCAGGTCGAGCAATACCGTGCGGCAGACGAAGCCAAGCGCGGCAAGATGTTCGGCTTCTTTGTGGGCCAGGCGATGAAAGCCTCCAAAGGCAAGGCCAACCCGCAACAAGTGAACGAGCTGCTGAAAAGCAAGCTTGAAGGCTGATAGCAATGAATGGTCCGGGGGAGATTTCATGCTCTACTCGGACCCCCTGTGGGAGCGGGCTTGCTCGCGAATGCGGTGGATCAGTAAATGAATATTTAGCTGACACACCGCATTCGCGAGCAAGCCCGCTCCCACATTTGTGACGGGGGCATCTTGAAAATGAAGCGTCTACTCGGCCTACTGGCCTTGTTCTCTCTACTGGCCGGCTGCGCCAACGGCGTCATCAACCCCAACGGCTATGACGAAACCGGCACCGCCTCCTATTACGGCGCCAAACACCACGGCAATAAGACTGCCAGCGGTGAACCCTTCAACCAATACGGCCTGACCGCCGCCCACCGGCGCTTACCGTTCGGTACCCAGGTCAAGGTCACCAATCTCGACAACGACAAATCCGTGGTTGTCCGCATCAATGATCGCGGCCCGCACACCCGTGGGCGCTTGATCGATCTTTCACGCAAGGCTGCCGAGCAGCTAGGCATGATCAGCAGCGGTACGGCGCGAGTGCGCGTACAAGCCTTGAGCAACTGACGATGGAGCCCTGGCCATTTTTGGATTAACCGCCCTCTCGCCCTGGAGCCTGCTGGAATTGGTCAGCGGCCTGCTGCTACTGATCATCGGCGCCGAAATCCTGGTGCGCGCGGCCGTGCGCCTGGCCGCAAGCCTCAAGGTACGGCCGCTGATCATCGGCCTGACGATCGTCTCCTTCGGCAGCAGCGCGCCACAGATGACCGTCAGCCTGCAGGCCACCCTGGCGGGCAATACAGACATCGCCGTGGGCAGCGTAATCGGCAGCAGCATCTTCAACATCCTGGTGACCCTGGGCCTGTCGGCGCTGATCATTCCGCTGCGAGTCTCGCGCCAGCTGGTGCGCCTGGACATCCCAGTGATGATCCTGGCCGGGCTGCTGGTGTTTACCCTGGCGGCCAATGAAGAGCTTACGCCCACCGACGGCCTGTTGCTGCTCGTGGCCCTGGCTGCTTACCTCGGCGTTTTGCACTACCAGACCCGTCACTCTCGCCGCCCACGTACGCTGGACACAGTGGCCCGCGCACCCTGGCTGAGCAGCGTGCTGCAGATGCTCAGCGGGTTGTTGATCCTGGTGCTGGCTGGGCATTTGCTGCTGGGCGCGGCGGTGGATGTGGCGGGCGATCTGGGCCTGTCGGAGCGTGTGATTGGCCTGACACTGATCGGCGTCGGCACCTCGCTGCCGTGCCTGGCGACTTCGCTGATTGCCGCCCTGCGCGGGCAGCGGGAAATTGCCGTGGGCAATGTGATCGGCAGCAACCTGTTCAATCTGCTTGGCGTCTTGGGCTTGACCGCCATGCTCGCCCCTTCGCCGCTGTCAGTATCGCCCAACGCCCTGGACTTCGACCTGCCGGTGATGCTCGCTGTCGTGGTGCTGTGCCTGCCGATGTTCTATACCGGCTACCGCCTGACCCGCGCCGAAGGCTTGGTGCTGCTGGGCCTGTACCTGGCGTACGGGCTGCACGTGATGGCGTTCACCACCGGAATGCCCCTGGCCAACAAGCTCGAGCAACTGATGTTGTTTTATGTCCTGCCAGTGCTGGTGGCTTTTCTGTTGTTCAGCACGCTGCGAGCCTGGCGCCGCCAACACAAGAGGGAATCGCAATGACCGATCAGAAAAAGCCCGGGGTTGAAATGCGTCGCCAGGTCATGGGCGATGTGTTCGTCGACCGCGCCCTGGGCAATGCCACCGAGTTCACCCAGCCGCTGCAGGACTTCGTCAACGAACATGCCTGGGGCAGTGTATGGAACCGCGAAGGGTTGCCGCTGAAAACCCGCAGCCTGATCACCCTCGCCGCCCTGACCGCACTCAAGTGCCCGCAGGAACTCAAGGGCCATGTGCGGGGCGCTCTGAATAATGGTTGCACCGTGGAAGAGATCCGCGAAGCGCTGCTGCATTGCGCGGTGTATGCCGGTGTGCCGGCGGCGATTGATGCGTTTCGGGCGGCACAGGAAGTGATTGAGGCGTATCAGGCCGATAAGCAGTGACTTTTAAATAGCTATCGCAGGCAAGCCAGCTCCCACATTCTGATTTGTGAATACATTGAAAGTGTGGGAGCTGGCTTGCCTGCGATTGGCCCTGAACCACACCGCCACTCTCAGATCCAACCACCCGCCTGCAACACAAAAATCCCGATATTCGTAGTCACCGCCGCCATCAAGGTGGTGATCACGATAATCGCCGCCGCCAATTCATGGTTACCGTCAGCCGCCCTGGCCATCACGAAGCTTGCAGCGGCGGTTGGTGCGCCGAAGTACAGGAACAAAATCCCCAACTCTGGCCCTCGGAAGCCAAGCAACCATGCCCCCAGAGTGGCGACGACCGGGAGCCAGACCATTTTCATCAAGCTCGCGCTCAACGCCATGTTGCCGCTCTTGCGCAATGCCGCCAGGGACAACGTGCCGCCAATGCAGATCAACGCCAGTGGCAACGTAGTGTCTGCCAGGTACTGCAGGGATTTTTCCAGCCAGCCCGGCAGGCCGATTTGAAAATAGGCGAACGGCGCAGCCACGATCACACTGATGATCAGCGGGTTGGCCACCACACTTTTGAAAATGCTCCACGGGTCGGACTTGATCACCGGGCTGTACACCGCCAGCACAATGGTCGACAGCGTGTTGTAGAACAGGATCACCAGCGCCGCGAGGATCGCGCCGAGGGAGATACCGTAGTCGCCGTACATACTGGCCGCGAGCGCCAGGCCGATCACCCCGTTGTTGCCGCGAAACGCGCCTTGGGTGTAGATGCCTCGGTCTTCACGCTTGCATCGAAAGATCGCCCAGCCCCAGGCCAGGGCAAAGCTGAGCAAGGTGGCGACGGAAAAGTAAATCAGCAAGCCCGGCTTGAGCGCCGAATGCAGGTCGGCATGCAGGATGCCGAGGAACAGCAACGCCGGCATGGTGACGTTGAACACCAGGGACGAAGCCGTGTGGATAAAGTTGTCGTTGATCCAGTTGATGCGCTTGAGCAGCACACCGAGGAACAGCATGGCAAACACCGGCGCGGTGATGGTGAGGGTGGTGAGGAAAATTGCCAGCATGCCGGGGAGAACCTTGGTGACCGTCGTTAGGTGGCTAATGATAAGCCAGTGCGGGCCGCTTCGTCTGGTCCAGATACCTGTAGTGAGCGGGCTTGCCCCGCGCTGGGGGGCAAGCCGCCCCATCTCCGGCACTGAGTTTCTCCAGTTGGAACTCAGTCGCCTGGGTTTGGGGCGGCTTCGCCCCCCAGCGCGGGGCAAGCCCGCTCACTACAGTCAAGTAATCGGCGCAGGGTTAAACAAGGTGATGTCGTTATGCAGCTTGTGATGCTCCGCCCACGTCTGCTTTTTGCCGCTGGCCACATCCAGGTAGAAGTGAAACAACTCCCAACCCAACTCCTCGATGCTCGCGCGCCCGGTCGCAATACGCCCGGCGTCGATATCAATCAGGTCCGGCCAGCGCTGCGCCAGCTCCGTGCGGGTCGACACCTTTACCACCGGCGCCATCGCCAGCCCATAAGGCGTGCCACGCCCGGTGGTGAACACGTGCAGGTTCATCCCCGCCGCCAGTTGCAAGGTGCCGCACACAAAGTCACTGGCCGGCGTGGCGCAAAAGATCAGGCCCTTGCCCTTGAAACGCTCGCCCGGGCCCAGCACACCATTAATTGCGCTGCTGCCGGATTTGACGATAGAGCCCAAGGACTTCTCGACAATGTTCGACAAGCCGCCCTTCTTGTTGCCCGGCGTGGTGTTGGCGCTGCGATCCGCTTCGCCCTTGGCCAGGTAACGGTCGTACCAGTCCATTTCCCTGACCAGTTCCTGGGCAACTTCCTTGCTCTCGGCACGCGAAGTCAGCAGGTAGATGGCATCACGCACCTCAGTGACTTCGGAAAACATCACCGTCGCCCCCGCCCGCAACAGCAAATCCGAGGCATAGCCCAACGCCGGGTTGGCGGTGATGCCGGAGAATGCATCACTGCCGCCACACTGCATGCCCAGGATCAGCTCGGACGCCGGCACGGTTTCCCGGCGACGCTGGTCGAGCTTCTTCAAGCGCGTCTCGGCCAGCGCCATGATCTGCTCGATCATTTCGGTGAAGCCGTGGCTGGAGTCCTGCAGTCGATACAGCCACGGCTCGCTAAGGTCGACGGAGCTGTCGTTATCGTGCATGACCTGCCCGGCCTGCAATTTCTCGCAGCCCAGGCTGATCACGAGTGCTTCGCCGCCCAGGTTCGGGTTGCGCGCCAGGTTACGCACGGTACGGATCGGGATGTAGGCATCCGTCGCCGTGATCGCCACCCCGCAGCCGTAGCTGTGGGTCAGCGCCACTACGTCGTCGACGTGCGGGTACTTGGGCAGCAACTCATCCTTGATGCGCTTGACCGCATGGTCCAGCACCCCGGTGACGCACTGCACCGTAGTGGTGATCCCGAGGATATTGCGCGTGCCCACGGTGCCGTCGGCATTGCGGTATCCCTCGAACGTAAACCCTTCAAGCGGCGCCTGGGTCTCAGGCACCTCAGTGGACAGCGGCAAGCTGTCCAGCGGCGGCGCGGTCGGCATGCGCAGTTGATCTTCCTGCACCCAACTGCCGCGCGGAATCGGCGCCAAGGCGTAACCGATGGTCTGGCCGTAGCGAATTATCTGACCGCCTTCAGGGATATCTTCCAGGGTCACCTTGTGGCTCTGGGGGATGAAATCCACGGTCACCAGGCCGTCCGGGAACTCCGTCCCGGCCGGTACGCCCTGGTCATTGACCACGATCACCACGTTGTCGCGCTCGTGCAAACGAATCGAGCGCGGCGAGTCGGCATGTTCAATCAACTGCATTACATCGCCCCTCAGGAATGCGCTTCGGTAAGGTTGGTCAGCTCTGGGCCTTTGGCTGGCGGCTCTTTGAGCACCACACGCTTGATCGGACCGACGATGACCAGATAGCTGAATACCGCCACCAGTGCGTTGGCGCCGACGAACACCAGGGCCCACTTGAACGAACCAGTGGTGGCGATGATGTAGCCGATGACAATCGGCGTGGTGATCGACGCCAGGTTACCGAAGGTGTTGAACAAGCCGCCACTGAGGCCGGCGATTTGTTTCGGCGAAGTGTCGGACACTACCGCCCAACCCAGTGCGCCAACGCCTTTGCCGAAGAAGGCCAACGCCATGAAGCCCACGACCATCCACTCAACGTCAACGTAGTTACACGCGATGATGCTGCTGGAGACCAACAGGCCGGCAATGATCGGTGCTTTGCGCGCGAACGTCAGGGAATGGCCCTTGCGCAGCAGGTAGTCGGAAATCACCCCACCGAGCACGCCACCGATAAACCCGCAGATCGCTGGCAACGAGGCGATGAAACCCGCCTTGAGGATGGTCATGCCACGGTCCTGCACTAGGTACACCGGGAACCACGTCAGGAAGAAATAAGTGATGCCATTGATGCAGTACTGGCCCAAGTAGACGCCGAGCATCATGCGGTTGGTCAGCAACTGGCGGATGTAATCCCACTTCGGACCGTCGGTTTTCTTGCCCTTGCCTTTGTCCTGATCCATATCGACCATCGCGCCGTTGGCGGCGATGTGATTGAGCTCAGCTTCGTTGATCAGCGGGTGCTGGCGCGGGCTGTGGATAACTTTCAGCCAAATCAGCGAGAAGATAATGCCGATCACGCCCATCACGATAAACACGTGCTGCCAGCCGAAGCGGTAGACGATCCAGCCCATCAGTGGCGCGAACAACACGGTGGCGAAGTATTGCGCCGAGTTGAAGATCGCCGAGGCGGTACCGCGCTCAGCGGTAGGGAACCACGCTGCCACGATACGTGCGTTACCGGGGAAGGATGGCGCTTCGGCCAGGCCCACCATGAAGCGCAGCATAAACAGCGCAACAACAGCGGTGGAGACACCGAACTCACCGACATAGCCTTGCAGCACAGTGAACAGTGACCAGGTGAAGATGCTCAGGGCATAGACTTTTTTCGAGCCGAAGCGGTCCAGCAGCCAGCCGCCGGGGATTTGCCCGGCCACGTAGGCCCAACCGAATGCGGAGAAAATGTAACCGAGGGTGACCGCGTCGATGCCGAGGTCTTTTTGCAGGCTGGAACCTGCGATGGCGATGGTGGCCCGGTCGGCGTAGTTGATCGTGGTCACCAGGAACAGCATGAGCAGGATCAAATAGCGGACGTGGGTCGGCTTGGTCGCTTGCATGTAGAAGTACTCCCACTAATTATTTTTTTTGCGGGTAATGGTTTTCTGTTTTTTTGTTGGGGGAGCCAGCAGGCATCTGGCCCCCACCTGGTGTCGCTGTTACGAACCGATGTAGCTGGTCTTCACCACGGTGTAGAACTCTTGCGCATAGCGACCTTGCTCACGCGAACCATAGGATGAGCCCTTACGGCCACCGAATGGAACGTGATAATCCACACCCGCGGTTGGCAGGTTGACCATCACCATCCCGGCCTGGGAGTGGCGTTTGAAGTGGTTGGCGTACTTCAAGGAAGTGGTGGCAATGCCCGCCGACAAACCGAACTCGGTGTCGTTGGCCATGGCCAGCGCCGCGTCGTAGTCCGCCACGCGCACAACGTTGGCGACTGGGCCAAAGATTTCTTCACGGCTGATGCGCATGGCGGCTTCGCTGTCGGCAAACAGCGTCGGCGCCAGGTAATAGCCTTCGGTATCACAGGTCACCAGGCCGCCACCGCTGACCAGCCGCGCACCTTCGCTTTGGCCGATGTCGATGTACTTGAGGTCCTGGTCCAACTGGGCCTGGGAAACGACCGGGCCGATATCGGTGCCGCTTTTCAAGGCGTGGCCGACTTTGATCGACTTCATGCGTTCCGCCATGGCCGCGACGAACTGGTCGTGAATACCGGCGGTGACGATCAAGCGGCTGGAGGCGGTGCAACGCTGGCCGGTGGAGTAGAACGCGCTCTGTACCGAAAGCTCGACGGCCTGCTTGAGGTCGGCATCGTCGAGGATGATCTGCGGGTTCTTGCCGCCCATTTCCAACTGCACTTTGGCCTGGCGCGAGACACAGCTGACAGCGATCTGGCGACCTACACCCACAGAACCGGTGAAGCTGATGCCATCGACTTTCGGGCTGTTGACCAGCACATCGCCCACTACGCGACCGCTGCCCATCACCAAGTTGAATACACCGGCAGGGAAACCGGCGCGCGAGATGATTTCGGCCAGGGCCCAGGCGCAGCCCGGTACCAGTTCAGCAGGCTTGATCACTACGCAGTTGCCGTAGGCCAGGGCTGGGGCGATCTTCCACGCGGGGATGGCAATCGGGAAGTTCCACGGGGTGATCAGGCCGACCACACCCAAGGCTTCGCGAGTGACTTCAACGTTGACGCCCGGGCGTACCGACGGCACGTAGTCACCGGACAAGCGCAGGCATTCGCCGGCGAAGAACTTGAAAATGTTACCGGCGCGAGTCACTTCGCCGATGGCCTCGGGCAGGGTCTTGCCCTCTTCACGAGCCAGCAAGGTGCCGAGCTCTTCGCGGCGCGCGAGGATTTCGCTGCCGACTTTATCCAAGGCATCGTGGCGCGCTTGAATGCCGGAAGTGGACCAGGCCGGGAACGCCGCGCGAGCAGCATCGATGGCGGCGTTGACTTGGGCAACATCAGCCTTGGCGTATTCACCAATGACATCGGACAACTCCGACGGGTTGAGGTTGACGCAATAGTCAGCGCCGGCCACCCATTGGCCGTTGATGTAGTTGTCAAAACGTTGGGCTTGGGACACGAATCTTCTCCTGACGCAAAAGGCCGCTGATTGCTCAGCGGCCTTATAGATAGGTTATTGCGGGCCTTGCTTGTCGATCAGCGCGGCCAGGGCTTCGTATTCTTCCGGCAACAGGTCGGTCAGCGGCGTACGCACCGGGCCGGCGTCATAGCCTGCGATTTTTGCACCGGCCTTGACGATACTCACGGCATAACCGGATTTGCGGTTACGGATGTCCAGGTATGGCAGGAAGAAGTCGTCGATGATTTTGCCAACGGTAGCGTGATCTTCGCGGGCAATTGCGTGATAGAAATCCATCGCGGTTTTCGGGATGAAGTTGAACACCGCCGAGGAGTACACCGGCACTCCCAAGGCCTTGTAGGCAGCGGCGTAAACCTCTGCAGTCGGCAGGCCGCCAAGGTAGCTGAAACGGTCACCGAGGCGACGGCGGATCGACACCATCAACTCAATGTCACCCAGGCCGTCTTTGTAGCCGATCAGGTTCGGACAGCGCTCGGCCAGACGTTCCAGCAGCGGTGCGGTCAGGCGGCAGACATTGCGGTTGTAGACCACCACGCCGATCTTGACCGATTTGCACACGGCTTCAACGTGGGCGGCAACGCCGTCCTGACTGGCTTCGGTGAGGTAGTGCGGCAGCAACAGCAGGCCTTTGGCCCCCAGACGCTCGGCCTCTTGAGCGTACTCGATAGCTTGGCGAGTCGAACCGCCCACGCCGGCGAGGATCGGCACGCTGGTCGCGCAGGTATCAACGGCGGTTTTCACCACCTGGGAATATTCGCTGGCCGCGAGGGAGAAAAACTCACCCGTGCCGCCGGCGGCGAACAAGGCGGTCGCGCCATACGGGGCCAGCCACTCTAGACGCTTGATGTAGCCCGCCTGGTGAAAGTCACCCTGGGCATTGAAATCGGTCACCGGAAAAGAGAGCAGACCGTGGGAGAGGATGGACTTCAGTTCTTGTGGATTCATTATTCGAACACCCTGGGTAAAGACTTTCTGTCGAAAGGTTATTGTTGGTTTTGGTGATGTCGTACGTCATCGTACAACTATAAAAATATTCGTCAACTGCAATTCATCAAACTTCATCCGCAAGGTGTTTAGAGCCGCCTCCTTGACGTAGGAAATTTTTCCTCTAAGCTCGCCAATACTGTATGCGCATACAGTTATCACGAAAGATTCCTACGACATAGCAAGGAGCTAACATGTCAGGTCTTGAACTCGCAGCACCCGAAAAAAAACCGCCTACCCTACGTTTCGAGGGCGGTGAACACACTGCCATCGGCGATGACACCCTGTTGCGCTTCGTCAAGGACGCACCGGCGATCCCCGCGCGCCAAGTCGAACTGCACCTGCCCAACGGCTTGGCGCTCACCTATGGCCAAGTGATCGCCCTGGGCGGCGACTTCTATGGCATCCCCGGCCAGCCCATCAGCGATGGCGCGTCGCCGGCCGAGCGCGTGCAGCGCTTCACTGCCGCTTTCAACTCGCTGGCCGTGCTGCCCGCTTCGCGAGAAGAAGCACACAAGATCCTGGCGGTGATGCAAAAGGAGATCACTGCGGTCAAGCAGGTGATAAAGGACGGCAAGCAAGCCCATGAGGCCTACGACGCCCTGGGCGATACGTTGTCTGAGGAATGGAACCGCATCACTGGCGGTGGCAGCGCGGTGTCGGCGCTTGTTCCGTTGGGCCGCTACCTGAAACTGGCGGCGGACAATGCCGACCACTTTGGCGAATGGGCGCTGTCGGCCTATTTGGCGGGGCATACGGCGGCGCTGCAACAAGCCGTGGTGGCTCACCAAACCGGCACCGACCAGGCCTTGGAACTGGCGTATGCCATGAACAGCTTTGCTGATCACTTTTTGACCGATCTGTTTTCCGCAGGCCACTTGCGGGTTCCGCGCAAGCAGTTGGCGGCAGTGGTAACGCCCGGTGAATTAGGCTCGCTGATCAGCCGTTTCATGCACGATGAAGACAGCAAGTTCGGGCTCAAGGTGCGCAATGCCCTGGGAGATCAGTGGCACGCTTATGGGGATAAACGCTACTTCGACGCCATCGACGCGGACAACCGGGGGCAGGTTAAACGCGCAGTGCAGGCTTCGGCGGATGAGGTCTTCGACACCTTTATCAGTGGTGTGGCGCCCTCCCCGGCCAACTTCAAGGCGCCGCTGTATGTGCCGGACCTGAATGCCGCGCAGAACCCGGCGAACAACTTCTCACCGCTGTTCAAGATGGAGGGGGACAAGGTGCTGCGTCGTAAGGATGTAAATGACTTGAACGACAAGCACTGGACGAATGATTGGTGGGGGTGGAGTACGTATTTGTTGTTGAAGGACTACACGCCGAACGCACCGCAGCCTTGAGTTAACAGAAATCCCATGTGTGTGTGCAGACGCGCGCATGGGACCGCTCGTCGCCACTGTCATTTCTGACAGTATCGCAGGTGAATCAACTGCCAGTAGCTTGCATTCGACCGCCGGGTTACCTCTTTCGCGAAAAGAGGCGCAAACACCTTGGAGGCCATTCACTCATCCTAAAATCAGTGAGGCATATCATGGCTACTAAAAAGTGCACCTTTAAATCCCGTTCCAACAAATCTAAATCGGCGACTCATAACGTTGACGCTACCGACCTGCCCAACATCGGGGACACGATTGAACTTGATGGTGATCCAGCTCTGGAGGTCGTAGCCAAGAACTTCGTAATCAACGGAGGCAATGTCGACCAAATCGACTTCACCCTCGCCTGAATAGTTAATTCACTGTTACCAGAATTACCCCCGCTGCGCCTCCGCCTCTTCATGAGCATGGCGCAGCCGCTCCCGACTATTCGTCAAATGCAACCGCATCGCCGCCCGCGCCGCATCTGAATCCCGGCGCGCAATCGCCTCATAAATCTCTTCGTGTTCGCGGCTCAAACGCCCCATGTAATGTTGCTGGTCATCATGGGCCAGGCGCGCAGAATTCAAACGGGTCCGCGGAATGATGCTGGTGCCCAAGTGGGTCATGATATCGGTGAAGTAGCGGTTGCCGGTCGACAGCGCAATTTCGAGGTGGAACGCAAAATCAGACGCCACCGCATCTCCAGCGTGGGCCGCGCTTTCATTCAGGGCATCGAGTGCCGCACGCATGGCTGCCAGCTGTTCATCGCTGCGGCGCAAGGCGGCCAAACCAGCGGATTCGACTTCCAGGCTGATCCGCAATTCCAGAATCGCCAGCACATCACGCAGGGTTACCACGGTGGCCGGGTCGATACGGAAGCCGCTTGGGCTCGGCGTATCCAGCACAAACGTGCCGATACCATGACGGGTCTCGACCTGCCCCGCCGCTTGCAAGCGTGAGATGGCCTCACGCACCACGGTGCGGCTGACCCCATGGGCCTCCATGATCGCCGACTCGGTGGGCAGTTTATCGCCACGTTTGAGCTGACCGTCGCGGATCTGCTCGGACAACACCGTGACCAATTCCTGGGCAAGGCTGCGACGCTTGCGGGGAAGACGAGGGGCGGTGGCGGCGTTATCCATGATGATCCATTTTTCTCGGCGAACTTGAACACGCATCATAGCCCATGGCGGTTGTACGATCACTGCCCGGGCACGACTTTCATTTATATCCTGCGCGCAAAAAAATGCCCCGACACAGGTCGAGGCATTTTTGAGGCTCACCCGAGGGTGAAAACCGGTTACTTCACGACTTTCAGGCTTGGCCGGCCGCTAGGGCGCGGCGGCTCGGAATCCGGTGGCGGCAGATCGTCGCCATCTTCTGCTTCGATCGCTTCGTCATCCTCGAAAGGCGACTCCAGATCGAACACCATGCCTTGGCCGTTCTCCCGGGCATAAATGCCGAGGATGGCGCCAATCGGCACGTACAGCGTATGCGGCACGCCGCCGAAACGCCCTTCGAAGCTCACGGCTTCGTTGTCCATGTGCAGGTGGCGCACGGCGCTCGGCGATACATTCAGCACAATCTGCCCGTCGCTGGCAAAACCCTGCGGTACCTGAACCGCAGCAAATTCAGAATTGACCAGCATGTGCGGGGTGCAATCGTTGTCCACAATCCACTCATAGAGCGCGCGGACCAGGTAGGGTCGACTGGAGTTCATCAGCGGCTCCTTAAGCCTTAGCGCATATCGCGTTCGACACCAGACAGACTCGCCTGGAAAGCCTCACGCGCAAACTGGCGCTCCATATAATCAAGCAGCGGCTTGGCCGGCCGCGGCAGTTCAATACCGAGAATCGGCAAGCGCCAGAGTATCGGTAATAGGCAGCAATCCACCAAGCTTTGTTCCTCGCTGAGGAAAAAAGGTTTGTCGGCGAACAACGGCGAAACACCGGTGAGGCTCTCGCGCAATTCCTTACGCGCCTGCACGCGTGCCGGCTCTTTGCTGCGTGTGTCCAGAATCACATCCACCAGCCCGCACCAGTCACGCTGGATCCGATGGATCAGCAGGCGGCTGTTGGCACGCGCCACCGGGTACACCGGCAGCAAAGGTGGATGCGGGTAACGCTCATCCAGGTATTCCATCACCACGGTTGACTCCCACAACGCCAGGTCACGATCGACCAGGGTGGGCAAGCTGCCGTAAGGGTTCACTTCGATCAGTTTCGGTGGGTGACGACCTGCCTCCACACTGATGATCTCGGCGCTGACACCCTTCTCTGCGAGCACGATGCGTACTCGGTGGGAATAGTGGTCGGCGGGGTCGGAGTAACAGGCCAACCGGTTGGTCACGCCCATGGCGGTCCTCCTCGCTTGTTGAAATTATCGAAAGCTCAAAAACGAGCGCGCCCAGAGAGCATCTCTATAACGCCTGGTACAACCAGATCGCTACGTGTTCAGAGATGCCGCTGGGCGCGCAAGATTAACAGCAATTGCTTACGGTTGGATCAATGCACATCCTTCCAGTATTCGCGTTTGAGCAGATAGGCGAATACGAAGAAGAAAGCCAGGTACAGCAACACATACGTACCGATGCGCTGATGCTGCAATTTGACCGGGTTGGCAGAGTAGGCCAGGAAGGTCACGAGGTTCTTGACCGTCCCGTCGAACTGCTCCTCAGTCTGGGAACCTGGAGTCTCTATCGTCAGTTGATCGCACGCTTCATGAGTCAACGGCGTGCCGGTCAACGGATCGTATTGCTTCTTGCCGTCTTCAACGACCTGAATCTGCTTGCATCCTACCACTTGCTTGCCTTGCAGGCCGACCAGAACGTTAGGCATGCCGACGTTCGGGAACACGCGGTTGTTGACCTGGTAAGGACGCGCCGGGTCTTCATAGAAGGATTTCAGGTAGCCATACAGCCAATCGGTACCGCGCACGCGCGCCACCAGGGTCAGGTCAGGCGGTGCAGCACCGAACCAGGCCTTGGCATCCGCAGGCTTCATGCCGATGTTCATGTGGTCGCCGATCTTGGCCCCGGTGAACACCAGCTTCTCCAGCATCGTTTCATGAGGAATGCCAAGGTCATCGGCGACACGCTCATAACGCTGGAACTTGGCGCTGTGACAGCCCATGCAGTAGTTGGCGAACGTCCGCGCGCCGTCCTGCAGGGCGGCTTTGTCCGACACGTCGATATCGACTTTTTCCAGTTCCGGGCCGCCGTGTTCGGCAGCGAAGGACAGTAGCGGCAAGGCCGCAAGCATCAATGCAACAAATAACTTTTTCATCAGCCAGTCACCCTTTCCGGAACCGGTTTGGTCTTCTCGAGCCGGGTATAGAACGGCATCAGAATGAAGTAGGCGAAGTACAGGAAGGTGCAGACCTGCGACAGCAACGTACGCTCAGGCGTCGGCGCCAATACGCCCAGCACACCCAGGATCACGAACGAAATGCAGAACACCCACAGCCAGATCTTGCTCAGCCAGCCCTTGTAGCGCATGGACTTGACCGGGCTGCGGTCGAGCCAAGGCAACACGAAGAGCACCGCAATGGCCGCGCCCATGGCGATCACGCCCATGAGTTTGTCGGGGATTGCGCGCAAGATTGCGTAGAACGGTGTGAAGTACCAAACCGGGGCAATGTGCTCAGGCGTCTTGAAGGCGTTGGCCTGTTCGAAGTTAGGTTTCTCCAGGAAATAACCACCCATCTCCGGGAAAAAGAACACGATCGAGCAGAACACGAACAGGAACACCACGACGCCGACAATGTCTTTGACGGTGTAGTAAGGGTGGAACGGGATGCCGTCCAGCGGGATGCCGTTTTCGTCCTTGTGCTTCTTGATGTCCACGCCGTCCGGGTTGTTGGAACCCACTTCGTGCAGCGCCAGGATGTGCAGCACCACCAAGCCCAGAATCACGATGGGCAATGCCACCACGTGCAGGGCGAAGAAGCGGTTCAGGGTGATGCCGGAGATCAGGTAGTCACCACGGATCCACTGCGTCAGGTCGTTGCCAATTACTGGAATTGCCCCAAACAGCGAGATGATCACCTGGGCGCCCCAATACGACATCTGACCCCAAGGCAGCAGGTAACCCATGAAGGCTTCGGCCATCAGCGCCAGGTAGATCAGCATGCCGAAGACCCACACCAGCTCGCGAGGTTTCTGGTACGAGCCGTAGAGCAGGCCACGGAACATATGCAGGTAGACGACGATGAAGAACATCGACGCACCGACCGCATGCAGCAAACGCAGGATGGCGCCGTGGTTGACGTCTCGCATGATGCCTTCAACGGAAGCAAACGCCTCCTCCGCCGACGGCGTGTAGCTCATCGTCAGCCAGACGCCAGTGATGATCTGGTTAACCAGCACCAGCAGGGCCAGGGAGCCGAAGAAGTAGAAGAAGTTGAAGTTTTTCGGCGCGTAATACTTGCTGAGATGGTCTTCCCACATTTTAGTGGCGGGGAAGCGCGCATCCACCCAATCCATGAACTTACTCATGACGCGTTCTCCTTATCGAGGCCAATGACAATGATGTCGTCAGATTCGTACTCGTGCGGAGGAACCGGCAAGTTCAAAGGCGCAGGCTGGGATTTGTAGACACGGCCGGCGAGGTCGTAGTGGGAACCGTGGCAGGGGCAGAAATAACCACCGACCCAATCCTTGCCCAGGTCCACAGGAGCGACTTCCGGGCGGAAGGTTGGCGAGCATCCCAAATGGGTGCACAGACCAACCAGCAGCAGGATCTCTGGCTTGATCGAACGTGCTTCGTTCTTGGCGTAGGCGGGTTGGTCGGACTTCTCGGACTTGGGGTCAGACAACTGGCCCTCGATCTTCTTGAGATTCCCCAGGATTTCCTCGGTACGACGAACAATGAAGACCGGCTGGCCGCGCCATTCAGCAATCATCTGCTGGCCTGGCTCGATCTTGCTGATATTCACCTTCACCGGTGCACCTGCGGCTTTCGCCTTGGCACTGGGAAACCATGACCCCACGAACGGGACCGCAGCCCCCACCGCTCCTGCAGCACCCACCACGGATGTGGCTGCTACCAAGAAGCGACGCCGGCCTGCATTCACGCCGTCATTGCTCATTCAGTCCTCTCCCATCAGCTTTTTGGCCTGTTAAATCAGGCGTCTACTAAGTATTAAATCTGAACTTATAAAAATTTTGCCGAATGGTAATGAAAAGCCCCACGTATGACAAGGGAATTGCCCGGGGCTCCGCCTCCAGGCCTTGTAGTATAGGGGGTCTACGGATGTGGCAAGTTGTCACGGCGATTTTTATGCATAAATCGCAGGCAATAAAAAACGCCCAGCTCCGTGAGGAGGCTGGGCGCTTTTGTGGAACGTAAAGCGAATTAACGCTTCGAGTACTGCGGACGCTTACGCGCTTTACGCAGACCGACTTTCTTACGTTCAACTTCACGGGCATCGCGAGTCACGAAGCCAGCTTTGCGCAGAGCGCCACGCAGGGTTTCGTCGTACTGCATCAGAGCGCGAGTGATACCGTGGCGGATTGCGCCAGCTTGACCACTTACACCGCCACCGATAACGGTGACGTAGATGTCGAACTTTTCAACGGTCTCGGTCAGTTCCAGCGGCTGACGAACTACCATGCGGGCAGTTTCGCGACCGAAGAAATTTTCCAGAGTGCGGTTGTTGATCGAGATGTTACCAGTGCCCGGACGCAGGAAAACGCGTGCGGTTGCGGTTTTGCGACGGCCAGTGCCGTAATTTTGAGTCGCCGACATAATGAACTATTCCGTTAAAACTTCAGTTCTTGGGGCTGCTGAGCAGCATGAGGGTGTACAGCGCCCGCATAGACTTTCAGCTTGCGAAACATATCGCGACCCAGTGGGCCCTTCGGCAGCATGCCTTTGACCGCGATTTCGATCGGGGCTTCAGGCTTCTTGGAAATCAGACCTTCGAAGTTCGAAGACTTGATACCGCCTGGGAAACCGGAGTGACGGTAGTACATTTTGTCTTGCGCTTTGTTGCCGGTAACACGTACCTGCTCAGCGTTGATGATCACGATGTAGTCACCGGTGTCAACGTGAGGGGTGTACTCAGGCTTGTGCTTGCCACGCAGACGGCTGGCGACTTCAGTGGCCAGACGACCCAGGGTCTGACCAGCGGCGTCGACGACAAACCAGTCGCGCTGAACTGTTTCCGGTTTTGCAGTAAAAGTTGTCATTCTTTAATAGCCTCAGGGGCCGCCCTGTAAATTAGACGGCGGATCTTACTGAATAGTGCGTACTTTGACAAGTCAAAGGCAGCCGGATACAGACGCTATCGGGGGCTCGGGTCGGCGCGTCCGTTCAACGGCAAGATTCTTCGGCAGACGGCGCATCACTTCCACTGCAGAAAGAGGTGGGCAATTATGCAGATTGCGAAAAAAAATTCAACCTGCTTTTATGATTGTTTTCCCTGAAGGAGTACCCGATGGATTATCGACAGCTGGGCCGTACGGATCTGAACGTGAGCGCGATAGCCTTGGGCACCATGACCTGGGGCGAGCAGAACAGCGAGGCAGAGGCCTTCGCACAGATCGAACGGGCCAAGGCCGCGGGGATCAACTTCCTCGACACCGCAGAAATGTACCCGGTGCCGCCCAAGGCCGACACCTATGCCACCACCGAGCGTTATATCGGTAATTACTTCAAAAGCCGTGGCGACCGGGCCGACTGGATCCTTGCCAGCAAGATTGCCGGCCCCGGCAACACCATTGATTACATCCGCGACGGCCACCTGCGCCACAACCGCAAGCACATCGTCGAAGCCCTGGATGCCAGCCTCAAGCGCCTGCAAACCGATTGGATCGACCTTTACCAACTGCACTGGCCGGAGCGCAGCACCAACTTCTTCGGCCAACTGAGCTACAAGCACAAGGACGAAGACGACCTCACCCCTCTGGAGGAAACCCTCGAAGCGCTGGACGAGCAAGTGAAGGCCGGCAAGATCCGCCACATCGGCCTGTCCAATGAAACGCCGTGGGGCACCATGAAATTCCTCGCCCTGGCCGAAGCCCGTGGCTGGAGCCGCGCGGTGTCGATCCAGAACCCGTACAACCTGCTCAACCGCAGTTTCGAGGTGGGTTTGGCGGAAGTCGCGATTCGTGAACAGTGCGGTTTGCTGGCGTATTCGCCACTGGCGTTCGGCATGCTCAGCGGCAAGTACGAGAACGGCGCGCGCCCTGCAAAAGCGCGCCTGACGGAATACAGCCGCTTCAGCCGCTACTTCAACCCGCAGTCGGAAGCAGCGTGCAGCCGTTATGTGGCGCTGGCTCGGGAGCATGGTCTGGACCCGGCGCAGATGGCCTTGGCGTTTGTCACGCAGCAGCCGTTTGTGACCAGCAACATCATCGGGGCGACAAGCCTGGAGCAGCTGGACAGCAACATTGCCAGTGCTGATCTGAAGCTGTCGAAAGAGGTGCTGGAGGGGATTGAGGCGATTCAGAAGGATCATCCGAATCCAGCGCCTTGATTGATCGTTAGATCGCTATCGCAGGCAAGCCAGCTCCCACATTTTGATTTGTGAACACCGTCAAATGTGGGAGCTGGCTTGCCTGCGATGGCGACGTCAAAAGCACCACAAGATCAAAGCGCCCGCGCAATAATCTCCTTCATGATCTCATTGGTCCCCGCATAAATCCGCTGCACCCGCGCATCCGCCCAGGCCCGGGCGATCGGGTATTCCCACATGAAGCCGTAGCCGCCGTGCAGCTGCACGCACTCATCGAGCACCTTGCACTGCAAGTCCGTGGCCCAGTACTTAGCCATCGCTGCCGTAGGCACATCCAGCTTGCCTTCCAGGTGCAACGCCATGCACTTGTCCACAAACACGCGGCCGATCTGAATCTCGGTGGCCATCTCCGCCAGCTTGAAGCGGGTGTTCTGGAAATCCGCAATTGCCTTGCCGAACGCCTTGCGTTCGCGGGTGTATTCCAGCGTCCACTGCAAAGCGGCCTCAGCAGATGACAAGGCACCAATCGCCACGGTCAATCGCTCCTGAGGCAACTCCTGCATCAAGTACGCAAAGCCCATGCCCGCCTGGCCCAACAGGTTTTCCTTGGGCACACGCACGTCCTGGAAGAACAGCTCCGATGTGTCCTGGGCCTTCATGCCCACCTTCTCCAGGCGCTTGCCCTTGGCGAAGCCCGGTGTGTCGGCGTCCACCAGGAACAGGCTGGTGCCCTTGGCACCGGCCTTGGGGTCGGTCTTGGCGACGACGATGACCAACTCGGCCAGGTAGCCATTGGTAATAAACGTCTTGGAGCCGTTGATCACATACTCATCGCCCTCCAGCACCGCCGTGGTCTTGACCCCTTGCAGGTCGGAACCCGCCCCCGGTTCAGTCATGGCAATAGCCGTGACCCTCTCGCCGGAGATCAACTTGGGCAGGTATTTGTGCTTCAGCGCCTCGCTGCCGTAATGCAGGATGTAGGGCGCCACAATATCCGAGTGCAGGGAAAAACCGATGCCAGTGAGGCCCAGCCGGCTGATCTCCTCGATCACCACCGCGCTGTACAAAAAGTCCGCGCCCAGCCCGCCGTATTCCTCCGGCAGATGGGAACACAGCATCCCCGCCTCCCCCGCCTTGCTCCACAAGTTGCGGTCGATGTAGCCCTGTTTCTCCCATTGCCCATGGAACGGCGCGGCGTCTTTTTCAAGGAAGGTACGCACGCTTTCGCGGAAGAGTTGGTGTTCCGGGCTGAACAAGGTTCTGGGAATCATGGGTCACCTGCGTGGATTGTCGGACAAAGACGAACCCACAGAGACTATGCCGCGAAGGCATCACGGGACACTGGACACATGCGACAAAAAATAAGACGATCCAGCCGTCTGGTGACCACTTTCCCCTATAAGAATAAATGAAATTATGTCTAACCAAATCTCCACGCCGTTGCGGCGCGTCAGCATTTTGGCCATTGATCGGGTATTCGCTTCAACCCTCATGCAAGCCAAAGATTTCTTCCACCTCGCCAGCCTGCGTTACGGCAAGCAACTGGGCCAGGGCCTGACCCCTGCGTTCGAGACCCGACTGGTCAGCCCCGACGGGCAATCGGTGCGCAGCTTCAGTGATGTGATCATGCCGGTGGACGGCGGCCTGGAAGACGCCGACATCATCGTATTACCGGCCTTCTGGGATGACTTCGACGCCTTGTGCGCGCGCTACCCTCAAGTGCTGCCGTGGCTGCGCGAGCAACACGCCCGCGGTGCGGTGTTGTGCGGCGAAGCCACCGGGGTGTTCTGGCTGGCGGAAGCCGGCCTGCTCGACGGCAAGGAGGCGACCACCTACTGGCGTTTCTTCAACGCCTTCAGCGAGCGCTTCCCCAAGGTCCAGCTCAACCAGGACAAGCACCTCACCGACGCCGACAACCTGTATTGCGCTGGCGGCACCACCTCGGCGTGCGACCTCTACATCTACTTGATCGAGCGTTTCTGCGGCGCCAACATCGCCCAGGCCGTGGCCCGCGACATCCTCTACGAAGTGCAACGCAGCTATGCACCTGGACGCATCGGGTTTGGCGGGCAGAAGCTGCACCAGGACGTGATCATCCTGCAGATCCAGCATTGGCTCGAAGAGCATTTCGCCGACAAATTCCGCTTCGAAGATGTGGCACGGGAACACGGCATGAGCATCCGCAATTTCATGCGCCGCTTCCAGACCGCCACGGGTGACAAGCCGCTGCATTACCTGCAACGGTTACGGATTGAGACGGCGAAGGGACTGCTCTCGGGCAGCCGCAAGAGCATCAAGACCATCAGTTATGAGGTGGGTTATGACGATGCGAGTTTCTTTGCCAGGCTGTTCAGGCAGCACACCGAACTGTCGCCGAACCAGTATCGCCAGCAGTTCCAGCAGGCTGCGTAAGCCAAGACAAACACAACGCTAATGTGGGAGCTGGCTTGCCTGTGATAGCGGTACATCCGTCAGTAAATAAGTAACTGACACGCCGCCATCGCGGGCAAGCCCGGCTCCCACAGTTGATCTGCATTGCTCAGAAGATCGCATGAAAAAAGGCCCGCATCGCTGCGGGCCTTTTTCATTTCGAACTCTCGTTTACGGTTTGTGACCGCGCGACAGGAACTCGTGGGACTGCATTTCCAACAAACGGCTCAGCGTGCGCTGGAACTCGAAGTTCAAACGTCCACCGGTGTACAGATCCTTCAGCTCGACTTCCGCCGAAATGATCAGCTTGACGTTACGGTCGTAGAACTCGTCGACCATGTTGATAAAGCGTCGCGCGATGTCGTCGGTGGTCACGCTCATCTGCTCCACGCCGCTCAAGATCACCGCGTGGAAGATCTTGCCCAGTTCGATGTAGTCGTTCTGGCTGCGCGGGCCGTCGCACAGTTGGCGGAACTCGAACCAAGCCACATCATCGCAGGTACGCAGCGCGATGATTTCGCGGTTCTCGATCATCAGCTTGTCGTTTTCCACCGCCTGGGTGCATTCCGGCGTCAGCGCACGGAAGCTTTTTTTCAGGCTTTCATGGGCCGCTTCGTTCAGCGGGAAGTGGAACAGCTCCGCTTGCTCCAGGTGGCGCAGGCGGTAGTCGACGCCGCTGTCGACGTTGACGATCTCGGTGTTCTGCTTGATCAGCGCGATGGCCGGCAGGAAGCGTGCGCGTTGCAGGCCGTCCTTGTACAAACCGTCAGGCACGATGTTCGAGGTGGCGACCAGCGTCACGCCATTCTTGAACAGTTCTTCCATCAGCGTGCCAAGGATCATGGCATCAGTGATGTCGGAGACGAAAAATTCATCGAAGCAAATCACCCGCGCCTCGTCAGAGAAACGCTTGGCGATGATGGTCAACGGGTTTTTCTCGCCCGGCAGGGTCTTCATCTCTTCGTGCACACGCTTCATGAAGCGGTGGAAGTGCGTCCGCACCTTTTCCTTGAACGGCAGCGCTTCGAAGAACGTATCCACCAGGTAGGTCTTGCCACGGCCCACGCCACCCCAGAAATACAGGCCCTTGACCGGCGTGTGGTCTTTTTTGCCAAACAGCTTGCTGAACATCCCTGGCTTGCTTTGCGAGGCCGCGACCAGGTCGTCGTACAGGCGCTGCAAATGACGCACTGCCGTTTCCTGGGCCGCGTCATGGAAGAACTCAGGGCGTTTCAAATCAGCTTGATATCGTTCTAGGGGCGTCATAATTTCGTTAGCAAGGCAACAAAAACGGGCCGTCACTGTAACGACGGCCCTGGATAATGGCAATCAACCCTTGGTCGGGTTAATCCTCGAGGGGGGTCAACGCGACGCGCAGCGCGGCGATGGCGGCATCGCGGGACGCTTCGTCGGCGAACTCGGCGCTGTCCGCCACCACGCTACCGTCCAGCCATACGCTGAAGCTCAGGGCCTCAGGGCGCACA
This sequence comes from Pseudomonas sp. 58 R 12, assembly GCF_900005865.1. Classification (NCBI taxonomy): domain Bacteria; kingdom Pseudomonadati; phylum Pseudomonadota; class Gammaproteobacteria; order Pseudomonadales; family Pseudomonadaceae; genus Pseudomonas; species Pseudomonas sp. 58 R 12. Next base: position 610,761 of record NZ_CVTP01000021.1, read on the forward strand.
TCCAGCGCGTCACCGTTTTGCAGTTGCTTGGTCACGGCACCTGCGGCTTTACCGTCGGCGAAATGACGCGAAAGCAATAATTGCTCGCCATCGGCGGCCAACAGGCGGAAGCGGAAGCTGCCGTCGTCTTCGCGAAAGCTCACGAAGCGCGCGGCTTTTGCGGCTTTCTTCTTCGCAGCGACCGGCGCCGCAGCTTGCTCGACAAACGAACGCAGGCCAACGGCTTCACGCAGCTCGGCGAGGAACGGCGCTGCCACGGCACGGGCCTTTTTGGCGCCGACCAGCAGCAGGTCTTCCATGTCCGATGGGCGCGACATCAGCGCGTGGTAGCGCTCGCGCGCTTCGCCCAACTGGCCATCCAGCAGCTGGAACAGACGGCTTTTCGCCTCGCCCCAGCCCAGGCCTTGCTGCAGCTCGGCACGGAATTCCTCTTCCTGGGCCTTGCTGGCAAACGCCTGATACAAGGTGAACAGGTGCGAATTGTCCGGATCCTTGGCTTCGCCTGGCGCGCGGGAGTCGGTGACGATCCGCGAGATGGCGTCTTTCATGTCCTTGGCGCTGGTGAACAACGGGATGGTGTTGTCGTAGCTTTTCGACATCTTGCGGCCGTCCAGGCCCGGCAAGGTGGCGACGCTTTCTTCGATCAACGCCTCAGGCATGGTGAAGAATTCTTTGCCGTTGCCAAACAGGTGGTTGAAGCGCTGGCCGATGTCGCGGGCCATTTCCACGTGCTGGATCTGGTCACGGCCGACCGGCACCTTGTGCGCATTGAACATCAGGATGTCCGCCGCCATCAGCACCGGGTAGCTGTACAGGCCCATGGTGATGCCGGCGTCCGGGTCTTCGCCGGTTTCCACGTTCTTGTCCACCGAGGCCTTGTAGGCGTGGGCGCGGTTGAGCAGGCCCTTGGCGGCCACGCAGGTCAGCAGCCACGTCAGCTCGGGGATTTCCGGGATGTCGGACTGGCGATAGAACGTCACCCGGTTTACATCCAGGCCACCGGCCAGCCAGGTCGCGGCGATTTCCATACGCGAACGCTGGATGCGCTGCGGGTCATCGCATTTGATCAGGGCGTGGTAGTCGGCCAGGAAGTAGAAGGAATCGGCATTGGCGTCCTGGCTGGCAAGGATCGCCGGGCGGATTGCACCGGCGTAGTTGCCCAGGTGCGGCGTGCCGGTGGTGGTGATGCCGGTGAGAATACGGGTACGAGTCGTCATGGGTTATCGCTTATCAGACTGCTATCAATTCGAGAGGCGCGGCAGGACCAGATCCTTGAGATCGGTGAGCTTGCCATGAAAAAAGTGTCCGCATTCTGCCACTTTCAGCAGCTCATGGGGGCGTTTCAGGGCGGCAGACCAGTCGTAGACGAGTTGTGGGTCGACCACTTCGTCGGTTTCAGGCTGGATCAGGGTCAATGGGCATCCCTGGGGCAGCAGGTCGTTGTCGCTCAAGCGCATCACCGCAGCGGCCACCATGAACAGATGTGACAGTTTTTCGCCCTTGGCTTCCAGGCGACCGCCGAGGCTGGCAGCGACGTAGCCACCGAAGGAAAAACCAAGCAAGGTGATCGGCAGCTCGGGGTGTTTTTCCCGCAGCCAGTTGGCAGCCGCTTCGGCATCGTCCACTTCACCGGTGCTCATGTCGTGGGTGCCGGCACTTGCGCCGACACCACGGTAATTGAAACGCAAAGTAATCAATCCAGCATCGCGGGCAGTGCGCTGCAGGGTCGACACAACTTTATTAAGCATGGTCCCGCCCTGCACCGGGTTAGGGTGGCAGATCAGCGCCAAGCCACGCGGCTCGGGGTGATCCAGGTACAGGGCTTCCAATTGGCCTACCGGGCCATCGATCAAAACGGGGGTTTCACGCATGAGCAAGAGATGAACTCCGTGACCTCTCAATGGGTCGACTCGTCTAGCTAAAAGTCTGTGCATGGCATCATTGCGAGCTTAATCGCGGTATACAGCGCAGGTTTGAGCCGTTAACGTAAAGCAAAGCCGTTTATAGAGGAAGGACTCGTGGAACACTCGCTCTTAGTTTGGTTGTTGCCGACTCTTGCCCTGGTTGCCGGTGTCGCCATTGGATTCCTGGTTGCTCGCCTGCTGCCGAATGCCGCGCCTAACCGCACGCAGCGTCAGTTGGATGACATTCAGGAACGTTTTGACAGTTATCAGAATGAGGTGGTTACCCACTTCAACAGCACCGCGACCTTGGTCAAGAAGCTCACCCAGAGCTACCAGGAAGTACAGGACCACCTCGCCGATGGTGCCAACCGCCTGGCTCTCGACGATATTACCCGTCAGCGTCTGCTGGCCGCGTTGCATTCCGATGCACCGCAAGCGCCACGGGAGCGCCTGACCCCGCCGCGGGAAAACCAGGAGCCTCCACGGGACTACGCGCCAAAAACGCCGAACGCCCCTGGCATGCTGGATGAGCATTACGGTCTGAAGAAGTAACTCGTCTTCAAACAATAAAAAGCCCGGCTGATCGATGATCAGCCGGGCTTTTTTGTGAGTCTCACAAACAACATCAATCAAATGTGGAAGCTGGCTTGCCTGCGATAGCGGTGGGTCAGTGGGCACATCCGCTGGCAGACACACCGCTATCGCAGCATAGGTATCTACACATCTTCAAAGTGAAATTGCGTAGCAGCTGTCGAGCCCCGGCGAGGCTGCGTTTGCGGGCTGTCTGACACACCGCTGACGCAGCCTCGCCGGGGCTCGACAGCTGCTACGCAGAGGGCTCCCTCAAGATGTGTAGATACTTATGGCTATCGCAGGCAAGCCAGCTCCCACCTGAACAGTGCAAGACCTTACGCCAATGGTTGTTCTTGCAAGCGCCCACCCTCAATCCGCACATGCCGCCCATGGAAACGCTTGAGGCTGCTGCGATGCCCCACGCTGACAATGCTCAGCCCCGGCAGCTCATCAATCAACGTTTGGTACAGCGTTGCCTCATCCTCTTCATCCATAGCCGACGTCGCTTCGTCCATGTACAGCCATTGCGGCGCATACAACAACGCACGGGCGAAGGCCAGGCGCTGCTGCTCGCCCGGGGAGAGCATGCGCTGCCAGTGGTTGGCTTCGTCCAGACGACCCACCAGATGGGGTAAACGGCACGTCTCGAGGACCTGTGCATAACGTTCTGCCGGGTAGGCGCTGTCGTCCTGTGGATAACTCAACACCGCCTTCAGCGTGCCAATCGGCAAGTACGGTTTTTGCGGCAGGAACAAAGAGCGCTCGGCCGGCAGGCGAATATTACCGTGGCCGTTGGGCCACAGGTTGCCCATAGCCCGCAGCAAGGTCGACTTGCCGCTGCCGGAACGACCGCTGAGCATCACGCGCTCACCTTCGGCGACGACCAGGTCGGCGCTCTGCAGCAGATGGCGGCCGTCTGCGAGGTCCAGGCTCAGGTCCTTGACCTGCAAATCCCCGCCTTGATGTTGCAAGCCAATGCCCATGGTGCGGTTTTCGTTGTCGTGCATGGCCTGGCCGAAACTCAGCAGACGATCACAGGTGGCGCGCCAACTGGCCAGCATCGTATAGGCGTCGACAAACCAGCTGAGGCTGCCCTGCACACTGCCAAACGCCTGGGCCACCTGCATCAGTACGCCCAGTTCGATTTTGCCGGAAAAATAACGCGGCGCCGCGACCACAAAGGGAAAGATAATCGCGATCTGGGAGTAACCACTGGTAAAAAAATTCAGGCGCTTCTTGAGCTGCATGATGCTCCAGAAATTGCTCCACACCCGCCCGAAACGCGCACTCAATTGCTGGTGTTCGTTGCGCTCGCCATTGATCAGCGCGATGCTTTCCGCGTTTTCGCGCACCCGCACCAGGCTGAAACGCAAGTCGGCCTCAAACCGTTGTTGACGGTTGCTCAGGCCGATCAGTTTTCGACCAATCAAGTGGGTCAACCAACTGCCGACCACCGCATAAACCAGCGCCGCCCAGAACATGTAGCCGGGAATGGTGATGCCCCACACTTCGATACTGCCGGACACGCCCCACAGAATCACCGAGAACGACACCAGGCTCACCAGGTTGCTGATAAAACCCAGCCCCAAGTTGAGGGTGCTGCTGGTAAAAGCGTTGAGGTCTTCGGAGATACGCTGGTCGGGGTTATCGGTGTAGCCGCCGTATTCCAGGTGGTAGTAATTCTTGTGGCTCAACCATTGGGCAAAGTAGGTTTCCGTCAGCCAGCGGCGCCAGCGGATGGTGAGCATCTGTTGCAAATAGGAGGTGAACACACCGGTCACGATTGCCACCACCGCAATCACGCTGAAGTACATCAGTAGATGGGTGAAGGCGTCGTAGTCCTTGTGCTCCAGGGCGTTGTAGAAGTCGCGGTTCCAACTGTTGAACCATACCGACACAGCGACGCTGAACAGCGAAAGCCCCAGTACCACCAACAGCAGCAGCCAGGCCTTGCCCTTCTCTTCGCTGCGCCAATAAGGCGTGATCAGCCCCCACACCCGCCGTAAAAATTGCCCACGCACCGCGTCGTTGACCGCGGAGTACTCAGCGTTCTGATTCATCGTTCAGGCTCGGTAGGGATTAGGTCACAGGCGTATGAACCGATCATAGGTGATCGGTTCATACGCCTGTGCGGCCTGAAGCAGACTGTTCAGCTTAGGTTCAGCGACGTACCGGGCGCTTCTGCAACTTACGCTGCAAGGTGCGGCGATGCATGCCCAGGGCGCGGGCAGTGGCGGATATATTGCCTTCGTGCTCGGTCAGCACGCGCTGGATGTGCTCCCACTGCAAGCGGTCCACCGACATCGGGTTTTCCGGCACCAGGGTGTCGAGGTCAGCGTGCTCGGACAGCAAGGCGGCCAGTACGTCGTCGGCGTCTGCCGGCTTGCACAGGTAGTTGCACGCGCCGCGCTTGATGGCTTCGACCGCAGTGGCAATGCTGGAGTAACCGGTGAGGATCACCACACGCATTTCCGGGTCGAGTTCCAGCAACCTGGGCAACAGCACCAGGCCGGAGTCGCCGTCCATTTTCAGGTCGAGCGCAGCGTAGTCCGGCAGGTCGGCCTGGGCGATGGTCAAGCCCTCTTCGGCGGAACCTGCGGTGCTGACGCGGAAACCACGACGGCTCATGGCACGCGCCATCACGCGGGTAAACGTGGCGTCGTCATCTACCAGCAACAGGTGCGGCAGTTCTTCGCCTTCGACTTGGATCTCGTCACTCATCGATATCTCCTCGTGCGACACGGGGCAGGCGCAGCTCGGTGAGCGTACCGCCTTCCTCATGACTATAGAGTTTCACTGAGCCGCCCGCGCGGGTCACGCTGGCCTTGCTCAAAAACAGGCCGAGGCCGAAGCCTTTGCCCTTGGTGGTAAAGAACGGTTTACCGATCTGCTCGGCAATCGCCAGCGGCACACCCGCGCCGTGGTCACGAATGCTGATGGTCACGTTTTCGGCATCCCAGTCCAACTGTACGCCCAAGCCTTCGGGGCAGGCGTCAGCGGCGTTGTTCAGCAGGTTGAGCAGGGCCTGGGTCAAATCCGGTGGCGGCGCCATGCGCGGCACGCTGCCCTGCCCCAGCAGATGAAAACGGTAACTGGCTTCGGGGCGCATCAGGTGCCAGCGGTTCAGGGCTTCGTCGAGCCACTGGGTCACGTCCTGCATCTCCACCGCCAGGCGGCGATTGGCTTCGGCGGCGCGTACCAACTGCTGAAGGGTCTGCTTGCACTGCTTGACCTGCTCACGCAGCACGCCGAGATCTTCTTGCAACGCCGGGTCGTGATGGTCCTGGGTCATTTCGTTGAGCAGCACGCTCATGGTGGCCAAGGGTGTGCCCAGCTCATGGGCGGCGCCGGCTGCCTGGGTGGCAACGGCCAACAACTGCTGGTCGCGCAAGCCTTCTTCACGGCGAATGGCGCGCAGTTCTTCCTGGCGGCGCAGTTCTTCGGCCATGCGGGCAGCGAAGAACGTAATGACCGCAGCGGACAGCGCAAAGCTCAGCCACATCCCGTAGATCTGCAGGTTTTCCCGCGCGATCGGGAACGTTTGCAGCGGATAGAAGCGCGCCAACAGCAAGGTGTACAGCGTCAACGCGATGCCCGACAGCACCACCGAATAGCGCCACGGCAGGGTCACGGCGGCGATGGTCAGTGGCACCAGGTAATAAGAAACAAACGGATTGGTGGAACCACCGGAGAAATACAGCAACACACTGTGGATAAACAGGTCGCACGCCAATTGCAGGGCGTATTCCAGCTCGGTCACCGGCCACGTGGTGCGCAACCGGATGGCGGTAAACACACAGAGCACGATGGAGAAACCCAGGGTCACGCCCAATTGCAGCCATGGCAGCGGCAACAGGTCGAACCAATAGGCGAGCCCGACAGAGCCGGCCTGTGCGGCCAGTACCAGGGTACGGATGAACGTCAGGCGCCAGAGGTTCTGGCGGGTGGCGGAAGTCAGTTTTACGGCGGCGAGCATGAGCTCTCCCGGTGAGCGCTGCAGGCGGATCGGCAGGAGTATAAACGAAGCCGGCAGGCTGGCACGGCGCGTGTGGCTCTTTGCCGCAGGCCGGGCAAATGACCGTTCGTCGGCGTCGCCGCAACTTGTAGCTAATGTGTAAACCCGAAGAACCCAACGCCATCGTCTACAGTCTTACCGAACACGAACATTCCAAGGAGCTTTCATGTCTCGTTTCACTCGCAGTGCAGCCGTTATCACGCTCAGCGTCAGCGCCCTGGCCAGCCTTCCGGCCCTGGCCGCCGATGAGCTGCATTACAACCAGATTTCCCTGCGCGCCGAGGCCAGCCAGGAAGTGGCCCGCGACAAGATGATCGTCACGCTGTACACCGAATCCCAGAACAGCGACCCGGCCAAGCTCGCCGCCGAAATCACTGAAACGATGAACAAGGCCCTCGGCCAGGCCCGCGAAGTCAAAGCCGTGACCCTGCGCCAAGGCAGCCGCAACAGCTACCCGATCTACGACAACAAGAACCAGAAGATCACTGGCTGGCGTGAGCGTGCCGAACTGCGCCTGGAAAGCGCGGACTTCCCGGCGCTGTCCAAGCTCACCGGCGAACTGCTGACCACCCTGAAGATGGACAACATGGACTTCGCCATCGCCGACGCCACGCGCAAGTCCAGTGAAGATGCGCTGCTCAAGGATGCGGTTGCCGCCTTCAAGGCACGCGCGCAACTGGCAACCGATGCGTTGGGCGGCAAGGGCTACAAGATCGTCAACCTGAACTTCAACACCAACGGTTACCCAATGCCTTATGCCCGTGGCGGCATGATGATGAAGGCAGCGATGGCCGATTCGGCACCGACACCGGAAGTAGAAGCCGGCACCAGCCAAGTCACCATGAGTGCCGATGGCGTGATCGAAGTGCAGATGCAGTGACCCCTACCTGACAAACCTGAACGGCGTTACCCTCGGTGACGTCGTTTTCGTTTGGGCAGCTTATGTATGCCTGCCACTTCAGGGGTCTCCATGGAAAGAATCGCCTTAAAACCGCTCCTCCTCGCCGCAGGCCTGCTGGCCTTTATGCCGTTGGCCCAGGCGGCCAGCACCCTGGTCTACTGCTCCGAAGCCAGCCCCGCCGGTTTCGACCCCAGCCAGTACACCAGCGGCACCGATTTTGATGCATCTGCCGAAACCGTGTTCAACCGCCTGACCCAGTTCAAGCGCGGCGGCACCGAAGTCGAACCTGGCCTGGCGACAAGCTGGGATGTTTCCAAGGACGGCCTGACGTATACCTTCCACCTGCGCGATGGCGTCAAGTTCCACACCACGGATTTCTTCACGCCTACTCGCGACTTCAACGCGGATGACGTGCTGTTCACCTTCAATCGCCTGCTGGATGCCGAAAGCCCGTTTCGCAAAGCCTACCCTTCCGAGTCGCCGTACTTCACCGACATGGGCTTGAACACCACGATAAAGAGCGTCGACAAACTCGACGAACACACCGTGCGCTTCAACCTGAACAACGTCGATGCGTCGTTCGTGCAGAACCTGGCCATGAGCTTCGCTTCGGTGCAATCCGCCGAGTACGCCGCGCAACTGCTCAAACAAGGCACAGCCTCCGACATCAACCAGAAGCCGGTGGGCACCGGGCCGTTTGTGTTCAAGCGCTACCAGAAGGATTCGCAGATCCGCTACGTGGCCAACAAACAGTATTGGAAGCCCGAAGAGGTGAAACTCGACAACCTGGTGTTCGCCATTACCCCGGATGCCGCGTCACGCCTGCAAAAGCTCAAGGCCGGCGAATGCCAGGTCAGCGGCTACCCGCGCCCCGCCGATATCGAAGTGATGAAGCAGGACCCGAATCTGCGCGTGCTGCAGCAAGCCGGTTTCAACCTGGGCTTTCTGGCCTACAACGTGACCCACCCGCCGCTGGACCAGCTCAAGGTGCGCCAGGCGCTGGACATGGCGATCGACAAGCCGGCGATCATCAAGGCCGTGTACCAGGGCGCCGGGCAATTGGCGCAGAACGCTCTGCCCCCTGCGCAGTGGTCTTATGACCCGACCATCAAAGACGCGCCGCACGACCCGACCAAGGCTCGGGCGCTACTAAAAGAAGCAGGGGTTGCACCCGGTACCACCATCAACCTGTGGGCGATGACCGTACAACGCGCGTCCAACCCAAACGCGCGCATGTCCGCGCAGATGATCCAGCAGGATTGGGAAAAGGTGGGCATCAAGGCCAACATCGTCAGCTATGAATGGGGCGAATACATCAAGCGCGCCAAAAACGGCGAGCACGATGCGATGATTTATGGCTGGACCGGCGACAACGGCGACCCGGATAACTGGCTTGGCGTGCTCTACAGTTGTGCTGCGGTCAAGGGCAGCAACTACGCTAAATGGTGTAACCCGGCGTACGACAAACTCGTGCAACAAGCCAAGATCAGCAATGACCGCGAGCAGCGCATCAAGTGGTATCAACAGGCGCAGAAAATCCTTAAGGAACAGGTACCTATAACGCCTATCGCAAACTCGACGGTTTTCCAACCCATGCGCAAGGAAGTCAAAGACTTCAAGATCAGCCCCTTCGGGTTGACGCCGTTCTATGGCGTGAGTCTAGATAAGTAACAGCAACGCCCCAACCGAGTGCGCCAGACGCCTCGGTTGGTCTTTTTTAGTGCGCTGCTTGCACCGAAAAAACCCTCGAAATATGCGCAAATATGTACAAACTTTCATAATTGCGACATTCCTGTACGTTCGTACCACTGTTTCACCCTCGTAACGGTTCAGCATCTTGCAATGGGTATGGCGCCTGCATAAGTATCCGCAGGCCGACTCACGAGGTCGCCCTCACCATCAAAAATGACAACAAATCATGAGGCCAACATGCTTAGAAACGCAGTCATTCCGTTAATTGTTAGCGCTGGCCTAATGGCCGCGGCGCCTTTCGCCCAAGCGGCGACTAACCTGGTGTTCTGCTCCGAAGGGAGCCCGGCCGGTTTTGATCCAGGCCAGTACACCACCGGAACAGACTTCGATGCCTCGGCCGAAACCATGTTCAACCGCCTGACCCAGTTCGAACGCGGCGGCACCGCTGTGATTCCTGGGTTGGCCACCAGCTGGGACGTGTCTTCGGATGGCTTGACCTACACCTTTCACCTGCGTGATGGCGTCAAGTTCCACACCACCTCGTACTTCAAGCCGACCCGTACCTTCAATGCCGATGACGTGCTGTTCACGTTCAACCGCATGATCAACAAGGACGATCCGTTCCGCAAAGCCTACCCCACTGAGTTCCCGTACTTCACGGACATGGGGATGGACACCAACATCAAGAACATCGAGAAAGTCGATGAGCACACCGTCAAGTTCACCCTTGGCACTGTGGACGCCGCGTTCATCCAGAACCTGGCAATGAGCTTCGCCTCGATCCAGTCGGCTGAATACGCCGCTCAACTGCTCAAGGAAGGCAAGCCTGCGGACATCAACCAGAAGCCAATCGGCACTGGCCCGTTCGTGTTCAAGAGCTACCAGAAAGACTCGAACATTCGTTACACCGGCAACAAGGACTACTGGAAACCTGAAGATGTGAAGATCGACAACCTGATCTTCGCCATCACCACCGACCCGTCGGTGCGTATCCAGAAACTCAAGAAAAACGAATGCCAGATCACCTTGTTCCCACGCCCGGCCGACCTCAAGGCGCTGGGTGAAGACAAGGACCTGAAACTGCCGCACCAGGCCGGTTTCAACCTGGGCTACATCGCCTACAACGTCATGGACAAGGTCAAGGGCAGCGACCAGCCAAACCCGCTGGCCGACCTGCGTGTGCGCCAGGCGCTGGACATGTCGGTGAACAAGCAGCAGATCATCGACTCCGTGTACCAGGGCGCTGGCCAATTGGCCGTGAACGCCATGCCACCGACCCAATGGTCGTATGACACCACCATCAAGGACGCCAAGTTCGACCCAGAGAAAGCCAAGGCGCTGCTCAAGGAAGCCGGCGTCAAGGAAGGGACCGAAATCGTTCTGTGGGCCATGCCGGTTCAGCGTCCGTACAACCCGAACGCCAAGCTGATGGCTGAAATGCTGCAAAACGACTGGAAGAAGATCGGTCTGAACGTGAAAATCACCAGCTACGAGTGGGGCGAGTACATCAAGCGCTCCAAAGGTGGCGAGAACCAGGCCATGATCATTGGCTGGAGCGGTGACAATGGTGACCCGGACAACTGGCTGAACGTGCTGTTCGGCTGCGACTCGCTGTCGGGTAACAACTTCTCCAAATGGTGCGACAAGAAATTCGACGGCATCGTGAAAGAAGCCAAGGCCACATCGGACGTCGCCAAACGCACCGAGCTGTACAAGCAGGCGCAACATGTCCTCAAAGATGCAGTCCCGATGACACCTATCGCGCACTCGACGGTGTATCAACCCATGCGCACCACCGTGCAGGACTTCAAGATCAGCCCGTTTGGCTTGAACTCCTTCTACGGCGTGAGCGTCAGCGGCAAGTAAGAAGCCTTGGCGGCGACGTTGCATAACGTCGCCGTTATTGCATCCGCCCGACCCGTAGGAAACAGACCACGCTTGCAATCGTTGCGTCCTACAGCAGCGAACTGCGATGCGTGACTCCGTTGCCTACAAGGTCAATCCGATTTGGTGCATTTACTGCCAGGTCCGCGACCCATAACGTCGTAGGACAGCAGAAGCACCAACCTCGGAAGGGTACTTGCTGCGTGTGGGATCAGTGATGTCCCCCTGGCCGAACGCCAGGGTGATTGCTCGCTGATGACAACTACAAACAAGGATCGGGATCGTCATGCGCCATACCACCGTTCTATCCGCAATTTTTGGCACCAGCCTTCTGGCCGTGGCCACGATGGGCCAAGCCGCCGACAAGAAGAGCCTGGTGTTCTGCTCGGAAGGCAGCCCGGCAGGTTTTGACACCGCGCAGTACACCACCGCCACCGATAACGATGCGGCCGAGCCGCTGTACAACCGCCTGGTTGAGTTTGAAAAAGGTGAGACCAATGTGGTGCCGGGGTTGGCAACCAAGTGGGATATTTCCGAAGACGGCCTGACGTACACCTTCCACCTGCGTGAAGGGGTGAAATTCCATAGCAACAAGGAATTCAAGCCAACGCGGGACTTCAACGCCGACGACGTGCTGTTCACCTTCAACCGCATGCTTGACCCTGAGCACCCGTTTCGCAAGGCCTACCCCACCGAGTTTCCGTACTTCAACGGAATGAGCCTGAACAAGAACATTGCCAAGGTCGAGAAAACCGACCCGCACACCGTGGTGATGACCTTGAACACGGTCGACGCTGCGTTCGTGCAGAACATTGCCATGAGTTTCGCTGCGATCCTGTCGGCCGAATACGCCGAGCAGTTGCTCAAGACCGGTAAGCCGAGCGATATCAACCAGAAGCCGATCGGCACTGGCCCCTTCGTGTTCCAGCGTTATCAGAAAGATTCGCAGATCCGTTACGTGGCCAACAAACAGTACTGGGACCCGAGCCGGGTCAAGCTCGACCAGTTGATCTTCGCCATCAACACCGACGCTTCGGTGCGGGTGCAAAAACTCAAGGCCGGCGAATGCCAGGTAACCCTGCATCCGCGCCCGGCTGACGTGGACGCCCTCAAGGCGGACCCGAACCTGCAACTGCTGACCAAGCCAGGCTTCAACCTCGGCTACATCGCCTACAACGTGCGCCACAAGCCATTCGACCAGCTCGAAGTGCGCCAGGCGCTGGACATGGCGGTGAACAAGCAGAGCATTCTGAATGCCGTGTACCAGGGCGCGGGGCAACTGGCGGTCAACGCGATGCCGCCGACGCAGTGGTCCTACGACGACAGCATCAAGGACGCCGCCTACAACCCGGAAAAAGCCAAGGAACTGCTCAAGGCCGCCGGCGTGAAGGAAGGTACCGAGATCACCCTGTGGGCAATGCCGGTACAACGGCCGTACAACCCCAACGCCAAGCTGATGGCCGAGATGCTGCAAAGCGACTGGGCCAAGATCGGCCTCAAGGTCAAGATCGTCAGCTACGAGTGGGGCGAGTACATCAAGCGCACCAAGAACGGTGAGCACGATATCAGCCTGATCGGCTGGACCGGCGACAATGGTGACCCGGACAACTGGCTGGGCACGCTTTATAGCTGCGACGCCATCGGCGGGAACAACTACTCCATGTGGTGTGACCCGGCGTACGACAAGTTGATCAAGCAAGCCAAGGTCGTGACTGACCGCGAACAAAGGACTGTTCTGTACAAACAGGCGCAGCAACTGCTCAAGCAGCAGGTGCCAATCACGCCAGTCGCCCACTCGACGGTCAACCAGCCGTTAAGCACCAAAGTCGAAGGTTTCAAAGTGAGCCCCTTCGGCCGCAACGTGTTCTCGGGCGTCAGTATCACCCCATAAGAAAATAACCGGATTGCGCAGGGCGAACATCGCCTTGCTGCAAACGCGCGGCCTTCTATTAGGATTTTTCCTACGGCAAACGTTTGCAATGGCTTGAACGAGTTACACACCCAATAGCCGGATCACCAAAAAAGACCGGCATTAAAAAGAGAACCAAAGGAGCTTCATTCATGAAACTGAGCAGCAAAGCGCTTCTGGCCCTGGCCATCAGCAGCATCACGGCCACCGCCTACGCTGAATCCGTCAGCCAGGACTTCGTTCCGACTACCCTGGCCGGCACCAGCGCGCAAAGCGAAGCCAAAGGCTTTATCGAAGACTTCAGCCTGGGCGGCACCACGCGTAACTGGTACTCCCACGAAAGCAAATACCGTGGCGGCACCTTCGAATACAAAAAGCATGGCCAGACGCTGACTGACCGTAACCGTACCAACTGGGTACAGGGCACGATCATCAACGCCAGCTCGGGTTTCACCCAGGGCACCGTAGGCGTCAAGACTGAATTGGCGGTGTACAACGCCGTGGTCCTGGACCGCAGCAAGCGTGATATCAAGGGCGGCTCCAACCGTACCCTGGCTGACTCCGACGGTGATGCAGTAGGCCAATGGAGCAAACTGGGCCTGGCCAACGTGCAGTTCCGTGTGTCGAACACCACATTGACTGCCGGTCGTCAGAACTTCAGCAGCGGCATCGTCGACACCATCGGCAACCGTGCCCTGCCATCGAGCTTTGAAGGTGTGAGTTTCAACAGCGAAGAGTTCAGCAACCTGTCGTTCCAAGGTGGCGTGTTTGACCGCGTTTCGCCACGTACCGAACAGAGCCTGTCGAAATTCCGCAGCGAATACGGCAATGGCGCGGAAACCGACAAGGTGTCCACCCTGGGCCTGAACTACCAGCCGCTGAAAAGCCTGAAAGTCAGCGTCTTCGGCGCCAACGTGAAGGACTTCTGGAACCAGTACTACTTCGGCGCAACCCACGAGCTGGGTGATGCCCAGCAACTGGCCCTGACCACCGGTTTCAACTACTACAAGACTGTCGATGAAGGCAAAAAAGAGATGGGGGAAATCGACAACGATACCTACTCCCTGTCCCTGGGCCTGGCTCACCAGGCACACAGCCTGACCTTCTCCTACCAGGCTGTGAACGGTAACGAATACTTCGACTACCTGCACGAAACCAACGGCATCTACCTGGCCAACTCCCTGACCTCTGACTTCAACGGCCCGAACGAGAAATCGTTCCAGGTTGCCTATGGCATCAACATGGCCGAATACGGCGTGCCAGGCTTGAAGTTCAACATCTACTCGGCGCGTGGCTGGGGCATCGACGGCACTCACTACACCGGCAACAACGGTCGGGCCAAGTTCGCCTACGACGGCATCCAGAACCAGGACGGCGAAAAACACCAGGAATACGGTGTTGGCGGCTCTTACGCCATCCAAAGCGGCCCACTCAAGGCCACCACCGTGCGCGCAACCTATGTTGAGCACCGTGGCAGCGAGTTCCAGGCAGATGGCAGCATCAAAGAGTTCCGTCTGGTGACCACTGTTCCATTCAACATCCTTTAATTAGCGCCAGGTAGACGGCGGGCTCAGGACGAGCCCGCCGTCTACGTTTGTCTGGTCCCATCGATTGCAGAGGGCTCTGAATGAAAATGCTTCCACTACAAGCCGCCATGGCTGCCGCGCTGTTGAGCGTGGCGATCGGCGTTTCGGCCAAACCGCTGGTGGTCTGCACCGAAGCCAGCCCGGAGGGTTTCGACCCGGTCCTGTACACCACGGCCGTGACCGCTGACGCTGCTGCTGAAACCATGTTCAACCGCCTGGTGGATTTCAAGCCCGGCACCACTGAAGTGATCCCCGCGCTGGCCAAAGACCTGCCCGAGATCAGCGCCGATGGCCTGACCTACACCTTTCACCTGCGTGACGACATCAAGTTCCACACCACCGACTACTTCAAACCCACGCGCAACATGAACGCCGACGACGTGCTTTGGAGCTTCCAGCGCCAGCTGGACCCGAATCACCCGTGGCATAAAAAGTCCCTCGTGGGCTACCCGTACTTTGAAAGCATGGGCTTCAAGGAACTGCTCAAGAGCGTAGAGAAGACGGACGATCATACCGTCGTCTTTACCCTGACCCGTCCTGAAGCACCGTTCCTGGCCGACCTGGGCATGGCATTTTCTTCAATCCATTCGAAGGAATACGCCGACCAGTTGCTCAAATCCGGCAAGACCGAAGACCTGAACGCCAAGCCCATCGGCACTGGCCCGTTCATCTTCACCCGTTATCAGAAAGACGCCCAGGCGCGGTTCAAGGCCAACCCCGACTATTTCCGCGGCAAACCGGCAGTAGACCCGCTGATCCTGGCGGTCACCACCGATAACAACGTGCGCCTGCAGAAGCTCAAGGCCAACGAATGTCAGATCGCGTTATTCCCCAAGCCGGATGACATTCCAAGCATCAAGAAAGACCCTAACCTGAAAGTCGATGAGCTGGCAGCGATGACCACCAGTTACACGGCGTTGAACACCACCCACAAATACATGAGCGATGCGCGGGTCCGTCACGCGATCAACATCGCGTTCGACAAGGCCGGCTATACAGAAGCCCTGTTCGGCAAAGGCAATGCGGTGGTGGGCACCGGCCCTTATCCGCCGACCTTGCTGGGCTTCAGCGACAAGCTGAAGAATCCGCCCCGCGACCTGGACAAGGCCCGCGCCCTGCTCAAGGAAGCCGGCGTACCGGAAGGCACCGAATTCACCCTGTTCACCCGTAACGGCGGCGGCCCGACCAACCCTAACCCGATGCTCGGCGCACAGCGCATGCAGGCGGATCTGGCGCAGATTGGCTTGAAGGTCAATATCAAAGTTATGGAATGGGGCGAGATGCTCAAGCGTGCTAAAAACGGCGAGCACGACATGGTTTCGGCTGGCTGGGTAGGTGATAACGGCGACCCGGACAATTTCCTTACGCCAAACCTGAGTTGCGATGCTGCGAAAAACGGCGAAAACTACGCACGTTGGTGTAACAAAGAGTTTCAAGACTTGATCGATAAGGCACGTGCCGTCGCTGAACCCGGCCAGCGCGCTGCACTCTATGAACAAGCACAGGACGTTTTCGACAAGGACCAACCATGGCTTCCCATGGCTTACCCGAAACTGTTCACCGCCATGCGCAAGAACGTAGAAGGCTTCACCCAAAGCCCTCTGGGTACAAATAACTTCGCCACCACCCAGGTGAAGTAAATAAGAAAAACGCTCGGCGCCGTCGCTATTGACGGCGCCGGACCTGCCTAACCGGCTGATTGAGGTACACAACAAGATGTTTAGTTTTATTGCCCGCCGACTGGGGTTACTGATCCCCACGTTCTTCGGCATCACGTTGCTGACGTTTGCGTTGATTCGCATGATCCCTGGCGACCCCGTCGAAGTCATGATGGGCGAACGACGAGTCGACCCCGAGATGCACGCACAGGCAATGGAACGCCTTGGCCTTAACAAGCCGTTGTATGCGCAATATCTGGACTATGTCGGCAAGCTCGCCCAAGGCGACCTTGGCGAATCGCTGCGGACCCGGACCAGCGTGTGGACCGAATTCACCGCCCTCTTCCCGGCGACCCTGGAACTGTCCATGGCCGCCCTGTTGTTCGCCGGTATCCTGGGCCTGCTGGCCGGGGTGATCGCGGCACTTAAACGAGGATCCCTGTTCGACCACGGGGTGATGGGCATCTCCCTGGCGGGATATTCGATGCCGATCTTCTGGTGGGGCCTGATCCTGATCATGTTCTTCTCGGTGAGCCTGGGCTGGACCCCGGTTTCCGGGCGTATCGACCTGCTCTACGACATCGAGCCGCGCACCGGCTTCATGCTGATCGACACCCTGCTGGCTGACGAGCCAGACGCGTTCTGGGATGCACTGCACCACCTGATCCTGCCGGCCATCGTGCTTGGCACCATCCCGCTGGCAGTGATCGCGCGGATGACCCGGTCGTCGATGCTCGAAGTACTGCGCGAAGACTACATCCGCACCGCCAAGGCCAAGGGCCTGTCGCCGGCGCGCGTGGTATTCGTACACGGCCTGCGTAACGCGTTGATCCCGGTATTGACCGTGGTCGGCCTGCAAGTCGGCACGCTGCTGGCCGGTGCGGTTTTGACCGAAACCATCTTCTCGTGGCCCGGCATCGGCAAATGGCTGATCGAAGCCATTGGCGCGCGGGACTACCCGGTGGTGCAAAACGGCATTCTGCTGATCGCCTGCCTGGTGATCCTGGTGAACTTCGTGGTGGATATCCTCTACGGCTTCGCCAACCCACGCATCCGTCACCAGCGCTGAGATCAAGACCATGACCACACCTACTCCAGTGTCAGCAGTCGATCAAAGCCTGCTGTACCCGTCCCCGTACAAAGAATTCTGGCAAGCCTTCTCCAAGAACAAGGGCGCGGTTGCCGGCCTGTTGTTCATGTTGCTGATTGTGTTCTGCGCGATCTTCGCGCCCTGGGTTGCGCCGCATAACCCAAGCGAGCAATACCGCGACTTCCTGCTGACCCCGCCGGCCTGGCTGGAAGGCGGGCAGATGCAGTTCCTGTTGGGCACCGACGAATTGGGCCGTGATTTGCTCTCGCGCCTGATTCAGGGCTCGCGTCTGTCGTTGCTGATCGGTTTGTCGTCGGTGGTGATGTCGCTGATCCCGGGGATCCTGCTGGGTCTGTTCGCCGGGTTCTTCCCACGCTTGCTCGGCCCGACCATCATGCGTTTGATGGACATCATGCTGGCCTTGCCCTCGCTGCTGCTGGCCGTTGCCATTGTCGCGATCCTCGGCCCTGGCCTGATCAACACCGTGATCGCCATCGCTATCGTCTCGTTGCCGTCCTACGTGCGTCTGACCCGCGCGGCGGTGATGGGCGAACTGAACCGTGACTACGTGACCGCCGCCCGCCTCGCCGGCGCCGGCCTGCCACGCCTGATGTTCATCACCGTGCTGCCCAACTGCATGGCGCCGCTGATCGTACAGGCCACCTTGAGTTTCTCTTCGGCGATCCTCGATGCCGCGGCCCTGGGCTTCCTTGGCCTCGGCGTACAACCGCCAACCCCAGAGTGGGGGACCATGCTGGCGTCGGCCCGTGACTACATCGAACGCGCCTGGTGGGTGGTGAGCCTGCCTGGTTTGACCATTTTGCTCAGCGTGCTGGCAATCAACTTGATGGGTGACGGCCTGCGCGATGCGCTGGACCCGAAACTCAAGAACGCCGCCTGAGGAGATTCCCATGTCACTGTTAGAAATCAAGAATCTCAACGTCCGCTTCGGCGACAAGACCGCCGTGCCGGTGGTCGATGGCCTCGACATTTCGGTCGACAAAGGCGAGGTACTGGCGATCGTTGGCGAGTCGGGCTCGGGTAAATCCGTGACCATGATGGCGCTGATGGGCCTGATCGAGCATCCCGGCATCGTCACCGCCGACGCGCTGAACTTCGACGGCAAGGACATGCTCAAGCTGAGCAACCGCCAGCGTCGCCAGATCGTCGGCAAAGACCTGGCGATGGTGTTCCAGGACCCGATGACCGCGCTGAACCCCAGCTACACCGTGGGTTTCCAGATCGAAGAAGTACTGCGCCTGCATTTGAAGATGTCCGGCAAGCAAGCGCGCAAGCGTGCCATCGAACTGTTGGAAAAGGTTGAAATCCCAGGCGCCGCCAGCCGTATGGATGCCTACCCGCACCAACTGTCGGGTGGTATGAGCCAGCGTGTAGCCATCGCGATGGCGATTGCCGGCGAGCCGAAACTGCTGATCGCCGACGAACCGACCACCGCGCTGGACGTGACCATCCAGGCGCAGATCATGGAACTGCTGCTGGCCCTGCAGAAAGAACAGAACATGGGTCTGGTGCTGATCACCCACGACCTCGCGGTCGTGGCGGAAACTGCCCAGCGTGTGTGCGTGATGTACGCCGGCCAAGCCGTGGAAGTCGGCCAGGTGCCGCAGTTGTTCGACATTCCGGCGCACCCGTACAGCGAAGCGCTGCTCAAGGCGATCCCCGAGCACAGCCTCGGCGCCACGCGCCTGGCCACGCTGCCGGGTATCGTTCCTGGTCGTTATGACCGCCCGCAAGGTTGCCTGCTGTCACCCCGTTGCCCGTACGTGCAGGAATCCTGCCGCACCCAGCGGCCCGGACTTGACCCGAAAAGCCACAGCCTTGCACGTTGCTTCTACCCCTTGAACCAGGAGGTGGCGTAATGGCCGTCGTTCTTACCGCCCGCGACCTTACTCGTCACTATGAAGTGTCCCGTGGCCTGTTCAAGGGCCATGCCTTGGTACGTGCGCTGAATGGCGTGTCCTTTGAGCTGGAGGCCGGCAAGACCCTCGCCGTTGTTGGCGAGTCGGGTTGCGGCAAATCCACCCTGGCCCGTGCGCTGACGCTGATTGAAGAGCCGTCTTCCGGGTCCTTGAAAATCGCCGGCCAGGAAGTCGCCGGCGCCGACAAGGCCCAGCGCAAGCAATTGCGCAAAGACGTGCAGATGGTGTTCCAAAGCCCCTACGCCTCGTTGAACCCACGGCAGAAAGTCGGCGATCAACTCGGCGAGCCGCTGCTGATCAACACCAACCTGTCCGCCGCCGAACGCCGCGAGAAAGTGCAGGCGATGATGAAGCAAGTGGGCCTGCGCCCTGAGCATTATCAGCGTTACCCGCACATGTTCTCCGGTGGTCAGCGCCAGCGTATCGCCCTCGCCCGCGCGATGATGCTGCAACCGAAAGTGCTGGTGGCGGATGAGCCAACCTCTGCACTCGACGTGTCAATCCAGGCCCAGGTGCTGAACCTGTTCATGGACCTGCAGCAGGAATTCAACACGGCCTACGTGTTCATTTCCCACAACCTAGCCGTGGTGCAACACGTTGCCGATGACGTGATGGTGATGTACCTCGGTCGCCCGGTGGAAGTCGGCCCCAAGGAAGACATCTACGCCCGCCCGCTGCACCCGTACACCCAGGCGTTGCTGTCGGCGACCCCGACCATTCACCCGGACCCGAACAAGCCGAAGATCAAGATCGTCGGCGAACTGCCCAACCCGCTGAACCCGCCGCCCGGCTGCGCTTTCCACAAGCGCTGCCCGTACGCGACCGCGCGGTGCAGCACCGAGGAGCCGCAACTGCGCGCCTTGGATAACCGCCAGGTGGCTTGCCACTATGCGGAGCAATTTGTCGCCTGACCCTGCAACAAAAATGCCCTGAGTCTTGAGCCCAGGGCATTGCACGTGTTCTACAGCCCTTCCCATCAGGTTGCGCATCAGCTTGGCGGGAGGGGCTTTCTTTTTGGCGATGCCTACGTTTGGCTGTCGCCTTCATCGTCAGGGGCATCGCTGTCGGGGCCGTCTGTGGTGGAGTCGTCGTCACCCTCGCTGCCGCCCTGGTCCTGATCGCCGGGTTCAGCTTCGGATTTGGCCAACTGCAGATCTTGGCTATGCCCCGAAGACACAAGACCGCTGTGCACCGGATTTTGCGCCCAGGCCGTCGACGTCCCTAACGACAACAGCACCAGCACCTTTATCAACAGCACGACTCGTTGAAAAATACTCATGGTTGATTCCGCCCAGTCAGTAGGTAAATCCCACGCGACAGCCGTTCACCGTCGCCAGCGTTGACGCTAGTCCCAATGCCGGGTTTACGCCAGGCCTCAGGTGTCGCCGTCGTCGTAGGTTTCGCTGTCTTCGCCTTCGTTGTAGGGGTTTTCCTGGTCCTCCTTCGGGGCGGGCTGGGCTTGGGGCTGCCAGCTGCCGGAGTTGACTTCTTGTTGCTTACGCTTGCTGACAGGGCCGGTGTCTTTCCATGCAGGCGTTCCAGCGTCTGCGAGTGCCGTGGTGTGGGCCCAGGCGATGGAAAGTCCCAAGCCCCCCAAAAACATCAGACGGAGGGTGCGTCGAACACTTGGCAAGGAGGTCTCCTTTTCAGTCGTGGGTAAGGCCGCATCCGAAACGCTAGACCTGATGCACGGGTTGTGCAAATGGATACGTTCTCCCAGCCGAGCCTTTCAGGCGAAAATGGCGACTTAAGCAACCACACAGGTTCATCCGTTGGAGGAAGGATTCTGCGCCCCGGTGAAGCGGTCACAGTATACCCCCCCCTCAATGTCACGGGTTTCCGTCGGTGAGCCATCACGATGAACCGTGACCTTGAAACTGACGATTGCCAAGGCCCCTGAGTGGCTGATGACACCATTCAGAACACCCGCTCTCCCATTCCATTTACGCCCATTATCAACTCTTGGCATGTACTCAAATCTCAGCTCGGTACTCAATGGGCTACCGGATAACCATAGCTCCAACCCTGTCCAGAACAACTGAATAGAACCCGCGTTCTGATCGGGAGAACCGGCCGTTATTACACCGCCGCCCCCTGCGTCATACATATTAGACGCACCTTGAAATATCAGGTTTGCATGGCTGCTATCTTTGAACCTGACTTGCCCTGCATCTAATTGAACCGTCATGACCTTTCTCCTGTTGAAATGACCTGCGGAACGCGGGAACACATGTCTGTGAGTTCACAAACTAGTTCACCCCAAATCCAGCGTCTACTGTCAACTCTGACAGCGGACAGCCATGTCAACAGGCTCTTGCGCAGCCGAAAAAAAACCTCACAGACTCGCGCCTGTGAGGTTTTTTAGTCCACCCGATAAGAACTCAGTGGTGTTCGCGGGTCGCACGGAATTTCACATCCGGCCAACGCTCTTCCATCAGCGCCAGGTTGACCCGCGTTGGCGCCAGGTAGGTCAGGTGACCACCGCCGTCGATCGCCAGGTTTTCCACGGCTTTGTTGGAGAACTCTTCCAGCTTCTTCTTATCGCTGCAATCGATCCAGCGCGCGGAGTACACGGTGATCGGCTCGTAGGAGCATTCGACCTTGTATTCCTCTTTCAAGCGGCTGGCGACCACATCGAACTGCAGCACACCGACGGCACCAAGGATGATGTCGTTGCTGCGCTCGGGGAAGAACACCTGGGTGGCGCCCTCTTCCGCCAGTTGCTGCAAGCCTTGGCGCAGTTGCTTGGATTTCAGCGGGTCGCGCAGGCGCACGCGGCGGAACAGTTCCGGGGCGAAGTGCGGGATACCGGTGAAGCCCAGCGCTTCGCCTTCGGTGAAGGTGTCGCCGATCTGGATGGTGCCGTGGTTGTGCAGACCGATAATGTCGCCGGCGTAGGCTTCTTCGAGCTGTTCACGCTCGGAGGAGAAGAACGTCAGGGCGTCGCCGATGCGCACGTCCTTGCCGGTGCGCACGTGGCGCATCTTCATACCTTTTTCGTATCGGCCGGAGCAGATGCGCATGAAGGCAATGCGGTCACGGTGTTTCGGGTCCATGTTCGCCTGGATCTTGAACACGAAGCCGGTGAATTTCTCTTCCACAGGCTCAACGGTGCGCTCGTTGGCGACGCGGGCCAAAGGCTTCGGCGCCCAATCGACGACGGCGTCGAGCACGTGGTCGACACCGAAGTTGCCCAAGGCCGTCCCGAAGAACACCGGGGTCAGTTGGCCGTCGAGGAATTCTTGCTGATTGAACTCATGGCAGGCGCCCTGCACCAGTTCCAGCTGGTCGACGAAGCGGTCGTACTCGTCACCCAGGTGGGCGCGGGCTTCGTCCGAATCGAGTTTCTCGATGATCTTGACGTCGGTGCGCTCGTGACCGTGGCCGGCGGTGTAGACAATGATGTAGTCGTCGGCCAGGTGGTACACGCCCTTGAAGTCGCGGTAGCAACCAATCGGCCAGGTGATCGGCGCGGCCTTGATCTTCAAGACGGCTTCGATTTCATCCAACAGCTCGATCGGGTCGCGGATGTCGCGGTCGAGTTTGTTGATGAAGCTGACGATCGGCGTGTCACGCAGACGGCACACGTCCATCAGCGCGATGGTCCGTGGCTCGACACCTTTACCGCCGTCGAGGACCATCAGCGCGGAGTCGACCGCGGTCAGGGTGCGATAGGTGTCTTCGGAGAAGTCTTCGTGGCCCGGGGTGTCGAGCAGGTTGACCATGTGGTCGCGATACGGGAATTGCATGACCGACGTGGTAATGGAAATACCCCGTTGTTTTTCCATTTCCATCCAGTCAGAGGTGGCATGGCGGTCGGACTTGCGGGATTTCACCGTGCCGGCCACCGCGATTGCCTTGCCCATCAGCAACAGCTTCTCGGTGATGGTGGTTTTACCGGCATCGGGGTGGGAAATAATGGCGAAAGTGCGGCGTTTCGCGACTTCGGCGGCCTGGTGGGTCATGGGAAATCGCCTGGCAGGTGAGTCAAAAAAGGGCGGCGAGTATAGCGCAAACCCGGGCGGCCAGACCACCGTTCAGCCCATTGGGGGTGGCTAAATGCTGCCAAGTGTGGAACCTTTTAAAAGGTAGAGACGTCCACTCCCCTGCTATCGCACTCGGAACAGGGGCTGATAAATCAGCAAGTTAGCCTGACGAGGCTGCGCTCATGGCTCGATCGCATACCGCGTTGCCGGTATCGGCGAGCTGCATTTCGCGACCACATTCAGAGGCAGCCAGGAATGGCATTGCCGCCGGAGAATGTGGGCGCCGACAGAAGAAAAAAGGAGTCCGCCTGTGGCTATTCGCTATGGCAAAGGGCTTATGGGAGGAGCGGTTGTCGTCGCTCTCCTGGCCCTGCTGATCCACTGGATCGGCATCAACACGATCGAACTGTACCGCGACGATTTGTTGTTTTACCTGCAAGCTCATTTGATCCTGGTTCTAGTCTCCATGCTGGCCGCCCTGATTGTGGGCATCCCCGCCGGTATCCTGCTCAGCCGACCGAACATGGTCGGGCGCGCAGAACGCTTCATGCAGATCTTCAACATCGGTAACACCGTCCCGCCCCTGGCCGTACTGGCCATCGCCCTCGGCGTCCTTGGCATCGGCAGCGGCCCGGCCATTTTCGCGCTGTTCCTCGCCTCCCTCCTGCCTATCGTGCGCAACACCTACGAAGGCCTGAAAAACGTTCAAGGCTCGCTGAAAGAAGCCGCCACCGGCATCGGCATGACGCCGCGCCAGGTGCTGTTTCGCGTGGAATTGCCCAACGCCGTGCCGATCATCATCGGCGGCGTGCGCGTGGCCCTGGCGATCAACGTCGGCACCGCACCGCTGGCGTTCCTGATTGGTGCCAACAGCCTGGGCAGCCTGATCTTCCCCGGTATCGCCCTGAACAATCAGCCGCAATTGCTGCTCGGCGCCGCGTGCACCGCGTTGCTGGCGTTGCTGCTTGACGGTCTGGTGACCATGGCCAGCCGCCTCTGGCTGGAACGCGGGTTGCGTCCGTCTTAAGGCTTGGCAAAGGAAATCACATGAAAAGACTGACTCTGATATTGAGCTGCGTGCTGCTGTTTGCAGGCATTGCGCAAGCCGCTGAAAAACCGTTGATCCGCATCGGCGCCCGGGTGTTCACCGAACAGACCCTGCTGGCCGAAATCACCTCCCAGTACCTGCGCACCAAGGGCTATCAAACCCAGGTGACCGGCGGCCTGGGCAGCAACCTGGCGCGCAGTGCCCAGGAAAGCGGGCAACTGGACCTGCTGTGGGAATACACCGGCGTGTCGCTGGTGGCCTACAACCATGTCGACGAAAAACTCGACAGCGAACAGTCCTACGCTCGGGTGAAAGAACTCGACGCCAAAAAAGGCCTGGTCTGGCTCTCGCCGTCGCGCTTCAGCAACACCTATGCGCTGGCGTTGCCCGAGAACGTGGCCAAGGAATTCCCGCAGATCAATAACATCAGCGACCTGACCCAAGCCCTGGCGGAAAAAACCAAAGGCACGCGCCTGGTGGCCCTGGACACCGAGTTCGCCAACCGTTCCGACGGCATGGGTGGCATGGTCAAGCTGTACGACATGAACCTGACCCGCAAAAACACCCGGCAGATGGACGCCGGCCTGGTCTACACCGCGCTGCGAAATGGCCAAGTGTTTGCCGGCTTGGTCTACACCACCGACGGTCGCCTGAATGCCTTCAAATTGAAGCTGCTGGAAGACGACAAGCACTACTTCCCGGACTACACCGCTGCGCCGGTGATCCGTCAGGACTATCTCGACAAACATCCGCAATTGGCCGCTGAACTCAAGCCGTTGGCCGATCTGTTCGACGATAAAACCATGCGCGAGCTGAACGCGCGGGTCGACGTCGGCCATGAAAGCCCATCCGCTGTTGCCGCCGATTTCCTGCGCCAACACCCCATCAACTAAAGAGGAGAAGACATGGAATTCCTGAACGCCTTTTCCCATCTTGATTGGGCCCAGGTCCTGCACCTGACCTGGCAGCACATCACCCTGGTTGGCATCGCCGTGATCCTGGCAATCGTCGTAGGCGTGCCGCTGGGCGTGCTGATGACACGTTTCCCGACGCTGGCCGGCCCATTGCAAGCCAGTGCCACGGTTTTGCTGACGGTGCCGTCTATCGCCCTGTTCGGCCTGTTGTTGCCGTTCTACTCCAAGTTCGGCCAGGGCCTGGGGCCAATGCCGGCGATCACCGCCGTGTTCCTCTACTCCCTGTTGCCGATCATGCGTAACACCTACCTCGCCCTCACCGGTGTGGAACCGGGCATCCGTGAAGCCGCCAAAGGCATCGGCATGACCTTCGGCCAGCGCCTGCGCATGGTCGAGCTGCCTATCGCCGTGCCGGTGATCCTCGCCGGTGTACGCACCGCCGTGGTGATGAACATTGGTGTAATGACCATCGCCGCCACCATCGGCGCCGGTGGCCTGGGTGTACTTATTCTGGCTTCCATCAGCCGCAGCGACATGTCGATGCTGATCGTTGGCGCCGTGCTGGTCAGTCTCCTGGCCATCTTCGCCGACCTGCTTTTGCAATGGCTGCAACGCTCGCTGACTCCAAAAGGACTGCTCAAATGATCGAACTTCAAAACCTGACCAAGACTTTTCAAAGCAACGGCAAGACTGTTTCCGCCGTCAACGACGTAAGCCTGACCGTCAACGAAGGCGAGATTTGCGTATTCCTCGGCCCTTCGGGCTGCGGCAAGAGCACCACACTGAAAATGATCAACCGCCTGATCAAGCCCACCTCGGGCAAGATTCTGATCAACGGCGAAGACACCACCGACCTCGACGAAGTGACCCTGCGCCGCAACATCGGTTATGTGATCCAGCAGATCGGCCTGTTCCCGAACATGACCATCGAGGAAAATATCGTGGTCGTGCCCAAATTGCTGGGCTGGGACAAGCAGAAATGCCACGACCGCGCCCGCGAGTTGATGAGCATGATCAAGCTGGAACCCAAGCAGTACCTGCATCGCTACCCCCGCGAATTGTCGGGTGGCCAGCAACAGCGTATCGGCGTGATCCGTGCGTTGGCGGCCGATGCGCCGCTGCTGCTGATGGATGAGCCGTTCGGCGCGGTCGACCCGATCAACCGCGAGATGATCCAGAACGAATTCTTCGAGATGCAACGCGCGCTGAACAAGACCGTGATCATGGTCAGCCACGACATCGACGAAGCCATCAAGCTGGGCGACAAGATCGCGATCTTCCGCGCCGGCAAGCTGCTGCAGATCGATCACCCGGACACTTTGCTGGCGCACCCGGCCGACGAGTTCGTCAGCAACTTCGTGGGCCAGGACAGCACCCTCAAGCGCCTGTTGCTGGTGAAAGCCGAAGACGCGGCGGATAACGCGCCGTCTGTGAGCCCGGAAACACCGGTGGCCGAAGCATTGGAATTGATGGATGAAACTGACCGCCGCTATGTGGTGGTCACCTGTGCCGAGAACAAGGCGCTGGGGTATGTACGACGTCGCGACCTGCACCGTCAGACCGGTACTTGCGGCCAATACCTGCGCGAATTCAACGCCACGGCGGCGTATGACGAGCATTTGCGCATCCTGTTGTCGCGCATGTACGAGTTCAACCGCTCGTGGTTGCCGGTGATGGATGCGGAGCGGGTGTTCCTGGGCGAGGTGACGCAGGAGTCGATTGCCGAGTACCTGAGTTCGGGTAAGTCGCGTGGGGGCAAGACCAGTATTGTGTCGCCTGCCGAAAGCGCCCTGGCCTGATCTGACACCCCTCGGTTAAAACTGTGGGAGCGGGCTTGCTCGCGAATGCGGTGTATCAGTCGCCAAATGTGCTGGCTGACCCACCGCATTCGCGAGCAAGCCCGCTCCCACATTTGGATCTGCTGGGTGTCAGCAAATCCCATCGATTTACCCCATTCGGGGAACATCATTCCGTCACACCTGTCGGTTACATAAGTAGCTGTACCGGTCCTCGCGACGAACGCGTGCAAAAACGCGACATTTTTAGTTGATCCCACGCCCATCAAGCCCTAAAGTTCGCGCCGAACGTCCATGCTGGAAACGATCCATCCGGCTCAAGTACTGACGACGAGACAGCAAGGCCAAGGGAAGCGGTTACGCCCATGGCCTTTTTGCTTTCGGCGACAAGCCTTGGGAAGTAGGCGAACCAAAGTGGGGATACGGAGGACGTTCATTTGCACCCATTGATCAAACCAGTTTGCCCTTAGGAGTTCCCAGCATGTCGATCAACGTCGAAGATTATTTCGCGCGCGCCACCTTTGACAAAATGAAGGCGTTCGCCGACAAACAGGAAACCCCATTCGTGGTGATCGACACCGCGATGATCAGCCAGGCCTACGATGACCTGCGCGCCGGTTTCGAATTCGCCAAGGTCTACTACGCAGTCAAGGCCAACCCGGCCGTCGAGATCATCGACCTGCTCAAGGACAAAGGTTCGAGCTTCGACATCGCCTCGATCTACGAGCTGGACAAAGTGATGGACCGTGGCGTCAGCGCCGACCGTATCAGCTACGGCAACACCATCAAGAAATCCAAGGACATCCGCTACTTCTACGAGAAGGGCGTGCGCCTGTTCTCTACCGACTCCGAAGCCGACCTGCGCAACATCGCCAAGGCCGCGCCGGGTTCGAAAGTGTATGTGCGTATCCTCACCGAAGGCTCGACCACGGCTGACTGGCCTTTGTCGCGCAAATTCGGCTGCCAGACCGACATGGCCATGGACCTGCTGATCCTCGCCCGCGACCTGGGCCTGGTGCCTTACGGCATCTCGTTCCACGTTGGCTCGCAACAGCGCGACATCAGCGTATGGGACGCGGCGATCGCCAAGGTCAAGGTGATCTTCGAACGCCTGAAAGAAGAAGACGGCATTCACCTCAAGCTGATCAACATGGGCGGTGGCTTCCCGGCCAACTACATCACCCGCACCAACAGCCTGGAAACCTACGCCGAAGAAATCATCCGTTTCCTCAAGGAAGACTTTGGCGATGAACTGCCGGAAATCATCCTTGAGCCGGGCCGTTCGTTGATTGCCAACGCCGGTATCCTGGTCAGCGAAGTGGTGCTGGTCGCGCGTAAATCGCGCACCGCCGTCGAGCGCTGGGTGTACACGGACGTGGGCAAGTTCTCCGGCCTGATCGAAACCATGGACGAAGCCATCAAGTTCCCGATCTGGACCGAGAAGAAAGGCGAGATGGAAGAAGTGGTCATCGCCGGCCCGACCTGCGACAGCGCCGACATCATGTACGAAAACTACAAGTACGGCTTGCCGCTGAACCTGGCGATTGGTGATCGTTTGTACTGGCTGTCGACCGGCGCTTACACCACCAGCTACAGCGCGGTTGAGTTCAATGGGTTCCCGCCGTTGAAGTCGTTCTACGTGTAAGCGTACTGCCAATAAAAAACCCATGACGTGTCATGGGTTTTTTTATGAGTAAAAATCATCGAGCTTCGCGGACGAGCCACAAGCGCAAGATATAGCTTGTGGATTCTTGAATCTCATACCTCATCTCGTACCGGCCCACTAAAAGCCCTCTTACATCGCGTGGTTCGAATTCTTCGACTCGCTCACCTAGACGTAGATTAGTCAGCAAACTCGTAGGTGCTTGGGACAGAGACTGCACGGTGCGTGCCGCAGCCTGTCGATTGACTACAGCGAGGAAGTCGAAAAGCCGAGCCAGGTCTGATAAGGCTCTACTAGTCCACTTCAACTCCATCAACGCGGCACCGGCAACGGCGTATCGGTGCTCAAACTGTCAGCCCAAGCTTGCACTGCCTGCTGGTCAATCACACGACCAGCGTCAACATCGGCCATAGCCTCCCGCGTGAGCCGGCTGCGCTCCTCTTCAAGATCAACCCAATCGGCGAGGGCTTGCTTGACGATCCAACCTCAAGAACGATCCATTCGCGCCGCCATCTGATCGACCTTTTGCGCCAGCGCCGTGGGGACGTGAGCTGTCAGTACTTTGGTGTCCGCCCCCATAAACCCTCTCTCCGCATCGATGCGAGATACATGATTAAAACTGAATCACACCTAATCATAGTGATTTACGCTCGGACAACAACCTCAATGCTCGGCCGCTCATCGTTTAATCGAGCAATTTGCACCTCAAACTCCTCTGCTACGGAGTGGATCTCTGGTTGCTTTGCTTTTAAAAGCGCTTTATGCGCCACCCGCAAAAACCTCAGATTCCCGCCCGCCAACGCCTTGCGCAACCACACTAACGCCGCATCGATCTGGCCTCTGTCCGCCAGCACCGCCGCGTAGCTGAACTGCCCGCGAAAATCCCCGCCTTCGGCTGAGCGTCGGTACCAGTCCACGGCGTATACGTACCGTCCTACACCCGCTACGACGTTCTTGGCCAGCTACGAGCTGACCAAGAACGTCGACCTTCAATTGAACGTGCAAAACCTGACCGACAAGGTTTACTACGACAAGGCATTCTCGACCCACTTCGCCAACTAGGCGGCCGGTCGTACGGCACTGTTGACCACCAGCTTCCACTTTTAAACAGCAGCGCCACGCAGCAAAAAGCCCCACGCATCAGATGCGTGGGGCTTTTGCGTGTTACACAGAATGTTTCTCGACAAGCCACGGCATAATGCGCGCCGTGCCCTACATATTCAGATAGACGAGGCGGTCAGACGTGTTGAAGAAAACCCTGTTCCAGTTGCACTGGTTCTTTGGCATTACTGCCGGGCTGGTGCTGGCCTTGATGGGGACCACCGGAGCTGCGGTCTCGTTTCAGGATGAGATTCTGCGGGCGCTCAACCCCACGGTACTGAGCGTCGAGAAACGCGAAGCGGGTGTGCTGCCGCCCGCCGAGCTGGTGCGCAAGCTGGAGGCCACTGAAGGCAAGACCGTGTCCATGCTCTGGGTGGAAAGCGAAAGCGGTAACGCTGCACGCGTGTTCTTCACCCCGCCGCCCGGCGAGCGCCGTGGCCAGATGCGCTACTTCGACCCCTACACCGGCGACTACATGGGCGACGCCGTCGGCCAGGACGCGTTCGGTTTTATCCTGCAACTGCACCGTTTCCTGGTCATGGGCGAAACCGGCCGGCAGATCACCGGCGCCTGCACGCTGATCCTGGTGTTCTTCTGCCTCTCCGGCTTGTACCTGCGCTGGCCGCGCCAAGTGGCGAGCTGGAGGGCCTGGCTGACGTTGGACTGGCGCAAAAAGGGGCGCAGCTTCAACTGGGACCTGCACTCGGTATTCGGCACCTGGTGCTTGCTGGCCTATCTGCTGTCGGCGCTGACCGGGCTGACCTGGTCCTACGACTGGTACAGCCAGGGCCTGACCAAACTGTTGTCCGACGCGCCTCACAATGAAAGGGTTCGCAAGCGCGGCCCGGCGCCCGACGGTGCGGCGCCAGTGGCCAACTACGACGCAATCTGGAGCAGTATCTACAGCAACGCCGGCCCAGGTTTGAGTGCCTATAACATCCGCATGCCAGCGGTCGCGGGGCAACCCGCCACGGTCTACTACCTGCTGAGCAACTCGCCCCATGACCGCGCGCTGAACCAGATCAACCTGGACCCGGCCACCGGCGAGGTTAAATCCCACGACCAATACGCCAGCAAGACGCTCGGCGCCCAATTGCTGACCAGCGTTTATGCGCTGCACACCGGCAGCTACTTTGGCCTGACAGGGCGGATTATCCTCACGGTCAGCTCATTGCTGATGCCGTTGTTCTTCATCACCGGCTGGCTGCTCTACCTGGACCGTCGTCGCAAAAAACGCCAGGTGCGCGATGCACGGCAAGGGCTCACGGCCAATACCAGCGATGCCCCGGCCTGGCTGATCGGCTTTGCCAGCCAGAGCGGTTTTGCCGAACAACTGGCCTGGCAGACCGCCGGGCAACTACAAGCGGCAGGCTTGGCGGTGAAGGTGCAGCCCCTGGGCAGCGTCAGCCAGGATGACCTGCGTCAGTCAGAAAATGCGTTGTTCGTGGTCAGCACCTTCGGTGACGGCGAAGCCCCCGACAGCGCCCGTGGTTTCGAGCGCAGCGTGCTCGGCCAGGACCTGTCCCTCAAAGGCCTGAACTACTCGGTACTGGCCTTGGGTGACCGCCAATACGAACACTTCTGCGGTTTTGCACGGCGCCTGAGTTTCTGGCTGACCAACCAGGGCGGCAACCCCCTGTTCGCGCCCGTGGAAGTGGACAACGGCGACACCACCGCCCTGCTGCACTGGCAACAACAGCTTGGACAACTCACAGGCCACGCCCCCGTGGCAGCCTGGCCGACCGCCCAGTACGAAAACTGGACGCTCAGCCAACGCACCCTGCTCAACCGCGACAGCAGCGGCTCGAACGTGTATTTGCTGGGCCTCACCTCGCCTTCGCCGCAAAGCTGGCAAGCCGGTGATCTGGTGGAAGTGCTACCACGCAATTGCCCCTGGGCCATCGAACACTTCCTCGCCGGCCTCGGCCTGGCCGGCAGCGATGGCGTATTGATCGACGGCATGCCGCAGTCCCTCAACCAAGCGCTCGCCACGCGCCAACTGCCGGACAACCGCACCCACTTGGTCGGCCTGCACGCCCAGGCCCTGGTGAACGCGCTGGTGCCCCTGGGCATGCGCGAATACTCCATCGCCTCGATTGCCAGCGAGGGCGTGCTGGAGTTGATCGTGCGCCAGGAACGCCACCCCGACGGCAGCCTGGGGTTGGCCAGTGGCTGGCTCACCGAGCACGCCGCCATCGGATCAAGCGTCAGCCTGCGCCTGCGTCGCAACAGTGGCTTCCACCTGCCGGAGGCACCGGTGCCACTGATCCTGCTGGGCAACGGCACCGGCCTGGCAGGCCTGCGCAGCTTGCTCAAGGCGCGGATTGCCGATGGGCAGCAACGCAACTGGCTGCTGTTCGGCGAA
Organism: Pseudomonas sp. 58 R 12; assembly: GCF_900005865.1. Lineage (NCBI taxonomy): Bacteria > Pseudomonadati > Pseudomonadota > Gammaproteobacteria > Pseudomonadales > Pseudomonadaceae > Pseudomonas > Pseudomonas sp. 58 R 12. The sequence continues at coordinate 642,786 of NZ_CVTP01000021.1, forward strand.
CGCAATATCGCCCACGACTTCCTCTGCCAGGACGAATTGCAGGGCTGGTTGGCCAGTGGTGATCTGGCGTTGCTGGACCTGGCGTTTTCCCGCGATCAGGCAGAGAAAATCTATGTGCAGGATCGCCTGCGTGAATCGGCCGATGTGCTGCGTAAGTGGCTGGCGGATGGCGCGGCGATTTATGTGTGCGGGAGTTTGCAGGGGATGGCGGCTGGGGTGGATCAGGCGCTGGTGGATATTCTCGGCAGTGAAGCTGTAGAGCGGTTGATCGAGCAAGGTCGCTACCGCCGGGATGTCTACTGATCCCTCATAGACAATGAGATCAATGTGGGAGCTGGCTTGTCTGCGATAGCGAGGGTGAATTCACTACCGTTATCGCAGGCAAGCCAGCTCCCACAGTTTTGATTGCATTCCAATCAGGCTGGTTGGAGTTTTTGCTCGAACACTGATACGCCATCCAAATCACGAAGGATGACCGTCAATTCCGCCGTCCGCCCATCAATCTGCACCTCGCCAAAAAACTGGAACCCGGCAAACGGTGAGGTGTTTTGCGCCGGTGGTGCCTTCTCGAACACCACCTCGGGCCCAAAGGTTTTATCCAGTGGATTAGGCCCGAAACTCCCTGCGTTCAGTGGCCCGGCGACAAACTCCCAGAACGGCTCGAAATCCTGGAACGCCGCGCGATCCGGGTGGTAATGATGCGCGGCGCAGTAGTGCACATCCGCTGTCAACCACACATGGTTGCGCACCTTCTGAGCCCTTAAAAAGCCCAGTAATTCGGCGACTTCCAACTCGCGACCTTGCGGCGCACCCGGGTCGTTGTTGGCGATGGCTTCCCAACGCGCTACACCGGGGTTCAATTCACCGTCAGGCACGCCAAGACCGATGGGCATGTCGGCGGCGATCACTTTCCACTGCGCCTTGGACGCCTTGAGTTCGCCCTTGAGCCAGTCCAATTGCTCACGACCGAGGAAGGGTTTTTCGCCGCCCAGGTTGTCATCGTTGGGGCCACGATAGCTGCGCATATCCAGCACGAACACATCCAGCAACGGACCATAACTGAGCTTGCGATAAATCCGCCCACCGCCATCTGCGCTTTGCCGGCGCATCGGGGAATATTCCAGCCAGGCCTGGCGTGCGCGGCCGACCAAGGTGTTGATGTCCTTGGTCTGGTAACGCTCATCGAGCTGCTTGCTCGGCGACCAGTTGTTCACCACTTCGTGGTCGTCCCATTGCCAGATCTGCGGCACCTCGGAGTTGAAGCGCCGCACGTTTTCGTCCATCAGGTTGTAGCGGTAATTACCGCGATACTCATCCAGGGTTTCGGCGACTTTGCTCTTGGCTTCGGTGGTGATATTGCGCCAGATACGCCCATCTTCAACCTTAAGCTGCGCCGGTACCGGGCCGTCGGCGTAGATGGTGTCGCCGCTGTGGATAAAGAAATCCGGCAGGCGCAGGCGCATGGCTTCGTAGATGCGCATGCCGCCGATGTCCGGGTTGATGCCGAAGCCTTGGCCGACGGTGTCGCCGCTCCACACAAAACGGATATCGCGGCGCTGTTGCGGCACGCTGCGCAAGTGGCCGAACCAGGGTTCGCTGGCAACACCGGTCTGGGCGTCTTCGAAATGCACACGGTAGAAAATCGCCTGGTCGGCGGGCAACCCGGTGAGTTCGACGCGGGCGGTAAAGTCTGTGCGGTTGTCGGCAAGCGGCGAGATGAATTTGCGCGGGTTGCTGAATACGCTGCGGGTGTCCCACTCCACCACCATGCGCGCGGGGCGGTCGCTGCGGCTCCAGATCATCGCGCGGTCGCCGAGCAGGTCGCCGGACTGCACACCGTCAGTGAGTTGCGGGCGGTCCTTCACGGAGGCGATCACTGCCGGGGCCAGGCCCGGTAATAACAGCCCGGCACCGACAGCTTGCATCACGCGGCGGCGACCGAGATCGAAGTGGCTCATGCAGGTGCCCTCTTGAGGATCAAAAGGGAAACTAAACCACGGCGGCATGAAGCAGATATGACACCAGCCCCACAGACAATGAAGATCAAATGTGGGAGCTGGCTTGCCTGCGATAGCGGTGTATCAGTAACAAATTTGCAAGCTGACCCACCGCTATCGCAGGCAAGCCAGCTCCCACACTTTTAAACCGAGTCAGGCCTTGGTAGGTGTCATCTCCAGTTCGACCGCTTCAGGGCGCTTGATCAACGCGTAGACCAAACCGGTCAACAAACTACCCGCAACAATCGCCAGCAGATACAGCAGCGCATGGTTCATCGCATTCGGGATGATCAGCACAAACAACCCACCATGGGGCGCCGCCAGTTTGCAGCCGAAGTACATCGACAGCGCGCCGGTCAGGGCGCCGCCGGCGATGCTGGCCGGGATCACGCGCAGCGGGTCCTTGGCGGCAAACGGGATCGCGCCTTCAGAAATAAAGCACATGCCGAGGATCATCGCCGCCTTGCCGGCTTCGCGTTCGGCCTGGGCGAACTTGCGTCGCGCCAGGAACGTAGCGATGCCCATGCCAATGGGCGGCACCATGCCGGCGGCCATGGTCGCGGCCATCGGCGCACCGCTGGACGCCGCCAGCAAGCCGACCGAAAACGCATACGCCGCCTTGTTGATCGGCCCGCCGAGGTCGACGCACATCATGCCGCCCAGCAGGATGCCCAGCAGCACCGCATTGGTGGTGCCCATGGTGCTGAGGAAGTCAGTAAGGCCCGTGAGCAGACGCGCCACCGGTGGGCCCACCAGGTAGATCATCGCCAGGCCGGTGAACAGGCTTGCCAGCAACGGGATGATCAGGATCGGCTTGAGCGCTTCCAGGCTTTGCGGCAATTGCACCGCACGCGAGATGAACTTGACGCAGTAGCCTGCGAGGAAACCGGCGAGGATGCCGCCGATAAAACCCGCGCCCAGGGTGCCCGCCAACAGGCCGCCGATCATCCCCGGCGCAATACCAGGACGGTCGGCAATCGAGTAGGCGATGTAGCCCGCCAGCAGCGGCACCATCAGCATGAAGGCGCGATCGCCGACGGTTTTCAGCGCAGCGGCGAGGGTGCCCTCTTGTTCAAACGCGTGAATACCGAACACGAACGACAACGCAATCAACAACCCGCCCGCCACCACCATCGGCAACATGAACGACACGCCGGTCAGCAGGTGTTTGTACACACCGGTTTTTTCTTTCTTGGCCACCGCGCCGCTGGCCGCGCTTTCCACGGCACCTTCGGCGAGGGCCTTGTTGAGGGTGGCTTCGGATTGCTTGAGGGCAATACCGGTGCCGCAGCGGTAGATCTTCTTGCCGGCGAAGCGCTCGGTGGCCACTTCAATATCGGCCGCCAGCAGCACCACGTCGGCATTGGCAATAGCTTCCGGACTCAATGGCGTGCGTGCGCCGACCGAACCCTGGGTTTCGACCTGCAAGTCGTAGCCCAAACGCTTGGCCGTCTGCTGCAAGGCTTCGGCGGCCATGAAGGTGTGGGCGACGCCCGTTGGGCAGGCAGTAATCGCGACGATGCGCGGTGTATTTTTGGCTACAGGTGCAGCCGCAACGTAGACCTGCGCCTCTTCGGCGCCGCGACGCAACACGGCGTCGACATCCGCCAGCGCCTGGGCCGGGGTACTCTGGAACACGCGCTTGCCGACAAACCGTTGCATGTCGACAGGGGTGCTGCTGACCAGCAACACCCACTCAGCGTCGTCGATTGTGGCCTGGGACAACTGGCGTTCCGGGCGCTGCACATCCACCACCTCAACGCTGGTGCTCCAGCCCTGGCGCTGCGCGGCAGCGTCCAACAAGCGGGCGCACAGCACACTGGTGACCATGCCGTTCGGGCAGGCAGTAACAATGGCTAACTTCATCACAAACCCTCTTATTGTTCTGTCAGCGGGCGTACGTGTACGCCGCTTTCGAGACGCGCCAACTGCGCGTCATCGCTGATGCCAAAACCAATCTGCGTAACCGCCATGGCGGCAATCGCCGTGGCCCGGCGCAGGGTGTGCTCCGGCGTATCGCCACTGAGCACACCGTGCAGCATCCCGGCCAGCAGCGAGTCGCCGGCGCCGACGGTACTGGCGACCGTCACCTGTGGCGGCGTGGCATGCAGCGCCCCGGCCGGGCTGTACCAGGTCACGCCGGCGGCGCCGTCGGAAACCACCACATGCTCCACGCCCTGTTGATGCAACTGGTTGATGGCGTCCGTGGCATTACCCAAGGCTTCGGCCAGCTCTTCGGTGTTGGGTTTGACCATCCATGGGCCAGCCTTCAAGCCAGCGCGCAGCGCTTCGCCACTGGTGTCCAGGGCGACTTTCAAACCGAGCGCCTTGAGTTCCTCGAGCAAGCCCTGAAACCATTGCGGGCTGACGCCGCGCGGCAAGCTGCCGGCCACCACGACCGCATCGAATTCAGGGCCGATCATCGCCACCCTCTTGAGCAGTTCTCGTTGCGCTTGCTCACTCACCACAGGCCCCGGCGCATTGATGTCGGTAACGCGGCCGTCCTGTTCGGCAATCTTGATGTTGCTCCGGGTTTCGCCCGGCACGCGAATGAACGCGTCGCCAAACCCACGGCTGGCAATCAGTGCATCAAACGCCGCGGGGTTTGCCGCACCGAGAAAACCACCCACGCTCACGTGATGGCCCAAATCCGCCAGCACCTGCGCCACATTCACGCCCTTGCCGGCGGCATGGGTGAGCACGGTTTCGCTGCGGTTTACTTCACCCGGTTCCAGGCGCGCCAGGCGTATCGTCAGGTCCAACGCCGGGTTCAGCGTCAGGGTCAGAATCCTTGCCATCTACACGGCCTCCACTAGGGCACGCACTTCGGCGGGCGAGCCCACCGCGAGTGCTTTTTGCGCCAGGCCCTGGGCCTCGCTCAGACTGAATTCGCGCACGCGCGCCTTCACTTCAGGAATGCTGCGGGCCGACACGCTCAACTCATCCACCCCCAGGCCGATCAACACCGGCACCGCCAGCGGGTCCGCCGCCAACTCACCGCACACCCCCACCCATTTGCCATGGGCATGGGCGGCGCGCACGGTGATATCGATCAGTTGCAACACCGCCGGATGCAGGCCGTCGGCCTGAGCCGACAAGGTCGGGTGGCCGCGGTCGATGGCCAGGGTGTACTGGGTCAGGTCGTTGGTGCCGACGCTGAAGAAGTCGACTTCCTTGGCCAATACCGGCGCAAGCAAAGCGGCCGATGGCACTTCGATCATGATGCCCAGTTGCAGGTCGGCCACGGGGATTTCCAGGCGCAGGCGCTCGGTCATGTCGCGGGCCGCGCGCCATTCGTCGACGCTGCCGACCATGGGGAACATGATGCGCAGTGGGCGGTTGTCCGCCGAGCGCAGCAATGCGCGCAATTGCGCTTCCATGATCTGCGGGCGTTGCAAGGTGAGGCGAATGCCGCGCACGCCAAGGAAAGGGTTTTCTTCTTGGGCAATCGGCCAATACGGCAGCGGCTTGTCACCGCCCACATCAAGGGTACGAACGACCAATGGGCGACCACCGAGGCCATCGAGCACGCGGCGGTACTCGGCTTCCTGGGTGGCTTCGTCCGGCGCTTGCGGGTGGGCCATGAAAATCAGTTCGGTACGCAGCAAACCGATACCTTCGGCGCCCTGCTCCACCGCGCTGGCAACGCCGGCGCTTTCGCCGATGTTGGCGAATACTTCCACGGCGTGGCCGTCACGGGTCAATGCAGGTTCATGACGCTGCGCCGAAGCGGCTTGCAGGCGTTGCTCACGGGTGTCGCGCTCAACCGTGGCGCGCTGCAGGGTGGCAGCGTCGGCGTCGACATGCAGGCGACCGCGTTGGCCATCCAGCAGCAACGGCGTACCGGAGGCCAGCAGCAATACGGCGGGACCCGCACCGACGAGCGCGGGAATACCGAGGGCACGGGCGACGATGGCGCTGTGGGCGGTAGCGCCACCACGGGCGGTGAGGATACCGGCGACGCGCGAGGGATCAAGCCGTGCAACGTCGGACGGGCCGACTTCGTCCATGACCAGAATGTAAGGTTCACTTGGCGCCTGAACCGTCTCAACGCCGCACAATTGCGCCAGCACGCGCCGGCCGACATCACGAAGGTCAGCCGCACGTTCGGCGAGCAAAGCATCCTGCAACGACTCCTGCTGCTTGGCGGCGGCTTCGATTACGCTCATCCACGCCGCTTCGGCGCTCTCGCCTTGCTTGAGGCGGGTGTCGACTTCGTCGGTCAGTTCCGGGTCGTCGAGCATTTCCTGGTGAGTGATGAAAATCTCGCGGATAGCCTTGGATTGGCTGCGTTCGATCAGCCCGTGGATATCACTGCGCACCTCGGCCAGGGCGCTTTGCAGGCGCTGGCGCTCAATGGCGGCGGACTCGCCGCGCAGTGGGTAATCGAACGTTTGCTGAACCTGGATATGCGCAGGGCCAATGGCGATGCCCGGCGCGGCGGCGATGGCCTGGATCTGGCTGCCGGCCTGCGGCGCGCTGAGCACCGGCTCAATGTCGAGGACTTCGAGCTGGGCGCTCAGGGTCGGCAGCGGCTCAACGTCTTCGCCGAGACCCTCTTCCACCGCCGCCAACAGCGCAGGCAGTGCATCGCCAGCAATCGTCGGCTCGGCGACAAACTCCAGCACCTGGCCGCGACGCGCGCCGAGGCTCAGCAGTTTGCTCAGGCTTTTCACCGACACGGCGCCCACCGGGCCATCGACGATACGCACGCGAATATCGCCTTCAAAACTTTTCGCCAATTGCGCGAGGATCTTCGCCGGGCGTGCATGCAAGCCGTGGGCGTTGGCCAAGGTGATGCGCGCGCTCGGCCAGTCCGGCGGCAGTTCGCCGCCGAGCACTTCAAGCACCGCGCGGCTGCTGGTGGCGCGGCCGAGTTCCTGGCCGCGACCTTCAATCAGCAAGGCACACAAGCGCTCAAGCAGCGTCTGGTGGGCTTCACCCAGGCTGGCCAGGCAGAACAGGCCATTGAGCGGCTGGCCGAGGTAACGCATAGGTTTATCCGGCGTGACAAACGCCAGGCCCGGGCGCTTGACCGTTTGCTCGCTGTGCAACCACCACAGGCCATCGCCCAGGGGCAGTGCGTCGACCTGCTGCAGGACGGCGGCGAAACCGTTGCTGACACAATCGGCCTGGCGCAACAGGCGGGCGCCGCGCCACACCAACTCTTCGAAATCATCGGCGGACACGCCCAGGCCGATCATCTGCGCATCCAGTGCCAACTCCTGCGGCGCACCTTGCAGCAGCTTCAGCAAGGCTTCGGCAGTGCCGGCACGGCGCAGTGCCTGGCCCAGATCGGTTTCGCCAAGGGCCCGGGTGAGCAGTTGCAACAGGCGCAGGTGTTCGTCGGATTTAGCGGCAATGCCGATCGCCAGGTACACGATCTGGCCGTCACCCCAGTCCACCCCTTCGGGGAACTGCAGCAGGCGCACACCGGTAGAAAATACGTAGTCACGGGTTTCGGGGGTGCCATGGGGGATGGCAATACCTTGGCCGAGGAAGGTCGAGCCCTGGGCTTCACGGGCTTGCAAACCGCTGAGGTAACCCTCGGCGACCAGGCCATCGGCCACCAGTTTTTCAGCGAGCAGGTGCAAGGCAGCAGATTTATCCACAGCCACCTGGCCCATGGAAATCTGCTCTACAGTGAGCTCAAGCATGCCGTTCTCCTAGTTAGTGCGGTGGCGCACTAGGTATTGTTTTAAACAAACAGTGTAAGGGGTGTTCATCAATACTGACTGAGCAGTCAATTGGCAGTAGCTACTCAGACGCGATCTTCGTAAAAATACGCTGGCTGAAACGTTTAATCTAGACTTTATGGAAGACTACGCGTTAATTGCTTGTCCTTGAAGAACCGCTCGGCGCTTGAGCCAGGACATTGGTCGTGTACAGGAATCGGTTACGATTGGACAAAATGTCGGGGCAAGCGCCAAAAAACAAGGAAATCCCGGTTTGAAACTCAGTGATATCGCACGTCTCGCCGGTGTGTCCGTGACCACCGCCAGCTACGTCATCAATGGCAAGGCCGAACAGCAACGCATCAGCAACGCCACCGTCGAACGGGTGCGTGCTGTCGTCGAAGCCCATGGCTTTACCCCCAACCCCCAGGCCGCCGGGCTGCGCAGTCGGCACACGCGCACCTTGGGTTTTATCCTGCCCGACCTGGAAAACCCCAGTTACGCACGCATCGCCAAGCTCCTGGAGCAAGGCGCACGGGCGCGTGGCTATCAGTTGCTGATCGCCAGCTCCGACGATGACGCCGACAGCGAGCGCCAATTACTGCAACTGTTCCGCGCCCGCCGCTGTGATGCGTTGTTTGTGGCCAGTTGCCTGCCGGCCAGCGATGACAGTTATCGCGAGCTACAAGCCAAAGGGTTGCCGGTGATTGCCATCGACCGGGTGATGGGCGCGGATCAATTCTGCTCGGTGGTCAGCGACGATCGCCAGGCGTGCCAGCAATTGACCAGCAGCCTGCTGCAACCGCTGCCCAAGCAGATCGTGCTGATCGGCGCACGGCCCGAGCTGAGCATCAGCCAGGAGCGTGCCGCTGGTTTCCGTGAAGCACTCGAAGGTTTCACCGGCGAGGTCATCGTCGAACACGGCGAAGCGTTCAGCCGCGACTTTGGCCGACAGTTGATGGAGCAACTTCTGCGTCAACTGGGGCATTTGCCTGACGCGCTGGTGACCACGTCCTACGTGCTGCTGCAAGGCGTGTTCGACGCGTTGCATGACTTCCCACTCAAATCACGCCCGCTGCGCCTGGGCACGTTTGGTGACACCCAGTTGCTGGACTTCCTGCCGTTGCCGGTCAACGCCATGGCCCAACAACATCAGCAGATCGCCGAAACCGCCCTGCGCCTGGCCCTGGCCGCTATCGAAGAAGAGCAGTACCAACCTGGCGTGCACGCCATTGGCCGGACGTTCAAGCAGCGTATTCACGAGGCCTGAGCGTGGAGCTGATCGACACCCACACCCACCTGGACTTTGCGGATTTCGACAGCGACCGCCGGGACGTCCTCAGTCGTAGCCGGGCATTGGGTGTGCGCCGCATGGTGGTGCTGGGGGTGTATCAGCAGAATTGGCAGCGCCTGTGGGATCTGGTGCAAGCGGACGAAGGTTTGTTCGCCGCCTTTGGCCTGCACCCGGTGTACCTCGATGAGCATCGCCCCGCCGACCTGACGGAATTGGGCGACTGGCTGACTCGCCTGCACGGCCACCGGCAACTGTGTGCGGTCGGTGAGATCGGCCTGGATTACTTTCTCGAGCAACTGGACCGCGAACGCCAGCAGAGCCTGTTTGAAGCTCAACTGAAGCTGGCGGTGGACTTCCAATTGCCAGCGTTACTGCATGTACGTCGCAGCCACGCCGCGGTGATCGCCACCCTCAAGCGCATCCGCCTACCCCGTGGCGGCATCATCCATGCGTTTGCCGGCAGCCAAGAAGAGGCCCGCGAGTACATCAAGCTCGGCTTCAAGCTGGGTTTGGGCGGCGCCCCTACCTGGCCCCAGGCCCTGCGTATGCACAAGGTATTGGCGCAACTGCCGCTCGACGCGGTGGTGCTGGAAACCGACTCGCCCGATATGGCACCGGCCATGTTCCCCGGCCAACGCAACAGCCCCGAGCACCTGCCAGCCATCTGCACCGCCCTTGCCGAGCGCATGGGTATCAGCTCCCTATTGCTGGCTGAGGCGAGCACACGCAATGCGTGCGAGCTGTTCAATTGGTAGGTTCGGCGTGATCCCTTGCAGGTCCAGCGTTATCTGCTGGCGGTAACGGGCATAACGCAACGCCAGGAAATGCACCAGCAGCACCACCAGCGAGACGTTGAACTGGCCAATCACACTGATCAGCCCCAGCCACTCCGCGACCAGCACCACAATCAACACAATACAGGTCAAGACCACCATGCTTGGGCGCACCAGTGCCCAATGGTCCAGGGACTTGAACTGACGCAATTGCCGGGGGCAGTTCAATCGCAAGATCCACTGGCAGTACGGGCAATCGAATGGCTCTTCGATAGCAATGGCATTTAATTGCCAAGGCTTGAGTTCAAAGGTGATGTTGCAATGGGCGCAGTGCCCTTTGATGCCGATTGCAGCGGTCATCGCTGTGCCTCCCCAGAACTTGAAATCGAGTGAAAGAATTTTCACCCATTCAGGGGGCCAGAAAAGGGACGCCGGAAAATCAGGACAAGCACCACGCCATCCAGCGATAAATCCTACGTCCAGGTCTTACACGCGAAACGCACCGATCAATTGCTTCAACTCGATCACCTGCATCGATAACTGCCGGCTCGCCGCTTCGGTCTGATGCGCGCCCTCGGCGGCATATTCGCCGGCCCGATTGATTGCGACGATATTCTGGTCAATATCGTGGGCGACGGCCGTCTGTTGTTCCACGGCGGCAGCGATCTGCTGGTTCTGATCGACGATCATGCCCACCGCACCGAGGATATTTTCCAAGGCCTGCTGGACCCTTTCCGACTGCTCCACGGTGCCATTGGCCATTTCATGGCTGCTGCCCATGGCCTTCACGGCGGCCGACACACCGCTGTGCAAGCGGCTGATCATCTGTTCGATTTCTTCTGTGGAGTCCTGCGTACGCCGGGCCAGGGTGCGCACCTCGTCGGCCACCACAGCAAAACCACGCCCCTGCTCACCGGCCCGCGCGGCCTCGATGGCGGCGTTGAGTGCCAGCAGGTTGGTTTGCTCGGCAATGCTCTTGATCACTTCCAACACACTGCTGATGGACTGGCTGTCGGTGGCCAATTGGTTAATCACCCGCACCGACTGATCGATCTCCGAGGCCAGCCGCGCGATGCTGCCCTGCTGGGATTGCACCAGGCTACGGCCACTGACAGTTTCATCGCTGACGCTCTGGGCACTGCTGACCGCCGCCGCCGCACTGCGTGCGACTTCCTGGGCTGTGGACGACATCTGGTTCATGGCCGTCGCGACTTGCTCGATCTGCGTGCGCTGCCCGGACACCGCCTGATTGCTCTGGGCTGAGACCGTTTCCACCTGGCCGGCCTGGAGTTCGACCTGGCCGACGGTGTGCCCGACACGTTCAATCAAGTCATGGATCTTCGCTACGGTGCCATTGAACACCTGGCCCAGGTCGCCCAACTCATCGCGGCTATCCGCGACAAAGGTGACCGTCATATCGCCGGCCGCCACCTTGTCCATCATCGTCCCCAGGCGCCGCAGGGTTGTGCGCGTGGAGGCGTAAAACCCTGCGTACAAATAGAAGATCAGCAGGAACACGACCGTCAGGGCCAGGACCAGCACCACCATGTGCGTGCGGTTCTGCGCCAGGCGTTGCTCCAACTGCTGTCCGAGAAAGGCCAGGGTGGCGTCGTCCAACTGGTAGGTCTGGGCCATCAGCTGGCTGATACCGTCGTAGAAACCCTGCCAGGGCGCGTCAAGGGTTTCGGCCATCACCACCTGCTCCTCAAACAACTCACTGCCTTGCTTCAAGCTGGCGTTACTCGCCTTGGCCAGGCCATCGAGTGCAGTGTGCGCGGCTATGCTGGCGCCCAAGGCATCCTGCAACTTCAAGCCATATTCAGCCTGGAGTTTTTCCAATTGCTGCAACAGTTCGTCAAAGCGCGTACTGGACGACGAATTGAGAAAACCTTGGCCCAGGGAATACGCGCCGATTGCCCGACCTTCACCCAGGGTCTGCGTGACTTGCGGGGTCACGCTGGTGATCAATTCGCTGAGCTGGCGCAGATCGCTCTGGGGGTCGCGGCTCAAACCGGATTGGCTGGCGATGATCTGGCTGAGCATCTGTGCCTTGTTAAGCAACTTGCCGATCAGTGCACTTTTGCTCAGCAGCGATGTTTCCTGCTGCTGGGCCTTGAAGGCCGCGATCAACTCGTCGCGCTTGCCGTCAAAGGCGGCAATTTGCTCGGGATCGGTCGCCATGGCGCTGAGGCTTTGCAGGCGGCTCAGGACACTGCTTTCCAATGCGCTGATCTTGCCCTCAAGGTCGCCGGCCTTGCCGGACTGGCCAAGGGTGGCGTTGATTTGGACTTGGTTGTTGAGGGTTTCCAAGTCGCGGCGCAAGGCCAGGCTGCTGCCGAGCAAGTCGAGGCTTTGCAATTCCACGCGTGTGCCCTGGAATTCACGCCAAGAATCGCGCACCAGGTAATAGTTGGTCGCCAGCATGGGCAGCAGGAACAGCACGCTGATCAAGCTGAACTTCATGCCGAAGCTCAGGCGGTTCATCAGCGCGACGGCGGGATAGAGCAAGCTCTTCACAGGTGAACTCCCTTTCTTTTATTTTTATTGAGGCCCAGGGCGGCAGTTAGCCAGCATCTGTATAGCTCAATTTGAAAGGGAGTTTTGTAACTTAAGGTTAACGGCAGCGGGGCTGCCGAAAAATAATTTGCCCGCATTCACTCGGCTAGGGCAATACCGTCCAGATTGCAAACCCGGCGTACCACAGCACGGCGGCGCGCAGCAGCAGTTCCCATATGCGATCCAGGCTGTTGATGCCATCGGCGCCCACCGCTGGTGGCGGGATTTCGGCGGCGACCAGGCCGACTTTTTCCACCAATTGGGCAGCGCTGATGTCCCAGCTCAGCAGTTCGTGCAGCATCACGCGGCCAACCGCGACGAAGTTGCCCACCAAGGCAAAGCTGGCCGCCAACAGGCGCACCGGCAGCCAGTCAAACGCGTGGCGCAGTTGCCCGGCGCGCTCGGCGCCCCGTGGGTTCTTGCTGTGCTCACTGGCCAGGGCAAGTAGGCGATAGGCCAAGGCAGCCACTGGGCCCAGCAGGAAGTACCAGAAAATCACCGCAAAGAAGCTCTGGTACGCCTGCCACAACAGATGGCCCTGAACGCGTTCGAGCAGCTGTTCGCCACTGTCGGCGCTGAGGTTCAGGTCACGTTCGGCCACGTGCTCGGCAGCTTGCAGGTCGCCACGGCGCCAGGCATCGCGAAACGGACCGAGCCCGGCGAGCAGATCACCACGGCCCAGGCTGTAGATCACTACCACCAGGTGCACCGGCAGCGCCAACAGACCGTAGGCCACCGGCTCCAGCACCAGCAGCAACAACGCCAGCAATGCCACCGGCAACAACACCAGTACTACCAGAATCAGCCAGGGACGCTTGCCCATGCTCGGGCTCGATTCCAGCTTGGCCAGTTCGCGCAGCCAACCACCATCGCGCTGCAACCGCTGGCGCAGGGCCGAGAACTTCTCGATCCATACGGCCAGCACCAACACCAGAAAACTCATCGTGCGTGTCCTCCATCCTGCAGGGCGCTGCGAAAGCGCGTCCAATCAAAAGCGGGGCCGGGATCGGTCTTGCGTCCCGGCGCGATATCGCTGTGACCACAAATGCGCTGGGGGGTGATGCCCGGGTAAGCCGCCAGCAATTGGCGGGCCAGATCGGTCAGCGCCACATATTGTGCGTCGGTAAACGGCTGATCATCCGTGCCTTCCAGCTCTATCCCCAGGGAAAAGTCATTACAGGTTTCCCGGCCCTCGAAATATGAGACCCCGGCATGCCAGGCGCGGTCGAGGCAGGAGACAAACTGCGTCACCGTGCCATCGCGCTCAATCAGAAAATGCGCAGACACCCGTAGGTCGGCAATCCCTTCAAAGTAGGGATGTTCCGTGACATCCAGGCGGTTCTGGAAAAATTCCTGCACTTTACCGGTGGCGAACTGCGCCGGTGGCAAACTGATGTTATGCACCACCAACAGTGAGATTTCGCCTGCGGGGCGCTCGTTGAAGTTGGGCGAAGGGCAATGACGAATGCCCTGGCACCAACCGCTGGTGGGGTCCAACTGCATACAGGTTCCTTGAACGAGACAACGTATGACCAGTATGCCGCGTTCGACCCTCTGGTTGCGATCACTTGCCGCGATTGAGTTGACGCAGTTTATTCAACACCGCGGCCAGCGCGCGCTCGAACAGGGGGGCGTCGTCCAAGGAATGCAGCGTGCCGCGCTTGAACGCCAGCGCCAACTGGCCGGTACTCTTCTCCAGCACCTTGAGCCCCGTGCGGCTGGTGAAGATATACGTGTTGGCCGGTGCCATGATCGCCGTCAGCTTGCACCGCAGAGTGCTGGTCGCGTCCGCTTGGAACACCACCCAGCTACCCACCTTTAGTTCTTGAGCCTTGAGCAAGTCCGGGTCGTTGCTCGGCAGGTCGATGACCGGGGCGGGCGACGCCGCGCTGAGGACAAACGGCTCGCGCACTTCGATCAGATCTTCCATGCCTTCGGGCGCCTGGACGTGCAAGGCCTGCAAGCGCAGAAAGAATTCACGGGTGCTGAACGGGTCGAACGCGGCACTGGTCAACCCATCGCGCAAGGCCTTGAGCAAGCCAGGCAGTTGCTCCAGCAAATGGCGCCCGGCTTCAGTGTCTTGCTGCAGGCTGACACTCCAGATCAGCTCGTCCATGGTGCGCAACGCCGCTTGCCATTGCACCGACTGCTCACCGTGCTTGAGGCTGGTCAGCAACAACACTTGGCTCCATGCCTGCTGCAGGAACTGCACCACCGGACGCGGCAGGACCTTGCCCAACAACCGTCGATTAAGCACATCGGCCACGCGCTGGCGTACGGCTTCGGTGCGCACGCGTCCAGCTTCGGCATCGCGGGTGTGTTGTTCAAGCAGGTCGCTGCGTCGCCGTTCATCGGCGGTAAACACGCTGAACTCTGCGAGCAATTGGGGAAAAATCGCCGGGTCTTCGACGAACTCATTGAGCAAACGCTGCACGACTTGCTCGATGCGCAGATAAAGATGGTCGCGCTGGCAGTCTTCAGGCGGACTGCTGCCCATGACGGCGGCCGCGATTTCATTGAGTAAGCGTCGCGCCGGGTGACTGGCGCGGCTGAAAAAGCTCTTGTCGAGCAACGCGACTTTCAGCATCGGGATCTGCAGGCGACCGATCAAAGCCTTGAAGGCACCGGGCACGGTAAGGTCGTTGAGGATAAATTCGAATAACAGCGCGACCAGGTTGATCACGTCTTCGTCCGCATCCTCTACCACCCGCGACTTACCACTCTTGACGCTGACACGGGTGAGCAACTGTTCAAGCTGGTTACACAGGTCGAAATCGTCTTCGGCCTCAGGCTCCGGCACGTACTGCTGCAAGTGGGACAGCAGGCGTAACAGATCACGGGTGGAAATAGGCAGCGGTTCGGCACTGGCCTCAAGCGTTGGCGCCACGCTGCCGCGTACCGCTGTGAGTAAGTTCTGGAGCGCGGCGAAGGCTTCCTGGCCATTGTCGTCGGCGGGCTGATCGGCGGCCGACGGGGCCTCTTCGTGCGGGTGTTCGCGGGCCGCACGCGCCTCAAGCCGACGGGACGGTACGGCCTTGAGTTCCGGCAATACGCCGGTCGCGACCAGCAATTGATTGGCTTCGCCATACAACTGGTCGGCGTCACTGAGCACGTACTTTTCAAAGAGCTTGAGCATGATCAGTTTGACGCGGATCTCCACCCCCAGGCTGCGCCCCGCCCGCAGGAAAAACTCACACAACAGCGCGGGGCCCAGCGGGTTGTCACGCTCATCCAGGCGATTGCCCAGTAATGCGCTCAACCGCGCAGTGAGTTGACCAAGGGCCAGGCCGTCACGATGTCGTACCCGGCCGAGCATGGCTTCAAGCGCCACGGCTTTTTCCAGGGCATCCTTGGATGAACCGGGCGGCGCGTCATAGGAAACCACCGGCACCAGTTGCAGCTCTCCCTGCCCCGCCTGGCCCAGGCTGGCGAAGGCTTCAAACAGTTGCTCCAGGAACACGCGCTCAAAATTCTTGCGCTTAAGGCGCAGGTCGCGCATGGCTTCAAAGAAAATATGGTGGTCAAGCGTGTTGCGCGACCTGTCGGCCATTTCGAACAACGTGTCGTCGGCGTTATCGAACAGTTCCTGCAGCCCTTGCTGCAACTGTTGCACCGCCTTGTCGCGGACCTGCAGCAACACCACCGGAAGTCGGGCGAGCGGCGATGGCGTGGCGTGTGCCTTTTTGATTGGCACCACCTTTCCGTCATTGTGCATCCTGGCCTCCTGAAACGGCGCTATCTGTCTAAACGTCAAAGCTATGACGCCAATTGCAAGGCGCAAGATTATCTTGCAAATGAGGTGGGTTGCGCCAGCAAACTCTGCCATCGCACGGTAAATGAGGGGTGAGCCTGGGTTCAGAAGCGCACTGCCCCTATAATCGGGGCACTTTGTTTGTGGAGCCTGTTATGCCGAATCTCCGTCTTGCCGACCTCACCGCCGAAATCGAAGCCAACGTGCGCCGCGCACTGCTGGAAGACGTCGGCAGCGGCGACATCACTGCTCAGTTGATCCCGGCCGAACGGCTGGCCACCGCCACCATCATCACGCGCGACGCCGCTGTTATCGCGGGTACGGCTTGGGTCGACGCGGTATTCCGTCAGTTGGACCCACGGGTCGCCGTGCATTGGCAGGTCGCCGACGGTGAACGCGTCAGCCCCAACCAAGCGCTGTTCAACCTGGAAGGTCCGGCACGCTCGCTGCTCAGCGGCGAACGTAGCGCGTTGAATTTTCTGCAGTTGCTGTCCGGGGTCGCGACCCGCGCCCAATTCCTGGCAGATTTTGTCGCCAGTACCCAGGTCAAGCTGCTCGATACCCGCAAAACCCTGCCGGGCCTACGCCTTGCGCAGAAGTACGCAGTAACCTGCGGCGGCTGCCACAACCACCGTATCGGTTTATATGACGCGTTCCTGATCAAGGAAAACCATATCGCCGCCTGCGGGGGCATTGCCCAGGCGATCACGGCCGCCCACAAGATCGCACCCGGCAAGCCGGTGGAAGTCGAAGTGGAAAGCCTGCATGAACTGCGCGAAGCCCTGGCAGTGGGCGCGGATATCATCATGCTCGATGAGTTGAGCCTGGACGATATGCGTGAAGCCGTGCGCCTGAACGGCGGCAAGGCGAAGCTGGAGGCCAGCGGCGGGATCAATGAAAGCACCCTGCTGCCTATCGCAGAGACCGGGGTGGACTACATCTCAATCGGCGCCATGACCAAGGATGTGAAGGCGGTGGATTTGTCGATGCGGCTGAGTATCTAAGCTTTCAAATTAAGAGCGAGCTCACTGTGGCGAGGGAGCTTGCTCCCGCTGGAGCGCGGAGCACTCCCTTTCCGACACAGCCGGTGTATCTGATACACCTCACCACCCGCTATCAGGGCTGCTTCGCAGCCCAGCGGGAGCAAGCTCCCTCGCCACAACAAGCCCGCCCATTTAAAACGCTCAGACCACCAGATTATTCATCTCGCAGTACTCTTCCCAATCGACACCCAGCACCTCGGCCGCCTCTTTGTGCAAGACCAGCCGTGCCGCTTCGAATTCTTCCGGTGTCGAGGTGTACTTGAGGGTCAGCTCCCAAGGCTGGAGGCCCTGGCTCTCGGCCTCGTCCTCGAATGCCCACTGAATCTGATCGCGCTGATCGTCGGCGCTCAGGTCCTTGATTTCTTCTTTAAGCTGCGGCGTGTCCTCAAGGTATTTATTGAGTGCTTCTTCGTGCCGAGCTTCCTGGGTCATTTCAGTCGTGGTCATGTGTGTTCTCTTAGATCGAGGAATGGGGATGCATCTGGGTCATCAAGGGTTGCGCAGATACAAATGAGCGGGCGCGAATGCCGGCTCGTCTGGCCTTCAGAACCATTCTGGGATCAACTGAAAACGTGCTGCCTTTGTTGCCTTTTTGCCCGAGACAGGAATCGAACCTGCGACCTTCGCGTTACGAGTGCGCTGCTCTACCGGCTGAGCTACACGGGCGGTGGGCTAAAGCTAGCACTGCATCGGAAGTCCGGCAACTTACCGGCGTCAACGGGCAATCACACCTTGGGCCCAGAAGCGCGGTTGCAGGAAGGTGTCATGGCCGTCCAGGTACTGCTGCTGCGCTTGCTTGATGTGAGGTACATCGCGCGCGACAATAAAAATCAACAGACCAACGGCCAGCACACTGAGCGTTTTCCAAGCACCCCGGGCCAATGGCAGTTCAGCGGTCGGCGGCATTCGCCACACATGCAGCGCCATCAGCCAGCCCACCACCAGCGCCAGCCAAACCTGGGAGTTGGGCATCACAATCACGCCATCGACCATGGACTGCACCAACGCGCCAACCACCGATGCAAACAGGCACAGCCGCAGCAGGTCTGCACGCTCGGCGCTCAGCGCACGCTCACGCAATATACCGAATGTGGCCCAGCCGCCTCGCCACGCCAACACCGCGACGCACAGAGCCGATGGCACACCCCATTCACTGGCCCATTGCAGGATGGCCTGGTGGGGGTGAGCGGCAATCCTGTTGGTGATATCGGCAAAATGCATAGGCCCGAAACCCAGCCCTGGCCGTTCGGTGAGCATGTGCCATCCCTGCCACCAGATCGGCCCGCGCCCCGACAACGAGGTGGTGAGGCGATCGCTGGCGCCACTGGTGAGTTCGATCCCCAGGTAATCCGCTAACACCGTAAACACCAGCCAGTACAGCAACAGCCCGCCACACACTGCGGCCAGCTGCCACCCCAGCCAGCGCCGGCCCCAAGGCCCCAACACCGCCAACACCACACCCGCCGCGCCCATGCCAAGCCAGGTGCCGCGTGTGCCGCCACCAATTGCGATCAGCCACCACACGCACAGCAACGCAAACACCGCAACTTTGAGCGAGCGCGAGAGCGTCGGGATCAACAAGGGAAGCGCCAGCAATGGCAGGGTGAACGTCTGGAACTGGCCGTAGAATCGCTTGTTGGAAAAGCCAGAGAGCAGCAAGTCAGGGTCCAGCGTCCGCTCGGCGCTGGCGAACGCGAGTGCGCCCGCATACACGTATTGAATCGACTTGATCAGGCACAGCAGCACCACCACCATGATCAAGGCGCGGTCCAAAGGCTCGCCGCCCTGGCGACGCAGCAAGGCAACTGCCACGGCAATCGCACCGCAACTGACAAACAAAGCCACTTCGGCCAGTGCCCAGAGCGGCTGGTGGGCCAGCGTCGATGACACCAGGCCCAGCCCAATAATCAGCGCCAGGCCCAGGGTGGTGGGCCGGTCTACCAACCGTTCAACGGGGGCGACCGACAGCCCATACAGCACCGCACAAGCCCCGATGGCAATCTGCATCGCCCGCTGTAGATCATGCCCACTGAACGGTGCACAAATCCCGACAACCAGCAGACACACCACTGCTACCAGAAAAATACTGCCACGCTGCTGTATGGATAAATACATCGGCCACCTCAACTTCCCTGTGGAGGGTCTAGCAGTTATGCACCGTCGGCGCCGCAGCCCTTGGCGATATATTTCGCGTCAGCAGTGGTGATGCATTTCCAACCACTGGTGGCGTTGCGCGTCAGGCTGATGGTCTTGCCCAGTACCGGCGCGGGAGCGTCGAGTATTTCGCAACGGATGGAACCCGCGCCCGTCGCCACATCCCCTGCCACATCGATCTTGCAATTGGCGGTCGGGCTGGCGCCACCGATCAACGCCAGCGTGGGTACGGTGCCTTGGTTGAGGGTGTCTTCATACCCAGGCTTCAACGCGGTGATTTCAGCCAGGCCGGCGGTGAACTTGGCCTTGGCCTGGTGGGTGGTGTACATGGGCAAGCCGATGGTGGCCAAGATGCCGATGATTGCCACGACGATCAACAACTCGATCAAAGTAAAACCTTTCTGACGCATCACTTTCACTCTCCAGAATAGAACTCATGACAAGGCGCTTCCTGCGCCCCGTGTTGTGCAGCGGCGCCAGTGTACTCATCCGCAAGCGCTCAATCGCGCACTGGACGCACATTCTGACATTTTATCCTGCGTTGCCTGCCTGCCCGAATCCGTCACCTGACTAAGCTATAAATCTTCGACGACCTCTCTGCGGAACCCTGTCATGGATAACGCTTCAACGCTGTACGCCTGGGAAGGCATCAACCGTAAAGGACGTAAGGTGTTCGGGCAAACCGCAGGGCACAACCCCGCCTTGGT
This sequence comes from Pseudomonas sp. 58 R 12, assembly GCF_900005865.1. Lineage (NCBI taxonomy): Bacteria > Pseudomonadati > Pseudomonadota > Gammaproteobacteria > Pseudomonadales > Pseudomonadaceae > Pseudomonas > Pseudomonas sp. 58 R 12. The sequence continues at coordinate 662,736 of NZ_CVTP01000021.1, forward strand.
CAAGGCTCAGTTGCGCCGGCAAGGCATCAGCCCAGGCGTGGTACGCAAGCAATCTGCCGTGCTGCCAAGCTTGGCACCGTCGATCAGATCGACGGACATCACCCTACTCACTCGCCAACTGGCCACGCTGCTGAAGGCCGGCATTCCCCTTCTGCAAGCCTTCGACATCATCGGCGAAGGCTTCGACAACCGAGCTGTGCGTGAGCAGGTGCAAGGGTTGAAACAGGCGATCGCCGCCGGCTCCAGCCTGGCCGAAGCGTTGCGCAAACAACCGCGCTATTTCGATGAGCTGTATTGCAACCTGGTGGCAGCCGGCGAACAGGCCGGGGCACTGGAAACACTGCTGGAGCGCGTGGCAATCCATCGGGAAAAGAACGAGCAATTAAAGGCCAGGATCAAAAAGGCCATGACCTACCCGATCGCCGTGCTGGTAGTGGCCAGCGTTGTCACCAGCGTTCTATTGATCCACGTCGTGCCGCAGTTCCAGAACCTGTTTGCCGGGGTCGACGGCACGTTGCCCGGTTTTACCTTGCAGGTTATCGCGCTCTCCGAGTTCATGCAGAAAGCCTGGTGGATCATGGCGCTGGGCGCTCTTGCGGGGGCTCTGGGATTGCGCCACGCCTATCGTGCCTTGCCTGCTTTTCGTCTATGGCTGGACACCGGTTTGTTGAAAATGCCTCTGGCAGGCAAACTGCTGAGCAAATCAGCCGTGGCTCGCTATGCCCGCACGCTTTCCACCACCTTTGCCGCCGGTGTTCCGTTGGTACAGGCACTGGAATCGGTGGCTGGTGCTGCCGGTTCAGGACCGTTCAAACAGGCAATCGAACATATGCGACACGATGTATCCACTGGCATGCAACTGAACCAATCCATGGTCGCCAGCGGACTGTTTCCCGCAATGGCAATCCAGATGACGGCCATCGGCGAAGAGTCGGGCACACTGGACCGCATGCTGGAAAAGGTCGCCAGCCATTACGAGGCCGATGTGGACAACTTGGTCGACAACCTCACCAGCCTGATGGAACCGCTGATCATGGTGGTGTTGGGGGGTATCGTTGGCGCGTTGGTGATCGCCATGTACCTGCCGGTATTCCAGTTGGGGAGTGCATTTTGAACCTGGTGCTGGGTGAACACCCATTGGCTTTTGTCGTGATGGCATGGGTATTGGGGCTGGTGATTGGCAGTTTTCTCAATGTGGTGGTGTGGCGCCTGCCGAAAATGCTCGAACGTGAATGGCGCGCCCAGGCCCACGAAGTGCTCGGTTTGCCCGCTGAACCTGCCGGGCCGACTTACAATTTGATGCATCCCAACTCCTGCTGTCCGCACTGCAATCATCCGATACGTCCCTGGGAAAACATTCCTCTACTCAGTTATCTGTTTCTCAGAGGCCGTTGCGCCCATTGCCAGGGCGCGATCAGCGCCCGCTATCCACTTACAGAACTGGGGTGCGGGCTGATCTCGGCCTGGGTGGCCTGGCATTTCGGTGTTGGCTGGCAGGCGGGAGCGGTGATGGTGCTGAGTTGGGGCTTGTTGGCGATGAGCCTGATCGATGCAGACCATCAACTGCTGCCCGATGTGCTGGTGATGCCGTTGTTATGGCTGGGTCTGATCGTCAACGGGTTGGGCCTGTTGACGACATTGCCGGACGCCCTGTTGGGCGCGGTGATCGGGTATATGAGCCTGTGGAGCGTGTTCTGGCTGTTCAAGTGGGTCACTGGCAAGGACGGCATGGGCCACGGCGACTTCAAGTTACTGGCGCTGCTCGGCGCCTGGGGTGGCTGGCAGATCCTGCCGATGACGCTGTTGATGTCGTCCCTGCTTGGGGTGTGCGTAGGCTTGATCCTGATGCGTCTGCGCAAGACCCAGGCATCGGCGCCCATGCCGTTTGGTCCGTATCTGGCAATTGCCGGCTGGATTGCATTGCTCTGGGGTGGTCAAATAACCGACTTCTATTTGCAGTCTGTCGGTTTCAGATGACCACTTCTGTTGCAGCACCTTGGATTCTCGGCCTCACCGGCGGTATCGGCAGCGGCAAAAGTGCGGCTGCCCAGCACTTTATCAACCTGGGTATTGACCTGGTGGACGCCGACCACGCCGCCCGTTGGGTGGTCGAGCCTGGCCGGCCGGCACTGGCACGCATCGCCGAGCACTTCGGTGCCGGCGTGCTGCAGCCTGACGGCCAGCTGGACCGCGCCGCATTGCGCAAGCTGATCTTTGAGGTACCCGAAGAGCGCCGCTGGCTTGAAGCCTTGCTACACCCGTTGATTGGCGAGGAGATTCGCAACCACCTGGCGCGCGCGCAGTCGCCTTACGCAATCCTGGTATCGCCGCTGCTGATTGAGTCAGGCCAGAACAGCATGACCCAACGCATCCTGGTGATCGACGTGCCGCAATCGCTGCAGATTCAGCGTACCCTGCAGCGCGACGGCATCACCGAACAACAGGTACAGGCAATCCTCAAGGCGCAGTCAAGCCGTGAAGACCGCCTGAACCATGCCGATGACATACTGGTCAACGACAAGGACCTCGCCTGGCTGCACAGCGAGGTCGAGCGACTGCACCACTTTTACCTTACTTTGCGTGGAGGCCGAACATGAGCCAACCCTTGACCGTCGATTGCCCAACCTGCGGCGCACCCGTGGAATGGAAAGCGACCAACCTCAACCGGCCGTTCTGCTCGGACCGTTGCAAGCTCATCGACCTCGGCGCCTGGGCGGCCGAGGAACACAAAATCCCGGTGGCTCCGGATGCCGAAGACGAGCTGTTTTCCGAAGACCTGCCGCCGCGCCATTAAGGGCGCATAAAGGCATATTCCTGCTGGTCGTCGAGGTTCTCTGCAAGGTATTGCAGCTCGTCGGCCAGGTCTTCAAAACTGCGCACACCCTTGCTCTGCTGCACCACCGCACTGAGCATGGCGCGCAGGGTCAAGCCTGGGTCAAAACCGATTTCCTGTGCCGCATCCTGGCTTCTGCGCAACTCCTGCCGTGCCCACTCATACACACTCATGATCGTGCCCCCGCCTTGCCCAGGAAAATTTCGCAGAGCATGGGCCTGCTCGGCTACGCGGGATTTGATCTGGGTCAACGCTGTGAATCGTCGTCCTTCCAGGGCGCCGAGAGGTAGCGAGTACGGTTGAAGGTCTCCAGCCATTCCGGGCAAAACACCACCAAAGCGCTGATAACCATGCCGTTGATAAAGGCCTCTGGGAAGATGATCAACCACAGATAGCCGACGAAATCCTCCAGCCATTCCGGCATGGCAAAAAGACCGTCGAACCACAACAGCCCGAGCCCGAACAACAGGCAGAGCAACGCCGACAGCGCGGCGGCAAAAAAGCCGGAACAGAAGATATACACAAACGGATTGCGTGGTTGCGCACGCTCGACCAGCAGTGCGCAACCCTCGGTAACCAGCACTGGCAGCCCGACAAGCAGCAAGCCGTTGACACCAAGGGCAGCCAAGTCCTGGCGCCCCAACAACATCAGGCCCACCTGGGCAGCAAAGCCGCCGACGATCGCCAGTGGCCAATCCAGCAGCAGGGTGACGGCAGTCATGCCGATAAAGTGGTACGAGACCCCGGTATCGAAATCCCGCCGTACCAACCACAGCATGAACAACGCGAACACCGTGCCGAACAGCAAATGCTGACGCCGCCGGTCGGCAAACAACTCGACCCATGGCGAACGCAAGATTGCCCACAGCACCACCGGCGCGTACAACAGCCAGCCGATGCCAAGGGTTTGCGGCGCCAACACGGCCGCACTGATCACGGCTTCACCTGCTCCAGGGCTTGGCGCAGCTCAGCGCCAGAGCTGTATTCGCGTTGCGCGACCAGCTTGCCGTTATCCAGTTGCAGCCACAGCACCTTATCCACAGGACCCGGATAACGCGGCGCAACGCGCGCGTCACGGTCCAGCATAACCCGGTAGTTATAGGACTGCATGGCCGGCACTGCGAACAGTTTGGCGATCAGTCGGGGCATGCGCTGGATATCGGCGACAAACACCCCGCGCCGTGACTCCAGATACCCCTTAGGCTGCCCTTGCAATGCCGTATCCACCCATTTGGCGGCGTCCATGCTGCGCGCCACCAGCAAGATCTGCGCTTGGTCATCCAGGGTGTAGGCCTGGTCGAATTGATCCAGCAACGTCCAGGGCGCCAGGCGTTCACCCACTTCAACGGCCTGGGACCACACGGGTAAAAGGCTGAGCATCAGCACCGCTAAAAACTTCACTACGCACTCCTCAAGTCCGGCTTGATGATCGAGTGACCAGTCTACACCGAGCTTTTACAGCGGGACTTCCTGCGGTCATGATTTGAGCGCTAAGCTGCTACCTATGGATGACTCAGATTACTTGCGCCTGCTCACCGTGGCGGCCGAGCAAGCCAACGCTTTCCTGTCCAATGCCCGCAAGTGGGAGCGTGAGCGTTGGGTCTGCCAGCGCCTGCTGCAAGGCTTGAACGTGCCTTACCGTGCCGAAGAGTTTCACGCCGCCGGGCAAGAACCGCCGGACGTGCTGTTCCGCGATGCCAGCTTCGAAGTGTTTTTCGTACTGGATGAAGGCCGTCGCCTGAACGACGAATGGCGTGACGAGTTGCTGCGCCGTCGCAGCGCCTTCTCCCTTAGCCAACTGGTACGACGTGAAGCCAAGCCGCGACGTATCCCGGCCCATGAATTTTTAATGCGCCTGGCGCCCACATTGCGCAAAAAGGCCCACAACTATAAAGAGCGCGGCATGGACCTGGGGGAGCTGGATATCGTCGCTTTCTCCAGCCTCAAGCGCGAAGTGCTAGACCTCAACAGCCACTTCCCGCCACCGACGGAATACCTGCGCCAAGGCTGGCGCTCGCTGTCACTGGTGGGGCCGACTTTTGCACGGGTGCTGTTCGCACACCCGGACGCGCCGGATTTCTTGCGCAACAACCTGGGCCGCAGCATAGTGTTCGACGTGGGCATCAGCCTCTGAGCCCCCGGACTGTAACGTGGCGCCCTTTTGCAACGTCTACCTGACGAGGCCTTTATGACCAGCCGCCTGAACCCCGATGACCAACAGCATGTCGAAGAGTACCTGCAACTCTCCCAACACCGAGTCGAGCGCAAGCCTTTCCGGCCGTGGCTGCTCCTCGGTGTGGTGCTTGTAGTGGTGATCGGCCTCGGCCTGTTGAGTCGCCTTTTGAGTTACCTGACGCTATGAGCTGCCTGGCGCTCGCGGGGGTAACTGCTCCGATTTCTTTTAGCCTTGCGAGATATCCCCATGACCCATCGTATTATTATCGTCGGCGGCGGCGCCGGCGGCCTGGAGTTGGCTACCCGCCTGGGTAAGACTCTGGGCAAGCGCGGCACCGCCAGCATCACGCTGGTGGACGCCAACCTGACCCATATCTGGAAGCCCTTGCTGCACGAAGTGGCCGCAGGTTCGCTGAACTCTTCGGAGGACGAACTCAATTATGTCGCCCAGGCCAAATGGAACCACTTCGAGTTCCAACTGGGGCGCATGAGCGGGCTTGACCGTGAACAAAAGAAGATCCAGCTCGCCGCCACGCTTGATGAAGAAGGCCGTGAGCTGGTGCCTGCGCGCGTGCTGGACTATGACAGCCTGGTCATCGCGGTCGGCAGCACCACCAACGATTTCGGCACCGAAGGCGCGGCGCAACACTGCCTGTTCCTCGACACCCGCAAGCAAGCCGAGCGCTTCCACCAGCAATTGCTCAACCACTATCTGCGCGCTCATGCCGGGCAGACCGACGTGGTGGAAAAAATCAGCGTCGCCATCGTCGGCGCCGGTGCAACCGGCGTCGAACTGGCCGCCGAGCTGCATAACGCCGCCCATGAGTTGGCCGCCTATGGCCTGGACCGCATCAAGCCGGAAAACATGCACATCACCCTGATCGAAGCCGGGCCACGGGTGTTGCCTGCCCTGCCGGAGCGTATCGGCGGGCCTGTGCATAAAACCCTGGAAAAGCTCGGAGTGACGGTGCTGACCAACTCGGCGGTCAGTGAAGTGACGGCCGACGCCCTGATCACCAGCAGCGGCCAAGTGATTCCAGCCAGCCTCAAGGTGTGGGCCGCCGGCATTCGCGCACCAGGTTTCCTCAAGGACATCGACGGCCTGGAAACCAACCGTATCAATCAGCTGCAGGTGTTGCCAACGCTGCAAACCACCCGCGACGAAAACATCTTCGCCTTTGGTGACTGCGCTGCTTGCCCACAAGTGGGCACCGACCGCAACGTACCGCCACGGGCCCAGGCGGCTCACCAACAGGCGTCGCTGCTGGCAAAATCGCTGAAGCTGCGTATTGAAGGCAAGGACCTGCCGTCGTACAAGTACACCGACTATGGATCGCTGATTTCGCTATCGCGGTTCTCGGCGGTGGGTAACTTGATGGGTAACCTCACTGGCAGCGTGATGCTGGAAGGCTGGTTGGCGCGGATGTTTTACGTGTCGCTGTACCGGATGCACCAGGTGGCGCTGTATGGGTTTTTCCGTACGGCGATGCTGATGCTGGGGAGCAAGATCGGCCGAGGCACCGAGCCGCGTCTGAAATTGCACTAACAACGCTTATTAATGTGGGAGCAACTGTCTTGATGGTTTTCATCAAGCCATTTTTTCCAGAGGCGGCAACGCTCCCACGGCTGTACTCCGTGTAACTGCTTTA
>NZ_CVTP01000027.1:0-55421 GCF_900005865.1 Pseudomonas sp. 58 R 12
GCCCCGCTCAACTCCATGTTCTTGGTGCTCACCAAATCACTGGCCACCACCTTCAACTCACGCCCCGCCGTCAGCGACACGTTGCCCGCGCTAGAGCCAATCGTGCTGCCGGTCAAGGTCATTTCATTGGCTGTGCCGTTGTGTTTGGAGCTGTTGATGTACAGCTTCTGGTTGCCGGTCATGTCGTCCAGACCGAGCTTGTTGCCGGTCAACACGCCGGTGAGGTCGCGGTTCTTCTCCTTGTGCATGTCGGTGCGGGCGAAGGTGTTTTGCGCCGCGTCGATGGTCAGGTCGCGGCCAGCCTGCACGGCGAGGTCGCCGGTGCTGACCAGGTTGGAACCGGTGACGATGGCATCGCGCTTGGCGGCGACGGTGACGGTTTCGCCGGAGACCATGCTGCCCAGGGCGGTGGTGCGTTTTTCGTCGACTTTGTCTTGGACTTTGCTCGACTTGAGGCCGCCCCAGCTGCTTTTGCTTTCCTTGCGTTCGTGACGGGCGCTGTCTGAGTTAGTGACGGCGAGGATGCTCACGTCCTGGCCGGCCGCAAGTTGCGTGGCGCCTTTTTCGGCGGTAACGGCGCTGCCGGCCAGCAGCAGGTTTTCACCGGCCACGACGGTGCTGTTTTTGCCGGCGCTGACGAGGCTGCCGACGTTGTTCATGGCGTCGGTTTCGTCGAGGCGGAATTTCTTGCCCTGGGAAGTTTTTTTGGTCTTGCTGTAGAAGCTGTAGTCCTGGTTTTCGGCGGCTTTGAGCTCGAGGTTTTTGCCGGATACCAGGTACGCCTCGTTGCCGGCCTTGATCACGCTGGCGACCAGTTGCAGGTTCTGCCCGGCGCTCAGGGTGGCGTCGCCGCCGGCCTTGATCACGCTGGAGACTTGCTGCACGTGGTCTTCGATGCTTTTGATCTTTTTCGAGTTGTAGGTCGAGTGCTGTTCGTTGGCTGCCGCGATGGCGTTGAGGTCGCGGGTGGCAATCAGGTTGACGTCGCGTTTGGCCTCGACCTGGCTGGCCACGGCGCTGATGTCGCGCCCGGCGATCACGTGCAGGTCGCGGCCAGCCTCGACCACGGAGCCTTGCTGGGCGATGGTGGTGAAGTTGGAACGGGTGCCGATGGCGCCGCTGTCGAGGCTCTTCGAGGCGGTGATGTTGACGTCGCCTTTGGCCTGGACCGCCATGTCAGCGCCGCTCTTGAGCACGCCGCCGACGTTGTTGATGTTGCCACCGGCTTTCAAGGCCAGATCGTTGGCCGATTCGATGCGCGCGGCGCTGTCGACGAAGTCGCTGCGTTCGGTGCGGTAGCTGCTCGCGCTTTCGTGGGTGGTGACGCTGCGTTCGTTGAGCAGGTCGGCGCCGGCGGCGAGGTTGACGTTGCCCGCGCTGATCACACCGCCCGCACGGTTGCTTATGTTGTTGCCGGCCAGCACATCGAGACGGCCGCCCGCTTGCATCAACCCGCTGTTGGCGAGGTCGCCGCCAACGTTCGCCAGCAGGCTGCCGGTGGCGCGCAGGGTGCCGGCGTTATTGAGGTTGCGGCCAGTGATCAGGCTCACGTCACTGCCGGAAATCAGCGCGCCATTGGGCGCCAGGCGGTTGTTTGCCTGGGCCAGGTACAGCACCGGCACCAGCACTTGTTGGCCGGCGACGGTGGTGTTTTCCAGCCACACGATGTCGTGGGTCAGGGCCGCGACTTGTTCGGCGGTGAGGCTGACGCCCACTGACAGGTTGAGCGCGGTTTTGCTGCTGATGGCGTTGTCCATCAGGTGCTTGAACAGGTCGGCGTCGCTGGTCTGGCCGTCGATGAAACGCTGGCCGGTGCGGGCGAGGACGGCTTGCTGGATCAGGCGCTGTTCGTAGAAGCCATCACCGAGGCGACGTTGTGCCGTCTCGGGGTCGTAGCCGAGCCGGGTCAGCATGTAGTCCGAGCCGAGGAACTGGCGCATGTCGGTGAACAGCGGGTTGGTTTCGATCAGGTACTTGTGCGGGCTGGCCGCGAACTGGCTGGTGGGCAGGCCGTTGGCGCCTTTGCCGTCGTTGAGGTGGAACAGGCTGTTCTGCCCGGTGGGCAGGTCGAATCCCGGCAGGCTCAAGGGATTGACCTGTTGCTGGGTGAGGTCCGGCGGCAATTGCGGGTTGAGTTTCACCTCGGTCGAGTAGCCGGGCGCATGGGTGTTGGCACCGCTGCCGACATAGGTGTAGCCACGGTTCACGACCCGGTTATCGATGCCGTCCTGGGCCTTTACGTCCGCGGCGCCACCGGCCTGGATGACGGCGGCGTAGTTTTGGTCGGGCGCCATCAGTTGGGTGGTTTTGCGCAGGGCGGTCTTTTCGTCTTGCATCTTACCGATGAACGAAGCCAGGCCGGCTTCGACACCGTCCATGTTCTGGCCCGCCGCATAGCGCTGGGTGAACGCAGCCGCTTCGCGGTACCAACCACCCGGCTTGCGCTCACGTTCGGAGGTAAAGACCCGGTCGTATTGGGTGTCGTGAGTCACCAGGCCGACGTTGCTCAGTTGATTGACGCGCACGGTCATGGCGCCGCCGGCGGCAATGCTACTGCTGCTGTTTAGCAGGTCGCCGCCGCTCAGCAGCATGTCGCCGCCGGAGGTGATGCTGGAACTTGCGGTCGCGTCGCTGACGATAAAGTGATCACGCACGGTGATCTGGAACGGTCGGTTCTGCTTGCCGCCGTCGCAGTCGCCACCGGTCACGCCAAAGATACAGGCAGTGGGTGTGATCGAAGCGCTGTAGATGCCCGATTGGGTGGTCAGCACGGTACGGATGTTATCGATCGTGCTGGCGGCCAGGATCAGGTTGCGCTCGCTTTCGATCGTCCCCGAACTGTTGATGATGCTGGTGGCCGCCGCGCCTTGCCCGTCGCGATCGACGCGCAGGTTGCCCATGGCGTAAATCGTGGCGCCGAGGTTTTTCAGGCGGTCGGTGCGCAGGTTCATGTCGCCGCCGCTGAAGATCAAACCGTGGTCATTGAGCAGGTTGTCTACGGACAGGTCGAGGTTGCCTTGGCTGGCGACGGTGCCGCCGACGGTCCAGTCCAGGCCTTTGCCGGCCAGGCTGCGAGTGCCGAGCAATTGGCCGGTGGCGGTCTGGTTCAGGTTGTCGACGTTGACGGTCAGGCGCCCGGCCTGGATCGCCGTGCTGTTGGTCCAATCGGTTTTGTCGAGGGTCAGGTCGCCGTTGGTGACCAGGCTGCCGCCCACGTCATCCAGGCTGATGCCGCTCAGGTCGAGCACGCCGGTGCCCACGTGCAACACCTTGCCGCCGGTGTTCTGGAAGGTGTTTGCAGCGAGGCTCAACTGGTCGTTGGCGGTTTCCAGGCTGCCGCTGTTATTCAACAGGCCGCCGATGGCGTAGCGGGTTTTACCTGTGTTGCCCAGGGCGCGCATCTGGCCGCTGTTGTTCAGGCCGGCGCTCGCGACATCGAGGGTCGTGGCGCTTTCGATCAAGCTGCGGTTGGTCAGGATACCGCGCAGGTTGACGTCGATCCGGTTGCCGGCGATCTCGCCGCCGTTGTCGACATTGACCCCGGTAAGACTCACACCGCTGCCGGCGAACAGTGTGCCGTTGCCGTTATTGAAGTTGATCGCGTCAACCACTGCGTTACCGGCTTTGGCGGCGATGCGCCCACCGTTGTTATCGAGGGTACCGGCGGTGATGTTCAGGCCGCCCTGCTCGCTGTGGATCAAGCCGTCGGCGCCGTTTTGCAGCAGGCCCGTCGTGGTGATTGCCACCCCGCCGTTGGCGGCGAGGGTGCCTTTGTTCTGGTTATCGATGCTGTTTGCGAACAGCGTCAGCAGGCCCTGGCTGGCGAGCTTGCCGCCCTGGTTGTCGATGTGGGCAGCGCGTTGCACCAGCAACGGCCCGACACTCGCCAGCTTGCCGTTGCGGTTGATCAGGTCGCCGAGCAAATCCAGGGTGATCGAGCCACCGCCGGTGAGGTTGCCGGCGCTGTTGTCGAGGCGGCTACCGTGCAGGGTAAACGCGCCGGTGCTGTCGATGATGCCGCCCTGAGTGTTATTCAGCAGGCCGTTGACGGTGAGGGTTTGAATGCCATCGCTGAGCAGTTGGCCTTTGCGATTGTCGAGGCTGTCGGCGGTGATGTTGAGCGCCTGTTTGGCACTCAGTGTGCCGCCCTGGTTGTCCACCTGAGCGGCGGTCGCGGTGAGGGTGCGATTGGCGATCACCGTGCCAGTGTTGCTGATGTGCTGGCTGTCGAACGTGACGTCGCCAACGGCATTGCGGGTGTTGTCGGCGTTGACCCCGGCTTCAATGATGCCGGTGTTGGTCAGTTGGCCGTTACTGGCCAGGGTGATGCTGTCGCGAGCGGCGAGAGTCTTGCTGTTTTTCAGCGTGCCCTTGGTCTGCGCCTTGAGGCGGGTGCCCGCATAGACCGCGCCCTTGGTCTCCAGGCTCGCGGCCTTGATATCCACCGCGCCGCTGGCGGCCGCCTGGGCCATGCTCAAGTGGCCGCTGGCGTCGAGCTGAATATCGCCGCCACTGGCGGCCAACGTACCGTCGAGCTTTACGCCCACGCCGGCTTCAGTGCCCACCAGCTTGATGGCGCCGGCGTACATGCCGCCCAGGGCCGAGGAGTCAATCGCCAGTTCCGGTTTCGCGCTGCCGTCATCGGCGCGCACGGTGGTTTTCAGGCTTTGCGCGTCGACATCGTTGCGCCCGGCAATCACGGTGAGCTGGCGTGCGTTGATCGTTGCATTGATCTTGGCGGTGCGGGTGATGATCTCGAAACGGTCGACGTTGCTGGCGTTCAAGCCCTGGCCGTCGATGGTCACCGCACCGCCATCGACCTGGTAGTGATCCAGGCGGCCGACTTTATCGATGACGGGTTTGCCGGTGGTCAGGGTGACGTTGGGCGTGTTGATAAACCCGCAGCCGTTGCAGCTGACACCGTAGGGGTTGGCCACGATGACCTTGGCCGACTGGCCCGCCACTTCGGTGTAGCCACGCAACTGGCTGGGGCTGCCACCGTTGACTTCGTTGAGGATGACGTTCGCCGCGCCACCCTTGAGGTTGGGGTTGCCGACGATGATCCCGCCCAGTTGGGTGCTCTGCACCGCGCCCGTGGCATTGTTGAGAATCACGCCATTGGGGCCGACGTTATAGTCCTTGAACTGGTTATGGGACAGGCCGCTGCCATTGGGTGTGGCGATGTTCACCACCGGCACGCCATTCCCTGCCTGGCCAACCGTAGTGCCCGGGCCGCTGACCGCAATGCCGTCGGCCTGGGCCAGCAGCGGCTGCCAGAACAGCGCGTTGGCCAGGATCAGTGCCAGGCCGCGTTGGGTCAGGCTTTTCAGGGCGGTAGCAGGGCGAGCGTCCATATTCAAAATCTCAAGGCAGCGGTGTTGATTACAGGAAAAAATCCAGGCGGAAATAGATCGGCGCTTCGCGCTCGGTCACCACGCCAGGTCGCTCAAGGGAATGGGCAAAGGTCACGCTGGTGCTGACGTTTTTACCGCGGGCGAACAGCTCCAGGGAGTTACTCGACACGCGACCATGCTCGTCATCGTTGTAGCGATCGTTGCGAATCACGCCCTGGTCATAACCGACGCTGGCGCCGTACTCGGCAAAGGCCGGGCGCATCCAGTCGAGGGTGACCGGGCGCGCCCAGCGCACTTCGTTACGCCAGTAACCGCCGCTGTCGCCGTTCAGTTGCTGGTCCTTGAAGCCGCGCACCGAGTAAGAACCACCCAGGCTCATGCGTTGCGCCGGGTACAGCACGTCTTCACTGCGCTGCCCGGTGGCGAGGCTGGAAAAACTCAGCGACTCGCCCCACAGCGTGAAGGGCTGCAGGTAGCTGACCGTGGCGGTGTACTTGCGATAGCGCGGGGTCGCCGTGAGGTTGCCGTTGGCATCCCGCTCTTGTTGATTGCTTTGCGCGTCGAAGGCGCCAATGCCGTTTTGCATGCCGACGTCCAGGTTGACGAAGGCATTGCCGATACGTCGGCCATGGGTGAGGCCGACTTGAAATTCGCTGAGGCGGTTGCTGCTGGTCGACAGGCGCGAGTCAAGCAGGTAGTTGTTGGTGCGCAGGTGCGACAGGCCGACGTTGACCGAGGTCTTGCTCACATCGTCGCGATGAATAACGCGTTCGGCACGCAGCTGATGGTTCTGGCTGTCGCCGTTCTGCTTGAGTTTGAGGTCATCCAGCATGAAGAAGGTGCGGTATTCGCTTTCGCTGTAGGTGTAACTGAAGTTCCACCAGCCCCACGGCAGGTTGTAGTAGAGCATGCTGCTTTTCGAGGTTTTCTGATGGTCGCTGATGGCGTCGTGGCCGCCGCGCAGGATCAGTTGATCGGCCAGGCCCAACGGGCTGTCCCATTCAAGTCCCGCGCCCCACTGCTGTTCGCCGGTGCTTTGCTGGCCGTCGTTGTTACGCGACAGGCTGGCGCGCCAGGGCTTTTGCGGCACGTTCTTGACCAGCACTTCACTGCCGCCTACTTGGCTGCCAGGGGTCAATTCCATCTGCGCCTGCTTGGACGGCAAGCGGCTGAGCTGGTCCACCAGCTGCTCGACTTCGCGCAGGTTGAGTGCTTCGCCGACCTTGCCGGGAAACGCCATGGCCAGCTCGCGGTCGGTCACGCTGCTGCCCTGTGCGCCCTTCAGCCCTTCGAGTTTGCCTTCCACCACCAGCACCTGGAGATGACCGCTGGAGAGGTCTTGTTGCGGCAAGTAGGCACGGCTGGTGACCCAGCCTTTGGCGATGTAGTAGTCGGTGATGACTTTGAGCAGTTCATTGAGCTGCGCCACCCCCAGGCATTGGCCGACATAGGGTTTGAGCAGCAGTGTGCGGTCGCCGCCGGACAGGCTGTCGGCGCCCTTGAGTTCGATGTCCTGGATGGGAAAGCAGCGGGTATCCGCCGGCAGTGCGGGGGCCTGGGGCTTGGTATCTTTGCCGGGCAGGTCCTGGAGTTCTTCCAGGCGTCGGCGCTGCTCTTCGAGAAGGCGATTCTGGCGGTCGCGGATCAGGTCTTGATCCCCAGGCGTAGGGGCGGCCGTGGCGCTGTTCAAGCTCAAATAAGCGAGCAGGAAAGTGCATAGCAGATACCGAGTCCGTGGCGATAACAAAGACATGTTCGATCCATCGAAAATCAAGGGCGGCAAACTAACATCGAACTTCCGCTCACTCAAAGAACAGAGCGAGTTGAATAATTATTCAAGCTGTTCGCGCAACTCATTGATTATTAACAATTAAAAACTATCAAACAGACATACGACTTATTACTGGAAGTTATATTCCGACAAGCGGCAGCTGTATTGATGACGATTTCGCCGGAGAACTTAATAATTGCCACTAGTTGGCCATCAAGTTCTTGCCGAGATAAGTTAGTACCGAAAAAGTCAGAAAAGTTCGCGGAGGTTTTGTGAATTGGATCCCACTTATCGGTATTTACCAAAATCGTTCCCACGTTGCATGGGAACGATTTTCCAGCGTTCTTCTTAGCTGGCGTCTTTGTTCTGATCCTTGCCTGGCACCAGGGTCAACCCAGGTTTTTCTACATCACGGGAGACATGGGATTTCACCTCCGCGACACCGCCTTCCTCGTCGTTATGGATCACCAACACCCCAGGCCGACGCAGTTGCTCAAGGTCACCTTCGCCGAGGCTGAAGCTCTCGCTCAGGTTTTTGTCAGTAAGCGCCTTGGCCTCGGCCCGGCGCTGGGCGAACTTGCGACCTCGGCGTTGTTGGTAGCGCGCCCAACTGATCAGGATGACGGCGTTGAACAGGGCGATCCACAGGTAGATCTGCAGGGTATTGAGCGCGGCGAAAATCGGCGCCTCGAATCGAGGGCCACCATGTGTCTCCAGCATCGACGTAATCCCACGTGCCAACAACCAGATCAAGCCGGCCCAGGCCATCAGGGTCAACAGTACATCGATGACCCACATCACGGAGCGTTGGCGGGTTCTGACCAGTTTCATGATCACGCCTCCTCATTTTCGAGCGGTTTGATACCACGGTCCGGGCTGACCCAGCGCGCACGCTTCTGATGCTGGTTGAACAGCACTTTTGGAAAACTGACCAGGGTGGTAAACAGGCTGACCAGCCAGAACACCATCGGGTACCACACTGTCCAGAACAGGGTTTTCCACAGGTCTTTCTCGTAGCGGCGGTCAATCAGGATGCTCACCGCAAACTGCAGCAGGCACACCATCGCCAACACCAACCCGGTAAACGCCGGCGGCATCAACGACTCGACAGCAATCGCTTGTGGCAGCGGGATGAATTTGCCCACGCCCCAGAAGATCACCGACAGCAAAAAGGTGAAGGCCCAGCCGGTGGACAGGCAGTATTCGAACAGCAGTGGCCACAGGTAGCGGTGACGCCATTGCCAAATGCCGCGGATATTCTTGAACAGCACTTCGGCGCCGCCCTGGGCCCAGCGCAGACGCTGTTTCCACAGGCCACCGACGGTTTCGGGCATGAGGATCCAGCACAGGGCACGGGGCTCGTAGAAGATGCTCCAGTGATCGAGTTGCAGCTTCCAACTGACATCGATGTCTTCGGTGATCATGTCGGTGCTCCAGTAGTCGATGCGGTCCAGCGCCTTTTTACGGAACGCCACCACTACACCGGACACCGTGAAGATCCGACCGATTACCCGCTGCGTGCGCTTGATCAAGCCGATGATCGAAGAGAACTCGCCGACCTGCACGCGGCCGATCAGGGTCGAGCGTGTGCGGATGCGTGGGTTGCCGGTCACGGCGCCCAGGCGTGGGTTGTCGAGCATCGGCGCGACCAGGTAGGCGGCCGCGTTTTTATCCAACAGCGCATCACCGTCAATGCACACCAGGTATTCGCTGCGCGCGGCAACGGCGCCCATGCGCAAGGCCACCGCCTTGCCCTGGTTCTGCGCCAGGTGCAGCACGCGCAAGCGTGGATGCTGCAAGGCCAGGGCATCCAGTACCGCTGCGGTGTTATCCGAGGAACCGTCGTTGACGGCGATCACTTCAATGTTCGGGTACACCTGGGCCAGCGCGGCCTCCATGGTGTCGGCGACGTTCTCCCCTTCGTTGTAGCAAGGGATGATGATCGAGATCAGCGGGTCGCCGGCCAACGTTGGGGCCGGCGTGTCCTCTTGCCAGGGCCAGTGGCGCTCCCAGTGCAGCCAGAAATACAAACCGCCTGCAATCCACAACCCTGACATGAACAGCGGGTAGAAAAACACAAAGTCCATCAGGAACTGCCCGGTGACCAGGAAGATCAGGCCCAGGGGCACACCCAATACCAATGCCAGCACGAATAAAGCCAGGATTCTGTCGAACATGGTCAAGGGTTCCATTGGTTGGAAAGGGCCGGACGCACAGTCTTCAGGTCCGGGGAGTTTTCCAGGAAGTTGTCCGGGTAATAACCAAAACTCGTAACACCCTGGCGCTTGAGTACGCCCATCCATTCAGCCAACTGCGTGGCGCTGATATCCGGCGCGGCCTTGGTGCGCCAGTCTTTGGCTTGCAGTTCGAATACGGTCCGGTCGAGCGCACCGGGGCGAGCCTTGACCGTGGCCACCAGTTTTTCCAACCAGGCGTTGGAGTTCTTCAAGGTCTGGCCTTCCATCAGCGGCATGGCCATAGGCGCCGTCCAGTCGTAGGTCTGGAGGAAATCATCGAGGTTTTGCGCAAACCAGGCTTCGCTGCCGGGGTTGAGCATCGGCTCGGCGAAGATATTGCGCGCGGTCAACACCTGCGGACCACGGATGGCGCGGAACTTGGCGGTCAATTCGTTGGTGAAGTCGATCAGGTAGCGGCTCTTGAAGCGGGTCCAGCGTTGCATCACTGCCGGGTCGGCGCGCAGGGCGGCGATGGTGTTTGGCAGGCCGTTGGCGGCGTACACCTTTAGCGCTGCGGGGCTGGCGTCTTCAAAGTCGCTGAGCAGCGCATCATCGTGGTACAGCACGCCGTCGACAGCACTGTTGCCGGTGCTCGCCAGGTCCTGGTAGATCTCGCCGATCATCTGCCGCACCTTCGGATCGAACGGTGACAGGCGCTGGTATTGATCCGGATCGATGCTCACCTTGCCGGTTTCCGGGTCCCAACGCGTCACGCGCGGCAATTTGGAGTCGAGGGCGAAACTCAGTACCGGCATCCAGGCAAACACGCTGGCGCGGGCACGGGTGTGCAACTGCCAGGCGACACGGTTGAATAGATCGGCACGCATCGGCAGGTGGCGGTTGGGGAAGTACAGCGAATGCACCAGGCCGTCACCCTTGGGGTCGGCGTAGGCTTGCAGGAATACGGTCACGGAGCCCATATCCACCACACGCTGTACCAGCACATCGAGGTTGCGCGCCTGTTGCACAGGGTCGGGGTCGTAGACGTGGTCCAGGTCCACATGCAGGACGCGCAGCGGGGCCTTGGCCTGCACCGAGACGATACTGCTGGCAAAGTGCTCGCCGTCTGGATCGGAGTCCACCAGAAAGCGCGGGCTGTTCATCAACTTGTTCGAGTCGTCGAGACCGTCGTCCAGGGTCAGCGCCATCTCATAACCGTGCTCACCTACGACCGCGAGCGAGGTGCCGTCGGCTGCGCCATACGGCCATACCCACACCCGGGGCGCCTTGCCGGTGACTGCACGAATCTTGTCTGATATCGCGGCCACGTCAGCCCGCATCCGCGCCTGGAACTGCGCTTCGGTTTCATAGCGATTGGTCGCCGGATCAAAGCGCCGCGTCGTGGCGGCAGGCTCCAGGTTTCCCTGGGGGTTGGCCAGGATGCCCTTGTGATTGGCGTCGGTATGGGCAGCGATTTCCACCAGGCCGGAGCGGGACACTTCCCGAATCTGCTGCCAGGTCAGGAAGTCGCCCCGTGGCCGTGGCGTACCGGCGAAGTCCACCGGCTGGTTCAACGGCGTATCGATCCAGCTGCCTACCGGCGCGAGCAATGCCGGCCAGTTATAGGCACGCAAAATCGGCATCACGCGGGTGTAGAAGCTGGAATAGCCATCGTCGAAACTGAGCATCACGGCTTTGGTTGGCAGTGGCGGCCCACCCCGGCGAGCGGCAAGGACCTGATCCACGCTGACCGCCTGGTAGCCGTTCTCCCGCAGCCAAGCCAACTGCTCGATCAAACGCTCGGTGCGCACCGCCACCACCGCCTGGTCGGGGTCGGTATCATTGACGTCGTGGTAGGCGATGCCCAGGAAATGGTTTTTCGGCCACGGCGCTTCATTGGCCAGTATCGGGCGCTCGGCGGGTGGCGTGAATGGCGCGGGTTGCTGGGCGCAGGCGCTGGCCAGCAATACGCCCAGGACCAACAAACAACGGCTGAGGAGGGTCATGATCAGGCTCTTCTAGAAACGGTAAGTGAGGTCGACGAGCAGGCGCAGATCGCGTTCGCGATCGCCGTCATACGTTCGGCTGACCAGGCTCAGGTTGGCGCCGGCTTCCAGTACGTCGTTCCAGCGAATACGCTGGCCGTAACCGATCAAACCGACACCGCCGGCGGAGTAATCCTGTTGGCGATAAGTACCCGCACCGATCTGGAACTGCTGACTCCACTGGGTCTCGTAGCGGTGATAAAGCACATGGTTGACGTTGACGGTGGGCATCACGCCGAAATCCGACTTCGGGTTGAAGTACAGCGTGTCTTCCTTGCTATTGCGGCTGGCACTGACTTCCAGGCCCAACTCCACTTGCACCTTGGGTGAGCTGTAAATGCCCTCGCGGCCAGTGAGCAAGGCTTCGATGCGGTCGTTGCCATCGCTGAAATGCGACGGGCTCACGGCCAGTTTCCACTCGCGGCTTTCGTTGGCACGCCAGCGGATAAAACCGCTGCCGCCGTTGGCCGTGACATCGGTATTCAGGGCGCGCAACGGAGTGGTCGCCGAGAGGTAGTCGAGGCTGCCGCCGTATTGCCAGTGGTCGTTGATGTCGCGGGCAATCGATACGCGCGCGCCTTGTTTGGAGCCAAAGCCGTAGGAGTGGTTGGACACCTCGGCTTCAAGGGTCATGTCACGGGTACGCCGCTCCACACCCACGCGCTGCCAACGGTGATGGCCGGTACCTTCGGTAAAGTCGGCGGTGCCGTAGCCCACACCGGCGAACAGGCGCCAGTCTTCGTCGATGGGCGGCGTGTAGACCACGCTTTCAATGCCCCAGTCACGGCTACCCGTTATCGCGCCGGCCTCCTCGTTATTGCTGCCACCGTAGCTTTTACCGGTGTAGGCCTCGACGCGGACTTCGGCCATGTCGTGCACATTGCGCAGGCGATTGAGGCGCTGTACCTGGCGGTTTTCCGGGGCACGGGCGACGACGTCGTCGGTGAGCATGTCGAGTTGGCGCCACTCCTGCAGGTCCAGCGCCGTGAAGCCTTGGGACATTTCCACGCCGATGTCACGCGGGCTCTGGTTTTCAGTTTCCTTGAGTGAATCTTCAGCGCGTCTTGGCCACTCACGGGCACGGTACATCTCCGCCTGCGCCAAACGCACACCGATGCTGCCTGGGGCTTTATTTCCCAAAGCCTCCAGGTTTGCTTCGCTGGCGTTCAGGTCATCGCCATAGGTACCGGCTTGGGCGGCCAATTGTTGGGCGTCCATCCACTCGTCGTTAGGGTTGCCGATGGGCAGGCCCTTGAGTTCAACCCGAGGTTTCTCGGTGCTGGCCAATTTATCGGCAACAACGCGTGCCTCTGCCACCTGGTCGTTTTCCAACAAGGCGTAGAACAAGGCAGAACTGTCTTTAACGTGATCACCGGGGTCGGCATCCGCAGCTGTCAACGCCTGGCGATACAGCGGTGCGGCCTTTTCCGGCAAGCGCTGGTCGAGGTAGGCGGCAGCGACCCAGCGCACGGCATAGGTCGGCAGTTGCACACCTTCGGCCTTGAGCGTTTCGTACTCACGAATCACCTCAGCGGTGCGCGCCCGCGCCTTGAGCGCGCCGAGGCGGTCGATGCGCCAGACCACCACGTCGCCCTTGGCGCTGGCGTCGGGGGTCCAGCGCGCGAGCAGTTTGTCGTAGGCCTCAAGTGCGCGGTCGGCGATCACAAAGCGTTCTTTCTCGGTACGCGTGGCGAACTCGGCCATACGCACGCGCTCGGCGGCCAGGTCGCCCTCGAGGCGGCGCTGCGTGACTGCATCGATCAGGCCCGGGCGCTTGGCCGACAGACGCAAGGCGGCTTCCGGCAGGCGAGCCTTTTGCAGGGCGACGATGTATTCGCGGGCGACTTCAGGTTTGTCGCCGGCGCGGATAAAGGCCTGGTCGAATTCAAACAGCGCGTCGTAGTTCAAATCGGCGCGGGTCAGCGCGTAGCCCAGAGCCATGCGCCGGTTGGGGTCATCGGGCTTGGCGGCTACCAGCGCGCGGGTGCGTTGCACGGCTTCGCTGGTTTTGCCGCCGTCAGCCTGGGTAAGGGCCAGGCCCAGTTGCAGGTCGACATTGTTCGGTTCACGCAACAGCGCTTTGCGATAGACCGCCTCGGCCTGCGCCCACTGCTTCTGGTTGCGATAGGTTCGCGCAACCGTGGCCAGCGCCTGGGCGGTCAAGTTGCGATTCTGACCCTGTGCCTCGTACACCTTCAGCACTTCGGCATCCTGGCCGGCCCAGCCAGCGATCACCACGTGGTCGCTGATCTGGCCTGGCGTCTGGCGCTCGGCAGGCAATTGGCGCAGTTGAGTCAGGGCGGGTGTGAAGTTGCCGTTGCGCGCCTGGATGATCAGGGCGTCGTAGGCCGGGTCGGCCATGGCAAAGGTGGGCATCAGCAACTGGCTGCACAAGGTTACCCCGATGAGCAGCCGTAACCGGCCTGAGGCACTGAGTGGGAGATTTCGCAGCATATCGTGAGCTTCCTTACACACGGAAAGCTGTAACGATGGGTGGTCCTGAGCGATTTGCATCAGGGTGTCGGCGTCTCGTGACCCGACCTAGCTTTCCTGTATGAACTATCCCCGACGCAGGTACGAAAAAGGACAATGCATAACAATTGTTCAGAATTGCCCTGTGAATCTGAAAATGAATGGGGGAGCAGACTTGCCTGCGATAACGGGTAACCCATCAGCACGAGTGCCGACCGTTGACCCTTATCGCGGGCAACCCCACTCCCCCATTATTTATTTCTGGGCGATGACCCAGTTTTTACTGTGCGCCGCCGACCGCACCGACTTTTGACATAACGAAACCAATGAACTGCTCGACCGTCATTTTCTGGCCGTTGAAGGTCACTTCATTGTTAGCGTAATGCAGCTTGGAAACCACGTCGCTGCCCACCAGGGTCGCCAGTTGTGTGCCAACGGCCATGCCGCTGACCATTTCGCTGGCCATCTGGGATTGCTGCTCGATGGCTTTAGGATCGGTCACACCGCCAACCTGCGCTTGCAGGGCGGCAACGTCGGCGATCATTGGCTTGGACAGGGTCAGGTTGGCGTCCAGCAGCGCGACCATTTGCTTGCCCAACTCAACCGGCGGCAATTCCATGGAGGTCGGCTTGGCCAGGTCCAGCACCAGGTTGAACTTGCTTTCACCGTGGGTGGTTTTCAGCGACAGGTTTTCCAGCGCCACGTGTGGCTTGGCGGCCAGCAACTGGCCGACGTTGGCTTCAGCCAGGGCCTGCTCGGCTTCAGTCAGTTGCAGCTCCGGCACCGGTTGGCCGGCGGCGGCAGCAGCTTGCACCGGCTGCATCTTGTCCTGATACAGCTTGGTCAGCAGCAGGCCAGAGGGCACATCGATGTTCTTCACGCTCAGGGCCATGGCGGCAGAGCCCACGGGTTTGCCCTGATAGCCGATCTCGTCGATCTTGTAGTCGACGCGGCCAGACATGTTGTTGTCTTTGACTTCGCTGGTGTCTTTCTGCTCGAAGCCCTTGAGGGTCATCACGGCTTTCTGTGGGCCGAAGGTGAGCTTGGTGTCGGTCAGCTCTATCGTGTTCTGCCCGGTGTAGAAGCCGAAGGTGGATTTCTCCAGGTTGCTGGCCACGGTCAGGCCGGCGAATTCAGCGTCGAAGGGTGCGCCATTGGCATCGACCACAGCCAGTTTGAGGCTGTTCATGTAGCCGTCGACCTTGACCTTCTTGCCCTCGGCGGTGCTGTCGAAATCCAGGTTGAGGCCAGAGAAATTCACCGAAGCCGTCTCGTCCTTGAACTCCAGCGGCAGCAGTTCCAGATTACCGCTCACCGAACGGCTGTAGCCGATATTGGCCACGCCTTTGAGCGGTGACACGTCTTTGGCGGCGGCGAACCATTTCTCAGTGGTGGCGTTCTTTTCCAGCGCGTAGTGACTGGTCGCCATGACCGGCAGCCATTTCAGCGATACCAGGCGCGAGAACGGCAGCGGGCCGTGTTCGATATGGTCGACAATCAGCAGCTCGGGGTTCGGGTTCTGCTCGCCGAAGAACGAGCCCTGGCCCTTGAGGCGATAGTGCGCGGTGCTGCTGAACAGGCCACGGTCCAAGGACACCAGCTCCAGGGCAACAGTGCCGTCGACGCCGGCCATGGAACGTTGCAGTTCCTTGTTGGCGTCCTGCACCGCCGTTTGCAGCACGGGCTCCAGCTGCTTACCGGTGTACCAGGCACCGCCTGCACTGACGACGCCAACGGCGACAACGAAACCCAAAAGAACAACGGCTGGCTTATTCATGAAGTGACCTGATCAAATCCTGTGAGAAGTGGGCTGTCTTCCTTGAACCCCGAAGGGGATTGGCTCAAGCCCGCCGAAAACGGGGGAAGATTAGCACTGGCGGCCACAAACGGCCCAGCCTTTCAGAGGGATCAGTTCAGCACTAGTTCACGAATACTCCAGTTCTATTTCATCCAACTGGTGGTCGAAACTCTTCAGGCGTGCCGTCCAGGTGTACACCAGCACCTCAAACTCGCGGTGTATGACGGCATTGCCGGGGGTGTCCGACTTGGGGTCGCAGAAGTCCAGCTGGTAGCGCTCGCGGGCCATTTGCGTGGCAACGTCGGACAGTTCCCGCGCGTTACTCAGCCAGTGCCTACCGTCAGCAACCTGCTGATCAAGTGCCACGCACTGTTTTTTCAGGACT
Organism: Pseudomonas sp. 58 R 12; assembly: GCF_900005865.1. Taxonomy (NCBI): domain Bacteria; kingdom Pseudomonadati; phylum Pseudomonadota; class Gammaproteobacteria; order Pseudomonadales; family Pseudomonadaceae; genus Pseudomonas; species Pseudomonas sp. 58 R 12. The sequence goes on from NZ_CVTP01000027.1 coordinate 16,003, forward strand.
TCGAGGCTTTTCTCCAGAGGCGTGCCGGTGAGGTCACCCATGACTTCCTGGAAGGTCCGCCCCGGCTGCCAATAGCTGCCCCAGAAATAGCGGTCGAACACGGTCTCGACCCGGCGCAGGGCGACCTTGGTGTCCCAGATCGCCACGCGGGTCTTGCCTTGTTCGAGGAGTTTTTTCTTCACCCGTTGATTCTGGTAAGAGGCCCACGCCACGACGCCGATGGACAGGGTGCCGATCACCAGGCAGGCACTGTCGAGAAACACCATCGCCTTGTCGAGCTGATGGGCGAGCATCACGCCGTAGAAATAGGTCGCCGATAACAACACCAGTGCGAAACACACGCACCAGAAAGCGGGAGCATAAGGGTTTTTCATTATTGGAATCCCCATGAGCAAACGCGAGCAGTGACAAGCGGATCGTCACGGCGGTCCGCCTGTCAAAGCATAGCTATTCGCTCAGGGTTTGCCGGGTTGTGACGCGTGCGTTCGTCCGCTTTCCCAACCGCCGCCCAGGGCCAGGAACAGATCGATCTGGCTCATGGCAACCTGGGTGTTGGCCGCCGCCAATTGCGCGCGCACATCGGTGTAGGTGCGGGTGGCTTGCAGGTCGGCCAGGAACGACGCGCGGCCGGCCTGGAAGAAGCGGTGGGTCTGCCCTGCTGCTTCCTTGGCCGATTCGCCGGCTTCGGCCAATGCATCGCGGCGTTGCAGTTGCGCAGTGTACTGCGCCAGGCCGGTCTGGGTTTCGCGGATGGCATTGAGCACCACGCCGTCAAAGTGCGCCAGAGCGCCCTGGGTGGCGGCTTCGGCTTCGTGAACGCGCGCGCGGGCGCCGTTGGTCGGCACTGTCCAACTGATCATTGGGCCAAAGCCCCAACGGTTGGTCGCAGGCTGGCCAAGGTTTTCGAGCAGGCCAACGGTGCCCACGGTGGCGCCAATGCTGATATCCGGGTAAAGCGCGCCAGTCGCCACGCCGATCCTCGCGGTGGCGGCGGCCAGTTGACGTTCGGCCTGACGCACATCGGGACGGCGCTTGAGCAACGCCGCGCCATCGCCCACCGGCAGCAGTTGGGCGATGAGCGGCAGCTCGGCGCAGGTGCCAGTGCCCGCCGGCAGTTGGTCCACCGGCTTGGCCAACAGCATCGACAGGCGGAACAGCCCGGCCTGGCGCAATGCTTGGTAGCGCGGCATGTCGGCGCGCAAGGATTTGTATTGGGTTTGCGAGCGCGTCACCTGGGTTTCATCGCCACGCCCGGCGTCACGCAGACGCTGGGTGAGCTTAGTGCTCTGGGCCTGCAGGTCGAGGGACTCATTGGCAATTGCCAGCTCTTCGTTCGCGGCACAGACCTGGGTATAGGAGCGCACGACATCGGCTACCAGGGTGATGCGCGCAATATCAGCAGCCGCCTGGGCCGCGTCGGCACTGGCCTGGGCGCTTTCGATGCCGCGTTGCAGCGTACCGAACAGATCGAACTGGTAGGACGTGGTGATACCCACGCTGCCAATATTGCCCACCGGGACTTTTTCCGTCAGTAAAAACGCTTCGCCAGACTCTTGCAGACGCTGGGCTTCAGCCTTCGCGCCGAAGCTCCAGCCGCCTGCGGACTCCGCTTGCTGGGTCTGAAAGCGCGCACGCTGCAAGTTCGCAGCCGCCACGCGCAAGTCGGTGTTCGACGCCATCGCTTGGCGCACCAGCTCATCCAGGCGCGGGTCTTTGTACAGTTTCCACCAGTCGGCCGGCACCGGCGCCGACACCACGTTGTTACCCTCCCCAACAATTTGCCCTTGCAGATCGCCACGGTTGACGGCGGCTTTATCCGGCAGTGTGTAATCCGGGCCCACCACTTGGCAGGCCGACAGCAGCAAACCCAGCGCGGCGGTCGCCAACAGCTGCTTCATGGTTTGTCTCCGTCTTTAACCTTATCGCCGATGATCGAGACAGTCGCCGTACGCCCGGCGATCATGCGGAAGTCCGCTGGCACATCGTCAAACGCAATGCGCACCGGGATCCGCTGGGCCAGGCGCACCCAACTGAACGCCGGGTTGACGTTGGGCAACAGGTTGGAGCCGCTGCTGCGGTCGCGGTCTTCGATACCGGCGACGATGCTTTGCACATGGCCACGCAGACGAGCGTTGTCGCCAATCACGCGGATATCCACGCTCATGCCGACGTGGATGCCGTCGAGCTTGGTTTCTTCGAAGTAGCCATCGATATGGAAGGAATTGCTGTCCACCACCGACAGCACCGGGCGCCCGGCGGTGACGAACTCCTGGGTACGCGGCGCACGGTCGTTGACGTAACCGTCCACGGGGCTGCGGATCACCGAGCGGTCGAGGTTGAGCTGGGCAGAGTCCACCGTCACCTGGGCTTCAGCCAGGGCAGACTGGGCCCGGGCCACGCGCGATTGGCTTTCTTCCAGTTGCTCGCTGGGCACCAGGTTGCCGAGGCCACGGTTACGCTTGTACTCGCGCTGGGCCTGGGCCAAGGTTTCCTGGCGGTCGGCCACGGCGGCCTGGGCTTGGCGCAGGGCCAGCTTAAAACGGTCCTGATCGACGGCGAACAGCACCTGGCCCTTGGTTACCAACTGGTTATCGCGCACGTCGACGCGCTGGATCAGCCCGGACACGTCCGGGGCGATCTGCACAATGTCGGCACGGATGTGGCCGTCACGGGTCCAGGGGGCAAACATGTAGTACATAACCATGCGCCACACAACGACGACCGCAAACGTCACGATCAACAGCGTCAGGACGACACGGCCGATGGTCAAAAAAGGTTTTTTCATGTCATCAGGTATCGACTGAGTGAGTCCACCGCGCCCAGCAACAGCGCGTAGAGTCCCACGTTGAACAATGCCCGGTGCCAGACCAGGCGATAGAAGTGGACGCGGGTCAACAACCCGTGCACCACCAGAAACAACACATAAGTAATGCCCATCAGCACCAGCAACGTGGGCAGGAACACCCCGCTGATATCCAGATCACCGATCATAAAGGCGCTCCATCGGGTAGCGGCGCTTGCACCTCGGCGCCGCCAATGAATTCCACGCCCGGCAGCAGTGACAGGCGCAAACCAGCCAGCGCGTGCAGCAGATGCAGGCGGGTGTCATCTTCGTCTTGCAAACCCTGGCCGTTGAGGGCGCGACGCGTGCGGTCCAGCGTCATCAGCAGACCGCTGGGCGCCGGCAAGCGTTCACCGGCCTTGAGGCACGCCTTGAAGTAAGCGCCCACGCCTTCCACCACCTGATTGAGCAGCACCCGTGGCACACCGAGGATGCGCGGTGAGTAAGCCAGCAGGTCGAGCAGGTTCAGCGCCACGCGCAAATCGCGCAAGGCGGTGCCGGTGTCCTGGTTGATCAGGGCCAGGCGCGGCAGGTGTTGCATCAGGCGGTCGAGCATTTGCACGGCCATGTGCCGGTGCTCGGCCAGGGTCGCGGGCTCGGTGAGCGTGACGATGTCGCGCCAACTGAAACGCGTCAGGCGCTTGGCCGCCAGTTCAGCACCGAACGGCCGTGCAATCAGTGTCCACACGAAGGCAAACAGCAAGCCCACCGGCCCAGCCAGGTTGACGTTGGCGAAGTTGAGGAAGTCCGCGTCATAGGCGCCCTGGATGCTGATAAACGACGAGGTATTCACCAGCGTCAGCAGCATGCCCAGGTAAAATCGCGGCTGCACGGTGAGCGTGCCGATGCAGATAAACGGCACGGCAAACGCCAGCACCAGCATCGGGAAGTCATGCAGGTTGGGCAGCACCAAAAACAGATAGAGGCTGGCGAACAACACCGACATGGCGGTCCAGAAAAAGAACCGGTAGATCTGCGGTGCGGGGTCATCCATCGTTGCAAAGAAGCTGCAGGCGACAGCAGCCAGGATCACTGCGCTGCCGCCGTCGGTCCAACCCAGCAAAATCCACAGCACCGAAGCAACGATGATCGCGCTGACGGTGGAGAACGCCGAGTAGAACATCAGGCCACGGTCGAGGAAGGGCGTGAGGCGTCCCAGGCGCCAGTGGCGGTAGACGGCGCGCCAACTGTCCTGGCTTTCACATTGGATAGCGGCTTGCAGGCTACGGCAGTCTTGCCACAGGTCGATCCATTCGCCCAAACGGTAAAGGGCGTTGGAGAACAGCAGCGTGTGGCGGTCGTCCAGCGCTTCGCCGTGGGGTTGCAGGGCGTCGACCTGGTCACGCAGGGCGCGCCAGCTGTCCATCGGCGCGCTGTCCTGGGTGTTTTCCAGCCATTGGCGGGTCGCTTCCAGCAATGGCGTGATTTTATCCAGGAACTCCGGCGCGCGATGCTCGATGGCATACAGCGCATCGTCGAGTGCATCCACCACTGGCAGCAGGTGAATCATGCGCCCGCGCAGCTCTTTGGTATTACGCACCGTCTGTGGCCTTGCGCCTTCGTGGGGCAACTGGCCGATCATCAGTTCGAGGGTGTTGAAGGTGGCGACCATGCCGCCGCGCAGCGTGCTGATTTCTTCAGGCTCAACATTGCGGGCCAGAAAGCGCTGGCTATAAACCTGGGCGTCGGCAAACCACTTGGTCACCGAGCCATCGAACACCGGCATGAGACGGCGCGGCCAGAACATCGCGCCCACTAACGCCGCGACGACGATGCCGAGGAAGATTTCTTCGGTACGCGCTTCGGCCACATCCCACACAGCCAGGGGGTTATCCACCACCGGCAAGGCGATCAGCGGCAAGGTGTAGCCGGCCAGCATCAACGCGTAGTTGTTGGCGGTGCGCAGGTGCATGGACAGAAACAGCAACGTGCCCGTCCACAAGGCAATCACCACCACCAACATATAAGGCGACTGCACGAACATCGGCACGAAAATCACCGCCGCCGCCGCGCCCATGAAGGTGCCGATGGCGCGGTACAACGCCTTGGAACTGGTAGGGCCGACAAACGGGCTGGAGACGATATACACCGTGGCCATCGCCCAATACGGACGCGGCATCTGCATAAGCATGGCGATGTATAACGCGATCATCGACGCCGCGAAGGTACGCACCCCATAGAACCAGTCACGGGCGGGCGGGAAACCGGTAAAAAATCCGTTCAAAGCGTCGCCGCCTCGAAGGCGCGCAATACCCGCAGCGCGGCTTCCAGATCGTTGGGGGCGATATCCGCCAGTACGTCCTTACGCAGACGCACCAATTGCGCCTCCACCGCTTGCACCAGCTCACGGCCGCGCTCGGTGAGGCTCAAGGACTTGGCGCGACGGTCGTGGACGTCTTCTGTGCGGCACACGTAGCCGTCTGTGCACAGCCGGTCGAGCAGGCGCACCAGCGACGGGCTTTCCATGCCCGAGGCCTGGGCCACTTTGACCTGGTGCACGCCATCGCCCAAGCGGCCGATCATCAAGAGCGGCACGGCGCAGGCTTCGGAGATGCCGTAGCTCACCAGCGTGGTCTGGCAGATTTTGCGCCAGTGACGGGCGCCCACCACCATGCTGCTGCTCAGGTTCATCTGGAGTTGTTCGAGAGATTGAGGCACTGGATAGTTCGCATACAGTTAGTTTGCTAACTATCAATATGGTAGATGAAGCCACCATCGTCAAGTTTTGAAACAATTTAGCGGATGGGTGGTGGGCGCTGGGGATGGAGAAAGCGGGCTTGAGCGCGGGCGAGTCATTTGAGTCGCTGCAAAACACATGTGGGAGCTGGCTTGCCTGCGATGGCGTTGATCAAGTCGAGGTAGATGTCGACTGACACTCCGCTATCGCAGGCAAGCCAGCTCCCACGTTTAGACCGGGCTGGCTTCAAGCTTACTGTCTGGCTTAAACCCCTCGTCCACCCCGCAACATCAGATTCAACTCATCCACCACCACCGCCCAATCCGCATCCTCCAGAATCTCCTCGCGCAAAAACGCCCTTTGGCTGTCCGTCCAAAAGAACGCATCCGCCAATTTCAACTCCGGTTTGAGCGGCGAATGAACCGCCACGAACCGCTCAATACTCACCGGGTCATTCTCCAGACCCAGCTGTTTGAACAATGACGGCAAACTATGCACGGGCGATTCCATGACGGGCTCCTGAAAGAAAAGAATTAACCCAGTCTAGCGACAGCCCTCGGGTTGCGCCGACGGTACGTTGCACAACACAAACAACCGCGCCCTGGCACCGCCGCCATCCTGGCGACTGAGTTCGCGCCAGCCGACGGGCAGCGGCGCGAATTCATCCGGCGCTTCGTTGCTGCTGATCAACCACACGCGCCGGGTCTCGGCGGGCAGTGCTGACAGGCGGTCGAGATAGATGCGCCCGCCGTCCTGGTCTACCAAGGTACCGAAGCCATACGCATTCGGCCGAGTAGGCGTGCCGTCCGGTTTGGGCGGGGTGTAGAGCTGCAATTGGGCGTCGGTCTGGTCGTAATACACGTAGCTGAGGTACCACATCATGTCGCTGAGGACGATGCGGTCGTCTTCCTGGTAGTTGCGGTTGACGAACTCCACCGGCACGTTGAACTGGTCGTGTTCATCCACGGCAAAGTTGTTCTTCAACCCCACCAGTTCGACGCCGACAAACAGCACAAACAGCGCCACCCCCAGCAGTGAAAACCGCGACGGCAGGCGGTCGATAGCCATCGCCACAAGAACCGGCAAGCCCAAGGCGTATACCGTCAGGTAGCGCTCGATAAACACCGGGGAAACAAATGACACGCCGTAGACCAGCAGCAGTGGCAACAGGAAAAGCAGCGCCAGCAGGCTGGCCGGTCGGCAGCGTTCGCGATCTCGCCAAGCGGTGATCACAACAACAGTCACCAGCAGCAGCGGAAACAGCCAGAACAACGGCGGCCAGAAGCCAACGCCTTCATCCTGGAGCACGAACTGCCAGATCATCGAAGGCAGGGAGAACAGGCTGACCGGTTCTTCCCAGCCTATGTCGCCGCCCACCTTGAGCTGTTCGACGTGTTGCACCAGGTCCAACAGGTTAGGCAGCCAAGGCAGATACAACAGCACAATCGCGGCGTTAGCCGCCCACCATGCCGGGCGGGTGATCAGGCGCCGGTCTCGCGGCGCCGTACCCCAAAGCACACCCAGATAGGCCCAATGCACCAGCACACACAGCGCCGTGAAGTAATGGGTGTAGAAACCAGCACTCATCAACACGACATAGGCCGCCAGATAACGCGTGCGCTCGGGTTGACGCACCCAATACACCAGCGCCAGCGTGGCGCCCAGCAACCACACGCCCAGTAGCGAGTACATGCGCACTTCCTGGCTGTAGCGCACCGCCGTAGGTAATAGCGCCAGCAAAATGCCCGCCAGCACCGCCGCACGACGGCTGGACAATTGCTGCGTCAGCCAGACGCCCAGGCCCACGGCGACCACACCGGGGACGGCGCTCATGCTGCGAATCGACCAGATGCTGTCGCCGAACAGCTCAATCCAGCCGCGCAGCAGAAAAAAATACAGCGGCGGGTGCACATCATGCGCCGCGTGGAACCACAGGTCGGCCACGGCGTATTCGCTGAGCAACAGGCTGGAGCCTTCGTCGCCCCAGATCGCCGCCGCCGTCAGGTTGTAAAAACGCAGGGCCATGGCCAGCGCCAGAATCGGCACCCACCAGAGTCGGCTGATCCAACCGGCACCTTCCCAAGAGAGGCGGTTGAGTGCGGGTAACGTCCCGACCTTTTCGTTTTGCTCTACCACAGACCGACGCACCTCGATTCCCCTGCCCTTGATTGCCTGAGTGCAAACACCGCCACTCTAGGACAAAAGCCCCTGATTCGCTTCTATAACCCGATAAATCGGCAATTTGTGCAGGGCTTCTCCGAAGCGACCGTAGGAACACGCTATTATTGCCCTCCTCCAAGGACTCAGGATCAAGGACACGTCATGCGCATCGGTTTTCTGTCACCCCTGGCACTGGCACTGCTCGCGGGTATGACCCAACAGGCCCAGGCCAGCTCCGACGACTCGTGCTACCCCGATTGGCGGGTCTCGCGTGACAGTCTCGACGCGTGCAGCAACCAACCCTTCCTCAACCCGGGCAACGACAGCCGCGTCAACCTGCGCCTGCTGCTGGCGGACAAAAAGGCTGCGCCCCTGGCGCCCAATGCCTTGAGCGAAGACGACCTGGTCCAGGGCTTTGGCCCGGTGCCCTTCCCGGTCTATCGACTGGCGCCTATGCGCAGCACAAACGAAGAACCCGACAACAAGCCGGACGACTCGCGCACCGCCGAACTCGACACGCTGCTCCAAGCTCTGGGCATCAAGCGCGACGAGTACAAAACCGCCGGTGAAGCGTTCCTCAATGGCGAGGGCAGCCGCTGCCGCAGCAATGACGATGACAGCGCCACCGCATTTATCAGCCAGGTGATCAAGGCTGACATGCCGGCGGCCGAGCGCGAGGTGCTGGTGAAGGCGCGTTTGCAGTTGCTGACCGCCTGCTCCTGGGACGGCCAAGTGGCGGACGCCCAGCAGATCCAGTCCGCCGACGGCCAGCTGTTTCGCACTTACCTGCAGGCCGCCGCCGACTTCTACAGCGGTCGTTTCAGTGACGCCGAACGCGGTTTTGCCGCTGCCAGCAGTAGCAATGTGCCTTGGCTGCAGGAAACCGCGCTGTACATGACGGCGCGCACTTCTTTGAACCAGGCCCAGGCTGAAGCCTTCGACGAATACGGCATGCCGCGTCTTGAGCATGTGGATAAGTCCGCCCTGAGCGATGCCGAAGAAGGATTCCTCAACTACCTGAAAACTTATCCACAGGGCGATTACGTGGCCTCCGCCCGTGGCCTGTTGCGCCGCGTGTATTGGCTGGCGGGTGACAACACCAAGCTCGCCGAGGCCTACGCCTGGGCGATGACTCAGGCGACTGATACGCAGCGCAATGTGTCGGTGGACGAACTGGTGGAGGAAGCCGACCTCAAGCTGTTGATGGTTAATAGCGAGACCGTCACCACGCCGATGATCCAGCTTGTCAGCGACCTGATGGTGATGCGCGGTGGCAACCAGCCTGCCCTGTCCCGCGCCGACTTGGAGAAGCAAAAAGCCGCATTCGCCAGCGCGCCGGAGCTGTACGACTACTTGCTGGCGGTGTGTGCGTTGTACATCGAGCATCAACCGGACGCCGCCTTGAAGCAGTTGCCCCAGAGCGTGCCGTCGAGCCTGAACTACTTCGCCTTCAGCCAACAGACCCTGCGCGCACTGGCCCTGGAAGCCAAGCAAGACTGGAAAGGCGCCGAAGCACTATGGCTGCAACTGCTGCCCCTGGCGAAAATGCCGCTGCAACGCGACCAGCTTGAGCTGGCGTTGGCGATGAACTACGAGCGCAGCGGCCAGTTGGCCAAAGTGTTCGCCGCCGATTCGCCGATCAGCGCCAAGCAGGTGCGCTACATTCTGCTGCGCAACGTTGCAGGCCCTGAGCTGCTGCGCCAGCAGATCGCCCAGGCCAGCGACCCGCTGGAACGCCAGACCGCGCAATTCGTGCTGCTCTACAAAGACCTGCTGCGCGGCCAGTACGCGACATTCGCCGAGGACCTCAAGCAACTGCCGGTCGCTGCCCCTGAAGATAAGCTGGGTACCAGCTTGGGCTACGTCTACAGCGCCAGCCAGACCTTGAAGCTGTTCCAGTGGAATGGCGATAAAGCCGAATCCGGCTACGCCTGCCCAGCCATCACGCAAACCGCCGCCGTCCTGCAAAATGACGCGAAGAATCCACAGGGCCTGAACTGCCTGGGTGAATTCATCCTGCGTAACGGCCTGGACGGCATGCCATTGGAGCAGGCGCGCGCCGCCGGCAGCCTGGGCAGCACCGCATCGGACTTCAAGGGCGAAACCTTCTCGCGCCTGGACGGCTACAAACAGGTGATCGGCAATACCAAGGCGCCGAAGAATGACAGGGCCTACGCGCTGTTCCGCGCCATCAACTGCTATGGGCCGTCCGGCTACAACAGCTGCGGCGGGCAAGACGTTGAGCCCGCCGTGCGCAAAGCCTGGTTCCGCCAGTTGAAAAGCAGCTTTGCCGACACCCAGTGGGGCAAGTCGCTGCAGTACTACTGGTGAAACACCTGTGGCTAGGCTTGCTGTTACTGGCAAGCCCGGCCTTCGGCGCCGTCGACGCCCGCAACTATGACGCCTTTTGGCTGTGGAGCGGCGTCACCACACAACCGGTGCTCAAGCAGGCCAAAACCCTGTACATCCTTCAGGGCCAGATCAACGCCACCCGCCGCGCGCCAGGGCGCGGCGTGCAGATGATCGCGCAGGGCATCAGCGTGCCGCGCATCACTCAGGGTGAAATCTGGATCGTCTACCGCGCCCACACCCTGCGCTGGCCAGAACAGGTCTACCGTCAACTGCTCGGCCAGGTGCAACGCTGGCGTGAAGCGGGCAACCCGGTCGTCGGGATCCAGATCGACTTCGACGCCCGCACCCAATACCTGCACGAATACGCCGACTTCCTGCGCGACCTGCGCCAACGCCTGCCGGCCGACCTGCGCTTGAGCATCACTGGCCTGATGGATTGGAGCAGCAACGCCGACCCGGCCGCCATTGCGCAGCTCAAAGGCGTGGTGGATGAAGTGGTAGTGCAGACCTATCAAGGGCGGCACAGCATTCCGGATTACGCGGCGTACCTGCCACGAATGAATAGGCTGGGGTTGCCGTTCAAGATCGGGCTGATTCAAGGCGGGACGTGGGAGGAACCTGGGTATTTGCAGCGGAGTGAGTGGTTTCGGGGGTATGTGGTATTTTTGCAGAACCCTTGAAACACTCCCCCTCAACCGGCGCCCCACACCACGCCTGTCACAACCCACCCCCATCCCAGCAGCCCAACCACTATTGCAACCCAATTGGCGCTCGTGAGATGCGTGTTTCTCGCCCCGTCGGGGTCATGCTCCAAATGATTAATCGCATCTTGCAACTGCAACGCCAGCGCGACCTGCAACATTGCGATGCAGGCAGCTACAGCGAGTGCGGCGAACGGTGAAAGCAGCCACAACACCGTGAAGGGCAAACACCCGCACACAAAAATCGCCACCGCCAGGCAACGTGGCCACCAGTGGTAGGCGGACTCGCCCTGCTCCAGTTCACGCATCACGCTGAGGATCAGCGAACAGAAATAGCACGCCGGAAATAGCACCCGAACCCAGGGCCATAGCCTCTTGCCCGTGGCCCGCTGATAAAACGTCCATTGTCGGTAGAGCCAGTAGACGAAGTAGCCGCCCAGCGTCAGCAGCATCATGACGAGGAATTTGCGCGGGGCCACGACCAGAAACATCGGTTCACGAACCGGCATCCAGCTCAGGCTGGAGCGCGGTGTGGCATAGGGATTTTCGGCGATGGACATGGGCAGTATCTCGCGAGGGTTGCCAGCCGAAGCTAACGCTCGCGAGACGTTCAAAGTTCACACCCCACTCAATCAGGAGGCCTCCTACAACCGATTACCTACCAGTCGTAGGTCAGGCTCGACACCACCGTGCGCCCTTCCCCGTAGTAGCAATCCAGATTACTGGTGCACTGCGACACGTAGGTTTTGTTAGTGAGGTTCTGCACGTTCATCGCCAGTTTCACGCCTTTGAGCTTGAGCGGCGAACGGCTCAGGTCGTAGCTCAGGCTGGCGTCGTAGACGCTGTAGGACGGCACGTTGAAGGCGCCTTCGTAGTAGTCGCCCAGGCTTTGGCGCGCGTAGCGTACGCCCAGGCCTGCGCCGAGGCCGGCCAGTGGAGTGTCGCCGAGCACGGTGTAATTGACCCACATCGATGCGGTGAGCGGCGAGATGCCGGCAGGGTGGCGGCCTTGGCGGCCGTCGTTGTCCTTGGTGTATTTGATGTCGTTGCGCGACGCCGATGCGACGATGTCCCAAGCGTCGCTAAGCGCAGCCTTGGCTTCCAGCTCCACTCCGCGTGAACGCATGGCGCCGCTTTGGGTGCTGAAGGTGGTGTCCACGGGATTGGTGGTGAGCACATTTTCCTGGTCCAGTTGGTAGACCGAAACCTGCACGAAACTCTTCTGGCCGGGCGGCTGGTACTTCACGCCGACTTCGTATTGGTTGCCGGTGGACGGCTCGAACGGCTTTTGGTTCGCATCGGTGCCCGCCAACGGCAGGAAGGATTCCGTATAACTGACGAAGGGTGCCAGGCCGTTATCGAACAGGTACACCAGTCCCGCACGCCCAGTGAACGCCTGGTCTTTGCTGGCGAAGCGGGTATCGGTCAGGGGTTCTTTATTGACCACGTTGGCCCAGTCGTAGCGACCGCCGAGGACCAACGCCCATTTGTCCCACTTGATCTGGTCCTGCACGTAGAGGCCGGTCTGAGTGATGGTGCGGTCCCAGCGATACGGCTGGCCAAAGTTCAAGCGCTGGCCATAGACCGGCTTGAACAGGTCGATGATCGGCGGGTTGCGATCGTACAAACCATGGAACTGCGAGTTGGAATGGTAGTAATCCAGGCCGAAGATCATGGTGTGGGAGAACGCACCCGTGTCGAATTCGGCCTGGGCGATGCTGTCCACGCCAAACACTTTGTTGTTCTGCGCCCAGTCCACACCGAAGCGTTGCAGGTAGCGTTGGTCCTGCACGCCGGTGACCGGGTTGGCGACAAAACGGTAGCCGTGCAACGGTGCGGTGTAGCGGTCGTCGACCTCGGCGTAGCGTGCGTTCTGCTTGAGGGTCCAAGTGTCGTTGAGGCGGTGGGAAACCTCGTAGCCCAGCACGTATTGCTCGCGGTTGTACTGGTTGACGCCCGGTTCACCTATGAACAGGTCGCGCTTGATCTTGCCGTTGGGGTTGTCCCACAAGGTGCCGGACGCCGGCAAGCCTTGGGCTTCGGGCACGCCTTTGTCTTTCTGGTACTGCGCGAACAGCGTCACGTTGGTGTCATCGTTGGGCCGCCAGGTGAGGCTGGGCGCGATGAACTGGCGTTTGTTTTCGACGTAATTGACTTCGTCCTGCCCATCGTTGGCCAGGCCGGTGAGGCGATACAGAAATTGCCCCTGCTCATCCAGCGGGCCGCTCAGGTCGATGGCCGCGCTTTTATGCTCGTAGGTGCCGGCTTCCAGTACCACTTGGTGTATCGGGGCTGCGCTGGGTCGCTTGCTGACCATATTGACGATGCCGCCGGGCTGGTTCTGCCCATAAAGCACCGAGGCCGGGCCCTTGAGCACTTCGATGCGCTCCAGGGAATACGGCTCGATCTGCAACGCGCCCCCGGTACTGCCGCCGCCGTAGGGCAGGTGCAAACCATCGAGGTAAAGCGGCGTGGGCGAGAAGCCCCGGGAAGTCGGCTCATCGAACAACTTGACCCGGTCGGCGAAGCCGCCAGCGCTCATGCCAGGGGTGTAGAGCAACGCCTGGGTGACGCTCTGGGCGCCACGCGCCTTGATTTCGGCGGCGGTGATCACGTTGATCGTTTGGGGGATTTCCACCAGCGATGAGTCTGTCTTGCTGCCGGACGCACTGCGCGTTGCCACGATGCCATCCACCGGGCCCCAGGCACTTTCCTGCGCTTGCTGGCCGCTGATCTGGGTGGCGCCAAGCTGCAAAGGCCCGCCATTGGGAACCGCCTGCAACGACCAACCACCCTGGGATTGCACCGCCGACAAACCGCTGCCCGCCAGCAGCCGTTCCAGGCCGGACCCGACCCCGAAGCGCCCCTGCAAACCGGCACTGCGCTTGCCTTCGGTGAGCGTGGCGTCCACCGACAGCAAGATGCCCGAGGCACTGGCAAAGCGATTCAGCGCCTGGTCGAGGCTGCCAGCCGGAATGTTGTAGCTGCGCAGCGTCTCGGCGCTTTCTTCGGCATGAGCGAAAGTCGGTACCATCGGCACCGTCGCCAACAGGCTGACAAACAAGCCACGGCGCAGGGCGCGGGCCAAGGGTTGGATTGGGTGGTGCGGCATTGCAGGACTCCCCGTGAGAACGCTTCTTGATTGGCTTTCAAGAGGTATCCCGAGCGGGACGCAAAAACCGACAAGCACGCCTGAAAAAATGTTCAGACCCGCGCCTTGATCGTCACCCAATAGCGCGTGACCGCCTGCACCTGTACCGGCAACGAACGCTCCAACGCGGCGAGAATGGCGTCGGTATCGTTCAGCGGAAACACGCCGGTGAGCAACAAGCCCGCCACCGCCTGATCACACCGTAATAACCCCGGACGATAACGGCTCAGTTGCGCGACAAACTCACCCAGCGGTTGGCGCTCGGCGATCAGGCGGTGTTCGGTCCAACTGCTGGCATTGGCGCTCACCGCCGCCAGCGCCGAGCTTTGGCGCTGGTTGAACCATAGGCTGTCGCCCGCATTCATCTGCACGGCTGCGCCATGCAACGGGGTGACGCGCACGCGACCTTCGAACAGGTCGACACGGCTGCCGTCGGGCAGCTCGCGCACGGCAAAGCGCGTGCCCAGCGCCTGCACATCACCCGCTGGGGTTTCGACGATTAAAGGTCGAACCGGGTCGTGCCCGCTGGTCAGCAAGATCTCACCCCGGATCAGGCGGATACGCCGCTCAGTGCTGCTGAAACGCAGGTCCACCGCACTGTCGCTGTTGAGGTCCAGGCGCGTGCCATCGCTCAGGGTGACGTGACGAATCTCACCGGTGTGGGTGCGATATTCGGCGAACGCGGCTTGCCAGGGTTCGCTGCGTTGCACCAAGTAACCACTGCCGCCGGCCATCAACAACACGCCCAGCAGCTTTAGCGCCGCGCGGCGCTGGGTGTCCGGTGTGTCGCGCAACACTGCGCGGGCGCTGTCGGCGGGTACGGTCCCAAGGGTGTGTTGCAAGTGCTGCAAACGCTGCCAGGCACGCCGGTGTTCCGGGTCGGCGGCCTGCCAGCGGGCAAAGGCCTGGCGTTGTTCGCCTTGCAGGTCGCCGCCCCATTGCAGCATCAGCCACTCGCTGGCTTGCTCGACAATGGCCTGGGCAATAGGCGCGTCATGTTTCATTCTTCGTAAGCTACTTGGTAGCAAGCCACAATCGCACGGGTCATGTATTTCTGCACCGAGCTGACGGTGACGCCCAAACGCTCGGCGATCTGTGCATAGCTCAAGCCTTCGAACTGCGACAGCAGGAATGCGCGGCGCACGTTGTCAGGCATGCGGTCGAGCATGGCGTCGATCCGCATCAGGGTTTCGAGGATCAGCGCGCGGGTTTCCAGGGACGGCGACTCCGGCTCGGGCAAGTGCGCGATGCTTTCCAAATAGGCGCGCTCAATGCGCAGGCGCCGCCATTGGTCGATCACCAGGTTGCGTGCGATCTGCGCCAGGTAGCTGCGGCTTTCCTTATCGCCGGGGAAGCGTCCCGACACCAGCAGGCGCAGGAAGGTGTCTTGCGCGATATCGGCGGCGTGTTCGCGATCGCCCAGGCGCTTGCGCAGCCAGCCTTGGAGCCAGCCGTGATGATCGCGGTACAAAAGATGAAGCTGTTGCTGGCCGTCAGTCGCGGTGTCCATGAAAAGCTCAGATACACTATTGAGAGCAATTATCATTACACCTTATTTCGCGACTGACAAAAACTCTTTGTAACTCAGCGCCCAGCGGCTTGCAGCGGGTACACCGATTCCCAGCCGCCACCCAAGGCTTTGTACAGGCCAACCATCGCCAGGGACACACCGGTGGAGCTTTCCACCCACTGCTCTTGCGTGGCCAGCAGCGCGCTTTGCACGGTCAGCACGTTGACGAAATCCACCACCCCTTCAACGTACTGATGCTGCGCGGTGGTCAGGGCGATCTGGTTCTGGCGCACGGCTTCAGCGAGGCTGTCGCGCCGCAGTTGGCTGGCGTTGTAGCGGGTCAGCTGGTCGTCGATCTCATGCCAGGCGCGCAGTACGGTTTGCTGGTAGGCAAGCGCCGCTTCCTGTTGCTGGGCTTCGCGCAGGTTCAGCATGCCTTGCAAACGCCCGCCATTGAACAGCGGCAGGCTGAACTGCGGGCCGAAGGCAAACGCGCGTGAGCCCCAGGAACCGAAATCCGAGAGTTGCATGGCCTGGGAACCGAGGCTGCCGGACAAGGTGATGCGCGGGTAAAAATCGCCCTTGGCTACGCCGATGCTCGCGGTGGCAGCGTGCAGCCGGGCCTCGGCCTGGCGGATATCCGGGCGACGCTCGGCCAACTCCGACGGCAAGCCAATTGCAACCTGGCGCTGGGTTTGCGGCACGGCGGCGTCCTTGGACAACTGCGCGTGCAAGGCTTGCGGCGGCTCGCCCATCAGCAGGCTGAGGGCGTTGATCAGTTGGTCCTGACGCTGTTGCAAATCTGGCAGGCGCGCTTCGATGGCGGCGACTTGGGCAGCGGCTTCGGCCACATCCAAATCTGTCGCCACGCCGTCAGCCAAGCGCAACTGCGAAAGCTTGAGGCTGTGGCGGGCGACGTCGAGGTTTTGCTCAGTGACGGCGCGGGTGTTCTGTACGCCGCGCAGTTGGATGTAGTCCTGGGCGGTCTCGGCCAACACTGACAGCAGCACAGCGCGACGGTCGTTTTCAGCCACTTGCAGGGTGGCGTCGGCGGCTTCGGTTTCACGTTTGACGCGGCCCCAGAAATCCAGCTCCCAGGAGGCGGAGAAGCCCATGTCCCATTGATTGAAGGCCGAACGGCCGTTGTTGCCGGACGGGTCGCTCAGGCCTTTGCCACTGTTGCGTTGGCGTTGGTAGTCACCGGTGGCATTGACGTTGGGATAGCGCTCGGCAGTGGTCACTTGGCGTACGGCGCGGCTTTGTTGCAGGCGGCTGCTGGCCAGTTTCAAGTCGAGGTTATCGGTGAGCGCGCGACGCGTGAGGGCCGAGAGTTGCTCGTCGTGGAACACATCCCACCAGCGTTCCTGCAGCGGGTCGCTGACGGCGCGGCTGGCCGCCTTGCGGCCCTGGGGTTCGCTCCATTGCGCCACTTGCGGGCTCTGGGGTTTCTGAAAGTCCGGGCCGACGGTGCAGGCACTCAGGCTGATGATGCTCAACGTGAGCCAGGCAATTTGTTTCATTGCTGGGCCACCTCACGCTGCTGCGCGACCGGCTGAGTGTCGACGCTGGCTTCCACCGACATGCCGACCCGCAGGCGCTCGGTCAGCGCCTGACCCGGTTCGAGGACGATCTTCACGGGAATCCGCTGCACCACCTTGGTGAAGTTGCCAGTGGCGTTGTCGGGTTTGACCGAAGCGAACGTCACCCCAGTCGCAGGCGCCAGGCTTTCCAGATGCCCGTTGAGCAGTTCACCGTCGAGGCTGTCGACGCGCACCTGCACGGCTTGGCCGGCGTGCATATGGGAAAGCTGGGTTTCCTGGAAATTGGCCACCACGTAGGCCTGTTCCAGCGGCACGACCGCGAGGATCTTGCTGCCCGGCGTCACATAGGCGCCGACCCGCACCGCACGCTCGCCGACCATGCCATCCACTGGCGCGACGATGCGCGTGTACGACAGTTGGTAACTGGCCAATTCCAGCGCGGCCTGGGCGCGTTTGAGCCCACCTTCCGCGGCATCGCGCTGGGCCGTGAGGATTTCCACTTGCTTGCGTTCAGCCGCCAGCACCGCCGTAGCACTGGCCAGGCGCGCGGTGGCCTGGTCGATGCGGGTCTTGGCCTGCTGGGCGTTCTGTACGGTGCCGGCGCCCACACCGGCGAGGTGGTTGTAGCGGTTCAACTCGTGTTCGGCGAAGGCCACTTCGGCGCGATCCGCCGCGACAGTGGCCTGGGCCTGGGCGATGACTGAGCTTTGGCGTTCGAGGGTGGCGGTGGCGTTTTTCAGTTGGGCTTGGGCGACGAGCGTGTCGGCGTCAGCCGCCTGGGCGGCGGCGCGGAAATCGCGGTCGTCGATCAGCGCCAGCAGTTGCCCGGCCTTGACGCGCTGGTTGTCTTCCACCAGCACCTCCTTGATAAAGCCCGCCACGCGCGGTGCCACCAAGGTGAAATCAGCGGCGACGAAGGCGTCGTTGGTGGTCTGGCGCTTGCTGCCCAGCAGGCCCGGCGCGGCCAGGTACACCAGCACACCAACGGCAAACACGGCGATAACGGAGACGGCAATTTTGTCTTTGCGTTTCATGAACAGTCCTTTCAATCAAGTCGGAGCGCGGGGCGGAAAGATCCGCGTGGGCATCCAGAAAATCAGCAGGATCAACGCCACCGCGACCGCGGCCATGACGTAATAGAGATCCGAAGAGGTCAGCACCACCGCCTGCTCGTGCAGGCGGTGCGCCAGGCCCGACGCGTCGCCATCGACCAGGGGCGAGTTGCCCAGGCGGTCCACCAACATCGTCGAGTGAAAGTGCAGGCGCTGGGTGGTCAGCGCATCGAGCACGCCCGTGGCAATCACGGCGGCCAAGCCCTTGACGGTGTTGAACCAGGCGGAGGCGAACGGCCCGTCCATTGGCTGGATGCTGCCGGTGGAAAGCATCAGCAGCGGCAACACGGCCATCGGTTGCCCGAAGATTTGCAGCAGGTACAGGCCGTAAAAATCGTCGCGAATCCATTCCGAGGTCAGGTGCGCGCTGCCTATGCAGCACAGCACCAACATGCCGAGGCCAATGCCCAGCACCCAGCGGCAATCGACCCACCGCAGGTTGCACAGCGCCGCCACCAACGGCAGTGCAATCAACTGCGGCAGCGCCATCAGCAACATCACCGGCGCAGTTTGCAGGGGCCGGTAACCCTGGACCTGGGCGAGGAAACTCGACGGGATGATGATCACCGAGGTCAGCACCATCAGCACGCCTGCCAGCACGATCAAGGCGAACGCCAGGTTGCGCAGGCCAAGCATCTGCAGCTTGAAAAACGGCATCGGGTGCGACCATTCATTGACCATGAACAGCACCAGCAACACGCCGCCGCCGCTCAGCAGGAACGTGATCAGCCCCGACTCGAACCAGCCCAAACGGTTGCCTTGCAGGATGCCGATCACCAGCATGCAGATCGCCGGGAAGCCCAGCAGCAAGCCACGCCAGTTGAATTGCTTGAAGCGCTCCAGGCGCAGCGGGTCTTGCGGCAGGCCGTAGGCCACGGCGGCCATCGCCAACAGGCATGGCCCGACGATCTGCCAGAACGCCCACTGCCAGCCGACATATTCGGTCCACAGCGCCGCCAACGGTGTGCCCAGGCTGGGACCGAAGGTAGCGGTGAGCGCATAACCGGCCAGCCCGTACAACTTGACGCTGGCTGGCAGGAAGCGCAGCGCCACGGTCATCAACATCGGCGGTAATGCACCGCCCGCCAGGCCTTGCACGGTGCGCAGCACCAACAGGCTTTCGTAATTCGGCGCGAACGGACACAAAATGCCGAGCACGGTGAACAGGCCGATGGCGCACAGGGTGAAACGCCGCAGCGAAAAAGTCACCGAACACCAGGGCGCAAAGGCCATGGCCGACACGGAGGTGGCGGTGTAGGCCGCAACCAGCCAGGTGCCTTCGTCAAACCCGATGTATAGAGCGCCGCGAATATCTGCGAGGGCCACCTTGGTGACCATCTCGTTGAGACCGGAGACCAGCACCGCCAACAACACGCCGACCAGGCCGATGATGATGCGCGGGCCGAATACGGGCGGGGTGATGGCAGTGGGCTTGGCTGCGGCCGCAAGGGTGGGGGCAGCGAGGGAAGTCATGAACAGGTAACTCGGAATGGTCAATACCCGAGCAGTTTAATCAGGCACACATATGACAAAAAGTTACTTGTTGGCAGGTTATAAGTGCGCCAGACGCAATCCTAAAAATCTGCGCAAACTCCTGTGGGAGCTGGCTTGCCTGCGATGGCGGGCTGTCTGATACACACTGGTTAATTGACCCACCGCTATCGCAGGCAAGCCAGCTCCCACATGGACCGTGCTCGCTTTAGATTCAAGTGGGTTGGGCTTCGAGCCAAGTGGCGTGGCAGCTTTCGCGCATGGTTTCGCGCAGCCATTTATGGGCGGGGTCTTTGTCGAATCGCGGGTGCCAGGATTGCGCCAATACCAGCGTGGGCAGCGAGATCGGCAAGGCGAACGCGCGCAGTGGCAGTTTCAGGCGATTGGCGCTCAACAACGCTTCCTTGGGCACCGGCAGGATCAGGTCGGAATCGGGCAGCATGAACATCGCGCCGTGAAAGCCCGGAGCGATCATCGCCACCCGGCGCTCAAGGCCCTGGGCGTTCAGCGCGGTGTCGATCGGCCCACGGGCAATGCCGCGCCGCGAGATGCTGATATGGGAATAGCTGGCGAAGCGTGCCGCGGTGATTTCCTCGTCGAACAACGGGTGGTCTTCCCGCGCCAGGCCGACGAAGGTCGTGGAAAACAGGTTTTGCACCTTCACTTCGGGGCTGGTCGGCGTGGTGTTGCTCACGCGCAAATCCAGCCGCCCTTCGCGCAGGGCCTCGTCGTCGGTGTCGCCTTCGGGCACAAAGCACAGCTCGCACAGCGGTGCCATGCGCTCCATGGTGTCGAACAGGCGACCGCCATACACGCCGATAAAAAAGTCATTGGCGCGCACGCTGAAGCGGCGGCGCAAGGTGCTCAGGTCAACCTGGTCCGCCGAGCGGAACAGCAGCGCCGCCTGCTCCACCACATTGCGCACCTGGCCCTGCAACTGAAGCGCCTTGGGCGTCGGCACCAGGCCGCGACCGGCGCGTACCAGAATCGGGTCGCCCACCGCTTCGCGAATCCGAGTGAGGGTGCGGCTCATCGCGGCCGGGCTGAGGTTCATCCGCCGTGCGGCGCCGACCACACTGCCCTCATCAAGCAAGGCGTCGAGGGCGACCAACAGGTTCATGTCCGGTAGCTGCATGCCAGGCACTCGTGATCAGTGGGGAGTGAACTTGGCGCAATCGTAGCGTATTCAGCGTTGCATGCCCCAGCGTTTCACCGTCAGCCGCTCAAACGTGTCAAACACCAGGTTTTCCACCAGCAACCCGATCAGGATCACCACCGCCAAGCCAGCAAACACCTTGTCGGTGTACAGCTCGTTGCGGTTCTGGAAGATGTACCAGCCCAGACCACCCTTGCCGCTTGTTGCACCGAATACCAGCTCGGCGGCGATCAGCGTGCGCCAGGCAAACGCCCAGCCGATCTTGAGGCCCGCGAGGATCGACGGCAGTGCCGCCGGGATCAGGATGAACAGCACAAAGCGCATGCCCTTGAGGCCATAGTTGCGGCCGGCCATGCGCAGGGTCTCGGACACGCCGAGGAACCCCGAGTACGTGTTGAGCGCCAACGCCCACAGCACCGAATGCACCAGCACGAAAATCAGGCTGTTCTGCCCCAGGCCAAACCACAGCAGCGCCAGCGGCAACAGCGCGATGGCCGGCAGCGGGTTGAACATCGAGGTCAGTGTACTTAGCAGGTCGCGGCCCAGTTGGGTCGACACCGCCAAGGTGGTCAGGGCAAACGCCAGCACGATGCCGATCAGGTAGCCCTTGATCAGCACCACCAGCGAGATGCTGACTTTGCTGAGCAATTCACCACTGAGCAGGCCGTCGTAAAGCGCATGAAAGGTCTGCAGGAAGCTCGGTAGCAGCAGGTCGTTGTTCTGGTAGCGCGCAACGGCTTCCCAGAGGATCGCGAGCACGATCAAGATCAACCCCTTGCGCAGCCAGCCTTGTTGCCACAGGCGTTGGCGCAGGGGCAGCTCGCGTTCCACGGGAATGCTGAGCAGCGGTTCTAGGGTAATTTCGTATTCCTGGCGCATTGGGTTGACCCTTCAGTAAGCGATGCGAATATCGGCAAAACCCAACTCACGTTCGGCTTCGGGCGCTTCATCGAACAACAAGCGATGAATCCGCCGCGCCGACGCCTGGAACGCCACGCCACCGAGGCTGTGCAGGTCGTATTGATGGCTGTGGATTTCCGCGCGCACACGCCCGGGATGGGGCGACAACAGCAGGATGCGATTGCCCACCACCAGCGCTTCTTCGATGGAGTGGGTGACAAACAACAGGGTGAAGCGCACCTCCTCCCAGAGCAGCAGCAACTCCTCCTGCATCTTGCGCCGGGTCAGCGCGTCGAGGGCGGCGAAGGGCTCGTCCATCAGCAGGATTTTCGGCTGCATGGCCAAGGCACGGGCGATGGCGACACGGGCTTTCATGCCGCCGGACAGGGTGTGTGGGTAGGCATCGGCAAAGGCCGTGAGGCCGACTTTGTCGAGATAATGCAACGCACGTTCTTCGGCTTCAGGCCGCTTCAAGGTTTTCGACGCAAGCAGTGGAAACATCACGTTCTGTTTGACGGTTTTCCACGGCGGCAGTTGGTCGAATTCCTGGAACACCACGATGCGATCCGGACCAGGTTGTTCGACCTTTTGGCCCAACAGGCGGATCTCGCCTTCGCAAGGCTTGATAAACCCGGCGATGGACTTGAGCAAGGTGGATTTGCCGCAGCCCGAAGGCCCGAGCAGCACGTAGCGGTCGGCCGGGTCGATCTCGAAACTCACCTGGTGAGTAGCCCGCACCACGCGCTCAGGCGTGCGGTATTCCAGGCTGACGTTATCCACCGCCAGTAACGGGGCGGTGGTATGCAGGTTGCTGGCCGTGTGGCCTTGCAAGGGTGCGTTCATCTCAACTTCCTTGCAGGGGCTTGGCGTCCTGGAAGAAGTAGTCCTTCCACGATTCAGGCTTGTTCTTGATGGCGCCGACGCGGTAGAGGAATTCCGCCAGCGGATAGGTATTTTTCGGCGTGACGCTGAATTCGAACTGCGGGTTATCGATAATTTTCAACAGCGCGGCACGGTCGATCTTGGCCTTGGTCACGCGGATGTAAGTGTCGGCTGCGGCGCCTTTATTGTTCTGGGCGAACTGCGCCGCTTCGGTCAATGCTTCGACGAACGCCCTGTAGGTTTTCGGGTTGTCATTGCGGAATTTCTCGGTGGCGAACAGCACCGTCGGCGAGTTCGGGCCGAGCAGGTCGTAGGTGTTGAGCACCACATGCACGTTCGGGTTGGCCAGGGCCTGGTCCTGGAACGGCGGGTTGGAGAAGTGCCCAGTCAGCTCGGTACCGCCAGCAATCAGTGCCGCGGTGGCATCCGGGTGCGGGACAGCGACGGTGTACTTATCGAGGCGATTGAATGCTTTATCGCCCCATTGTTTGGCGGCGGCGTATTGCAGGAAGCGCGACTGCACCGACACGCCTACTGCCGGTACAGCGATGCGATCTTTTTCGGTGAAATCGGCAATGGTCTTGACCTGGGGATTGTTGCTCACCAGGTAGTACGGAAAGTTGCCCAGGGAAGCGACCGCCTTGACGTTCTGCTTGCCGTGGGTGCGGTCCCAGATGGTCAACAGCGGGCCGACACCGGCACCCGCGATATCGATGGAGCCGGAGAGCAATGCATCATTGACGGCTGCACCACCGGACAATTGGGTCCAGTCGACCTTGATGTCGATACCTTCCTGCTTACCGTATTTTTCGATCAGGTTCTGATCACGAACCACATTGAGCAACAGGTAAACGATGCCGAACTGCTCGGCGATGCGGATCTCGCCTTCAGCCTGCGCAGCCGCCGGTGCAACAAGGCCGCCAGCCAGCAGGCTGACGCCCAGACCGACGGTCGCGGCCAGCCGTGCAAATGGAAGTTTCCTGGACATGGTCATGCTCCGTATCAGAAAGGCGCGTCGCCCTGGATGGTGGTGCGAAACAGCTTGCGGCGCAGGTGGCTCGGGCACCCGGCGGCCAGGTGGATCAGCGAGCGGTTGTCCCAAAACACCAGGTCGTGGGGCTGCCATTGGTGGCGGTAGATGGTGTGGGGCAGCACGCTGTGGGCGTAGAGCTGGGCCAGCAGGTCGCGGCTTTCGTCTTCCGGCAGGCCGACGATACGGGTGGTGAAACCTTCACTGACGAACAGCGCCTTGCGGCCGTTTTCCGGGTGGGTGCGCACGATGGGGTGTACGACTTCCGCCACCTGGGCCAGCTGCTCAGGGGTCAACGTGGGGCGCCAGTTGCCTTCGAATTTGGTTTCGCTGTAACGCGCCGTGTAGGAATGGGCGGCGCTGCGGCCTTCGACGGCTTTGCGCAGGTGTTCCGGCAATTGGTCCCAGGCTTTGTGCATGTCAGCAAACAAGGTGTCGCCGCCTTCTGAAGGCAACTCTTGGGCGTGAAGCATCGAGCCCAGGCTGGGCAGCTCCTTATAGGACAGGTCCGAATGCCAGAACTTGCCCGCATCCCCCAGGCCGATGGATTGGCCGTTTTCGATAATGTTGGAGACGATCAGGATTTCCGGATGGTCAGCCAGCAAGAACTGTTTGAGCACATGGATTTGCAACACGCCAAAGCGACGGCTGAAGGCGATCTGTTGTTGGGGGGTGATGCGCTGATCGCGAAACACCACGACGTGATGGTCCAGGTGCGCACGGTGAATACGCGAGAAATCCTGATCGTTGACCGGGCGCGACAGGTCCAGGCCGATGATCTCGGCGCCAACGCTACCGGGAAATGGACGAATCTCGAACGTTTGGGCGGTTGCGGTCGCTGTTGGAACAGTAGAGGTGGCGGACATGAGGTCACTCCCGGTCAGACAGGGAAATGACTTTATAGATATAAGAACGGCATTTTAAATACCGTTAGTGAATATCGATATACGGGAATGTGGTGACCAAACCCCGCGCGCTTGGCGCCAAGGGAATAAACTGCAGTGTCGAAGTGACGAGCGCTTAGCTGCCTGTACTGCAATTTCCCGCTCGATAGCAGGCGAGTTGAACCTGAATGCGTAAGACCCGATAGAGGCTGGCTGTGGGTGCTCAGAGCGTTATGTTGAAGCGCTTACAAGCCGAAACTGTGCGCGTTTGACAAGCCTATGGTCAGTCTCTAGTGTGCATTGGATCCAATTAGCCATGCCCATTCTAATAAGGAGCATAACGTAACCGTGACGCAGAAGCCGACCCCTTTGAACAGCATCAAGATCAGCGGAACGATCCCCGCCCATCTCGCTCGCTCCGTGATTGAAGAAACCTTGCGCAACGCCATCTTGGACGGTCGGTTGCCCTGCGGTACCGCCATGCGCCAACAGGAATTGGCCAGCCTGTTCGGGGTCAGCCGCATGCCGGTGCGCGAAGCCTTGCGCCAGCTGGAAGCCCAGTCACTGCTGCATGTGGTGACCCACAAGGGTGCTGTCGTCGCACCCTTGATCGAGGATAATTCGGCCGAAACCTATGAACTGCGGATGCTGCTGGAGTCTGAAGCGCTGCGCTCGTCCATCCCTTTGCTCACCGAAACCGATATCGCCGAGGCGGACGCCATCATCGTCGCCTTGGAGCAGGAAAAAGACTACACCGAGATTGGTCGCCTCAACCGGCTGTTTCACATGGCCTTGTATGGCAAGGCCCCGAACCAGCGGCTGCTCAAATTGGTGGAGCACGGTTTGAACGAGGAAGAACGTTTCCTGCGTTACAACCTTGAGGCCATGGGGTTGGGCCAGACGTCCCAGGAGGATCACCGCGAACTGCTGAGCCTGGTGGCACAGAAAAAAATCGAAGAAAGCATCCTGACGCTGCGCAATCACTTGATGCGAGGCATGGAGGTAATCACGGCATACCTCAATGGCCTGGATGCCGGCGACAAAAAAGGCACGTAATAAGCCTTCCAGCTTTCCTGTCTCGATCTTGCAGTGTTGCGGGGTTCCCTAACTAACGGTTAGTACCCCGCCCCACGAAACTTCCCACTTTCAATAAAGACACTAACTTACAGCCCATATTATTTAGAAAAACTTCTAACACATTTGTATGCTCGCCAAATTGTTTAACCCGCTTATCATCTTTTATTACTAAACCAGACACTTCACTCGATGCTGCAGTCGCCTCATTAGAAGCGCCTTGCACGCGTACGGCTGGTCCATACCTATTCACTTCTTGCCAACTACAAGAACTCATCGCTGTTTTTTCACAGCAGACGCAATAACTTATAGGCACCAACCATGCATCAACCGTTACTTGAAACAGCAAAATTGCAGTTATGCAGCCATTCGTTATTTCCAGAAATAACTTCCCTGCGCAAGTTACAACTTTTTATGGAAAGCCACATATTTGCCGTCTGGGACTTCATGACCCTCGCCAAACGTCTGCAACGGGACCTGACCTGCACGCGTCTGCCCTGGCTGCCACCTGCCGACACGCAAGCCGCGCGCCTGATCAATGAGGTCGTGCTGAGTGAGGAGTCAGACGAGCATCCCGAGGGAGGCTATTGCAGCCACTTCGAACTCTATCTGGAGGCCATGGCCGAAGTGGGCGCCAGCACCTCGCCGATCAAACGCTTTGTTGCGCTGCAACGCCAAGGCATGGAAGCGACTGCCGCCTTGCGTGAGGTAGAGATTCTTCCCGGCGTGGCCCGCTTCGTCAGCGACACATTGCATCTCGCGCTGAACGCGCCTACCCATTGTGTGGCGGCAACATTCCTGCACGGTCGCGAGCATGTCATCCCGACGATATTCGAGCGCATCCTGCAATCTGATGAGCTTATCCATCGCCACGCGCCGACACTGTGCGCTTACCTCAAGCGTCACATCGAATTGGACGCCCAGGATCATGGCCCAGCAGCAGAGCAGTTGCTCCAACACCTTGTCAGTGCAGACCCGGCGTACCCGCAACAGGCCAACAATGCCGCCCTCGCGGCCGTGCAAAGCCGTATTGCATTCTGGGATGAGGTTCAGGCCTCGCTGCTGGAGGTGCACCCATGAGCGCAGCCGACTACCACGCCATTGCCGACGACTGGGAGCGCCGCGCAACCATCCGCACACGCCCTCGCCGTTTGCTGGAAGACGATGACAAGCTCATCTACCCGATGTGCCGCCAGCCCTTGGTGCTCTGTGCAACCTTCCTCGAACACTGCCCGCAATGGCGCGATTTCGTGCTGGTGCAAAGCTTCTACAAATTCATCAACGACGTGGTGATCTTCGAGACTGAGATCGTCGACAAGACTGCGCGCAGCATTGCCAAGAATCGCTTCTCGGTGCCCTTCCCGCTTGCCTGCCGCGTAGATGCGATGACCGTTGTCGTGGACGAGGACTACCACGCACTGGTTGCGTTGGATTTCCTGCAGCAAACCGTAGCCATGACCGGCATACAACCGTTGCAACCGCCAAGGGAAATTGAATTGAGCCGTGCGTTGCCTGCGGCCCAGGCCAAGGCGCCAGCCCACCTGCGCGATGCAATAGCACTGATTGGCGTGGCCATTGCCGAAAACACCGTGACCCACGATGTGGCGGCGTTCGCCAAGGACACCAGTGTTAAAGCGTCGATCCGTGGCTTGATGGCCGATCACCTGTTTGATGAGGGCCGCCATGCGCAATTCTGGACACGGCTCGTACGCCTGTATTGGCACACGGCGAGCGCGGAAGACCGCGACAGCATCGCTCAGGTGCTGCCGATATTCCTGGCTCAGTACCTGACGAACGACCTGCAAAAAAACTTCGACCTGCACTTGATCGAACACCTCGATGCCAGCGAAGGCCTGCGCAGCGCATTGCGCGATGAAGTGACGGCACTGGCGTTCCCGATCACCCGTCGGCACCCGCTGATGGACAACATTCTGGGTTTCCTGCAACACAGCGGCTTGCTGCAAACGCCGAGTGTGGCGCAAGCGTTGGGCAATTACTTGCCGGTGTCCGGGAGGCTGACATGAGGCGCCTGACCATCGGGTTTGCTGGCACCAGCAGCGCCTTGGGCGCCATCAGGCAAGCGCTGGAACAGTATGGGCATGCCTTGAGTGATGAAGGCATCGACTTGTTGATCGATGACGGCAGTCAGTCGCTGCGGGACCCAGCAGATCAACTCCCGGTGTTCAGCCTGCGCCTGGGTGTTGGCCCGGTAACCGAATGCGGGCTACCCGCGCTGCAACTGCGCGCCTATGGGCCCAACGGGCGATTATCGGCTGTGCTTGGCATCACCGAAGAACCCAGTGGCAACGGCCAACGGCTGCGCCAGCAGGTAACCCATGCCTTGGTGGAGTGGGTCGCGCTGCACGTCAGTGGATTCTCGCGGGACACTGGATATTTTTCTGTGAGCGCGGCCGCCAATGAATGGCCCGAGCAAGGCTTGGACGCGCTTGACGCGCTGGCATTTGTCCATCGATTCAACCGCACAGAAGACCCTGTTGTCATGCGGGAAGCCCAGGTGCCCGTGATCGAACAGTTGCAGGCCAGCCTTCGCACCTTCGCCGATCGGCCGGCGCTGAACATCGCCGGCAACACAGTGATCTATCGTCAATTGCAGCTTCACGCCTTGGCGATCCAGCAACAACTACAGCCGTTGCTGGCGACTGGGCAGGCGCCAACGGTGGTCGGCGTGTGCCTGGAAAAATCCATCGAGTTGTACGCCAGCATTCTTGCGGTGATGGGCTGCGCAGCCGTGTATCTGCCGATGGGTCCGGACCACCCGGTTCAACGCCATCAGGCCATGCTTGAGAGCGCGCAAGCCAGGGTATTGCTTGACGCGGGTCAGCATCCCTTGCGGGGACGCTTCACTGCACTGGATGTCAGCAAGGTCGACCCGCGGAGCGCCGACGTCATGCGTCCGTTGGTGCAGACTCGCCCGCGCCCCGACGGTCCTTGCATGACGCTCTTTACATCAGGCACCACCGGTCAACCCAAGGGTGTGCTGCTCAGCCAGACCAACCTGGCGCATTTCACGGCCTGGTTCAGGTCCTGTATGAGCCTGGATGAGCTGAGCCGCGTCCTGCAATTTTCGCCATTGAGCGTTGACGCTTCGCTGATCGATATTTTCCCCAGCTTGTTAGCAGGGGCCGAGTTGATTGTCCCCAGCGCAGAGCAACGACAGGACCCTCAGCAACTGCTGGATCTGCTTCAACGGCAGCGCGTCACCCACGCCTTCCTGCCGCCTGCGCTGCTGAGCATTCTGCCGCTCGATCAACCGCTGGGCCTGACGCACCTGCTTACCGGCGGCGATGTGTGCGAGCCCCATGTGATCGAACGCCTCGCGGGGCACTGCCAGTTTCACAACCTCTATGGGCCCACGGAGGCCACGGTGCTGGTCACCCATCGCACGCTGCTCCCCGGTGATAGCAACCGCAACGTCGGAAGCCCCATCGCCAACAGCCAGGTGCTGATCCTTGACGAGAACCTGCAGCCGGTAGATGAACAGGTCATAGGCGAGGTCTATATCATCGGCCCTGGGGTGAGCCTGGGGTATGTGAACGCGCTGCAACAGCTTGCCAGCCCTTTCGTGGAACTGGCAATGCCAGGGGGCCAGCCGCTGCGGGCTTACCGCAGCGGCGACCTGGCACAGTGGACCGCCGACGGGATCGTGCTGGGGGGGCGGCGTGATGATCAGGTGAAAATCCGCGGCTTTCGGGTCGAACCCCAAGAGATAGAGCAGTGCTTGCGCAATAGCCGGCTGTATCGCCAGGTCGCAGTGGTGATCGACCATGACCGCAGGATCCGTAGCTTTGTCGCTCAACCCGAACCGGGGGCCACCTTGGCGGCCCTGCAGCAACACGCGCGACAGTGGCTGCCGGATTACATGCACCCCGGTTTCTGGAGCCTGTTGCCGCACATGCCATGTTCCAGCAACGGCAAGGTCGACCGGGCAGCATTGCTCGCATTACCGGCTCAATCCGTTTTGCAGACTCCCAGCAACGCGGCGCAAACCCCACTTCAGATTCGATTGACCCGCTTGTGGATCGAGCTGCTGGCGTTGCCCGTGGATGAATTGTCCATCGATGAGAGTTTCTTTGAACTCGGCGGCCATTCGATTTTGCTGTCGACACTCTTATTGCGTTTTCGCGAACAATTCGGCCGCAGCTTCTCGTTGAGCCACTTCATTGAGGCGCCGACTATTCGTACCCTCGCAACATGGGTGGAGGACGGGGAAGGACCCGATGCGCCCTCTAGTCAGGCGGTTCGCGACGCACAACAGGAGTGGTCACTCAACATCCTTCCCGAGAACCGCGCAGGCGACCCGCACAAAGTGATCGTGACAGGGGCCAACAGCTTTGTTGGTGTGCATATCGTCGAGGCGTTGCTGGCCGGTCATGCAACCCAGGTGGCATGCCTGGTGCGTGAGGAGCCGGGGCATTCGGCGATGATGCGGTTTACCCAAGCGTTGCGCGAGTACCGCCTGGATCATCTGGACCTGAGCCGGGTGCAGGTATTCGCCGCCGATATCAGCCTGCCTCGATTGGGGTTGGCCAACGACGCTTACGACACGCTCACTCGGGACTTCGGTGTGCTGGTGCACAACGCGGCACGGGTCAACCATGTGATGGACTACGCATCACTGGCCAGGGACAACGTTGACCCCATCTTCGAATGCCTGCGCCTGTGCGAGACGCACTGCAAGAAGGTCTTCAACTTTATCTCGACGCTGTCAGCCTCAAGCAGCTTGGACACCCAGGGCTATGTCCTTGAGGCACCCGCCGCGACCACGCTGCCGCTGTACATCAAGAATGGCTATAACCTGTCCAAATGGGTCGCCGAGCGGCAACTGGGACGTGCGGTGGAGCGCGGAGCCTGGGTGAACATCCATCGCCCCGGCAATATCAGTTTCCACAGCCGCACGGGGGTCTGCCAGCCGCAGAAAAATCGGCTGATGCTGATGCTCAAGGGCTCACTTCAACTTGGCCTGGTACCGCGGCTGGCGTTGAATTTCGACCTGATGCCGGTGGACTTCCTGGCTCGTTTCATTGCATTCCACTGCGCCGGCTTTCAAGCCAATCGCAGTGTGTTCAACCTGCATAACCCACAACCGTTGAGCTGGGCGCATTACCTGGATGCTTTCAGCCGAGCGGGTCACCGGTTCAGGCGGGTGAGCATTGCACATTGGCAACAGGCGCTACGAACGGTCAGCCAGAACAACGCACTGTTTGGCGTGCTTGGTTTTTATCTCGAGCGCCTCGACGAAGACATCGGCGACACCTCAATGATCCGCCACGACAACGCGCGACAGGGCGTCCAGCAGATGGGGGCACACTACCCCGAAAAAGATTCGGCGCTGTTGAGCAAAGGCTGCAATTACCTCAAGGCCATTGGCTTTCTTTGAACGCCTCAGGACAACCTCATGAAACCACTGCAACCCGATACGTTAATTCGCAACCCGGACGGCCTGCCGATAGTCGCGTCGGTCGTGGTCGACTGCCATGCCTCCCGTCTGTGGAACATGGTCGGGAATTTTTCAGGCTTCGATGTGTTCATTCCTGACCTGACGCATATCGAAATGACAGGCACAGGTGTAGGCGCCTTGCGTACAAAATTTTTCCGCGATGGCAACTGTGTGGTGGAGCAGCTCAATAGCCGGGACGAGCAGACCATGCATATGACCTGGACCACAATCTATAACACCTTGGGCGTGGCCAGGTTATGGGCGGCGATCGGCGTTGAAGCACTAGGAGTGGAGTGTTCCAGGGTGACATGGACGATTATTGCGCAGCCCATGGATGAGGCAAACGCAGGGTTTGAACAGTTTGTGCAGGACTTCGCCAACAGCGCCCTGGACAATGTCCGTCGGTTGCTTGGCTGAGCGGCAGGAGCGAGGCTACTCGCCCCTGCCCGATCAATCAGCAGGTCAAATCTTGAAACTATCGACCAGTTGCTTCAATCGATTGGCCTGCTGCGACAGTGCATCGCAATCCTTCAGGGTCTCATTGAGATTGGCCACGCCCTGCTGATTCAGCAGGTTGATCTGGTTGATGTCGACGTTGAGCGTTTCCACCACGGCTGTCTGCTCTTCGGTAGCGGCGGCGACGGACTGGTTCATGCCGTCGATCTCGACGATCCGCTGCGTCACGCTGACCAGGCGCTCACCCGCCTGGTTGGCGACCTCGACGCTTTCTTCACTGGAGGCCTGGCTGGCATTCATAGTGGTAACAGCTTCACGCGAGCCCACTTGCAGTGAGGTGATCATTTTGTGGATCTCTTCGGCGGACTCCTGGGTGCGGTGAGCCAGGTTGCGCACCTCGTCGGCGACCACCGCAAAACCTCGACCAGCCTCACCGGCACGTGCCGCTTCAATGGCGGCGTTGAGTGCGAGCAGGTTGGTTTGCTGAGAAATACCCTTGATCACATCAAGGATGTGACCAATGTTGTCAGTACTGGCGTTCAGGGTTTCGATCTGTGTGCAGGACAGGCTGATCTTCTGCGACAGTGCCGACATTGCAAGGATGGTTTGCTCCACCACTTTGCGCCCATCATCGGCCTGCTCACTGGCTCCGCTGGCGTGCTGCGAGGCATCGGCGGCGTTACGCGCGATTTCCTGGGTGGCGGCGCCCAGTTCGTTGATCGCAGCGGCCACGCTGTTGGTGCGCGCGCTTTGCTCGTCGGAACCGATGATAGAGGCATTGGACGAGGCCATCACACGCTGGGACAAGTCGTGCACCTGGCGCGTTGCCGAAGACACTTCCGAAATCGATGCGTGGATGCGTTCTACGAATTGATTGAACGCGCTGCCGACTTCGCCGAACTCGTCCTTGCTGGTGACAGCCAGGCGACGGGTCAGATCACCTTCGCCCTGCGCAATGTCCTGCATCGCCACCCCCATGGTGGTCAGAGGCCGCAGCAGCACTTGGATGAGCACACTCAGGAGCACGGCAATCGCAACCACGGCGATCAACATGGCAATCAGCGCGGAAGTACGGAACTTACCCAATGCTGCGTAGGCTTTGTCTTTATCAATCGACAGACCGATATACCAATCTGCGCCGGGCAAGCCGCTGATCGGGGTAAATGACAGGATGCGGTCCTGGCCGTTGAGAACGACCTCCTGACTGACCTTCTCGATGCGTAACTGAGTGCCGGGGTAGATGTCTTTGAGGTTTTTCATCACCTGCCCTTGATCAGGACTGACGATGACTTGGCCGTCGCCGCTGACTAGGAACGCATGGCCGATGCCGCCGAAGTCTACCGAGTTGATGATTTTCACCAAGGTCTGCAGGCTCAGGTCACCGCCGACTACGCCGAGCAATTCACCGTTCTTTTTCACCGGCATCGCGATGGTCACGATCTGCCCACCCACTGCGGCCATATACGGTGGTGTAAGCATGGGCTTGTCCGCAGCCACTGCCTGTTTGTACCAAGGGCGCTGACGGGGGTCGTAGCCGTCGGGCATTTTCGCGTCCGGACGTTGCGTAAACACGCCGTTGGTTTGGCCAACATAGGTGAACTGGAAGTTTGAGGTGAACGCCGGTTGATCGACCAGACCAGGGAGGTCGGCAGCACCGCCTTGATGGGCGACGTTTTGCGTGAGGCTTTCGAGCACCAGTATTCGTCCGCTAAGCCAGTTCTGCACACTGCTGGCGGTGAGCTCACCTGATTGCTCGATGGACGACTCTAGGTTCTGCTTGATGGTACTGCGCTGCAGGTAGTCGTTGTAGAGGGTAAATAACGCGAAGGCCAGAACCACAACGCCTGACGCGGCCAACAGAATTTTATGACTGAACTTGAGATTCATTTCATCGACTTCTTTTGCCAAAGGGGGGTTAGCGTGCCGAGTGGAACATTCCATGTAACGTTATAGGCGGACTCTTGGGCCGCTCTATTTCGGTGCACGCATGGCTCGTCAGGCTTTCGGCCAAGCCGAGGCAAAACTTAGGAAAATGTAAGACGGATCGCCATTTTTCGTAGGAAACCGACCGGTGGTTGTCGTACGAGGATTGGATAACGAACGCTTTGAGCGCTTAGGCACCTTGGTCTAGGTCCTGCGATAGAAAATGAAACCAACCAATCATGTAGCGAGTTACGGGCTGGATGCCCGGTGATCAATCAGGTCTGTCAGCAATACAAAATTGCTGATCTAAACGACAAAACCCCTGTCTGCGTTAACAGACAGGGGTTTCGGAATTCAATCTTGACGATGACCTACTCTCACATGGGGAAACCCCACACTACCATCGGCGATGCATCGTTTCACTGCTGAGTTCGGGATGGGATCAGGTGGTTCCAATGCTCTATGGTCGTCAAGAAATTCTGTGTACCAGACCGTTGTGTTAGCAACGTACCAGTGAAATTCATGGACTTCTACATAAACAAAACCCCTGTTCGCGTTAGCAAACAGGGGTTCTGGAATTTAATCTTGACGATGACCTACTCTCACATGGGGAAACCCCACACTACCATCGGCGATGCATCGTTTCACTACTGAGTTCGGGATGGGATCAGGTGGTTCCAATGCTCTATGGTCGTCAAGAAATTCGGGTACTGAGTCGTGGCCAGATGGCCTCGCTTCAGCAAATTGGGTATGTGACAGCTTTCGGTGTTTTCGTGAGATCGAACTTTCGGTTCTATCGTCTTCACACACCGCAATCTGATGCTCGTTAGAGTAGTCAAATTGCTTGGGTGTTATATGGTCAAGCCTCACGGGCAATTAGTATTGGTTAGCTCAACGCCTCACAGCGCTTACACACCCAACCTATCAACGTCGTAGTCTTCGACGGCCCTTCAGGGGACTCAAGGTCCCAGTGAGATCTCATCTTGAGGCTAGTTTCCCGCTTAGATGCTTTCAGCGGTTATCTATTCCGAACATAGCTACCCGGCAATGCCACTGGCGTGACAACCGGAACACCAGAGGTTCGTCCACTCCGGTCCTCTCGTACTAGGAGCAGCCCCTCTCAAATCTCAAACGTCCACGGCAGATAGGGACCGAACTGTCTCACGACGTTCTAAACCCAGCTCGCGTACCACTTTAAATGGCGAACAGCCATACCCTTGGGACCGGCTTCAGCCCCAGGATGTGATGAGCCGACATCGAGGTGCCAAACACCGCCGTCGATATGAACTCTTGGGCGGTATCAGCCTGTTATCCCCGGAGTACCTTTTATCCGTTGAGCGATGGCCCTTCCATACAGAACCACCGGATCACTAAGACCTACTTTCGTACCTGCTCGACGTGTCTGTCTCGCAGTCAAGCGCGCTTTTGCCTTTATACTCTACGACCGATTTCCGACCGGTCTGAGCGCACCTTCGTACTCCTCCGTTACTCTTTAGGAGGAGACCGCCCCAGTCAAACTACCCACCATACACTGTCCTCGATCCGGATAACGGACCTGAGTTAGAACCTCAAAGTTGCCAGGGTGGTATTTCAAGGTTGGCTCCACGCAGACTGGCGTCCACGCTTCAAAGCCTCCCACCTATCCTACACAAGCAAATTCAAAGTCCAGTGCAAAGCTATAGTAAAGGTTCACGGGGTCTTTCCGTCTAGCCGCGGATACACTGCATCTTCACAGCGATTTCAATTTCACTGAGTCTCGGGTGGAGACAGCGCCGCCATCGTTACGCCATTCGTGCAGGTCGGAACTTACCCGACAAGGAATTTCGCTACCTTAGGACCGTTATAGTTACGGCCGCCGTTTACCGGGGCTTCGATCAAGAGCTTCGCGTTAGCTAACCCCATCAATTAACCTTCCGGCACCGGGCAGGCGTCACACCCTATACGTCCACTTTCGTGTTTGCAGAGTGCTGTGTTTTTAATAAACAGTCGCAGCGGCCTGGTATCTTCGACCGGCATGAGCTTACGGAGCAAGTCCTTCACCCTCACCGGCGCACCTTCTCCCGAAGTTACGGTGCCATTTTGCCTAGTTCCTTCACCCGAGTTCTCTCAAGCGCCTTGGTATTCTCTACCCAACCACCTGTGTCGGTTTGGGGTACGGTTCCTGGTTACCTGAAGCTTAGAAGCTTTTCTTGGAAGCATGGCATCAACCACTTCGCTAACTAAAAGTTAGCTCGTCATCAGCTCTCGGCCTTAAGATCCCGGATTTACCTAAGATCTCAGCCTACCACCTTAAACTTGGACAACCAACGCCAAGCTGGCCTAGCCTTCTCCGTCCCTCCATCGCAATAACCAGAAGTACAGGAATATTAACCTGTTTTCCATCGACTACGCTTTTCAGCCTCGCCTTAGGGACCGACTAACCCTGCGTCGATTAACGTTGCGCAGGAAACCTTGGTCTTTCGGCGTGGGTGTTTTTCACACCCATTGTCGTTACTCATGTCAGCATTCGCACTTCTGATACCTCCAGCAAGCTTCTCAACTCACCTTCACAGGCTTACAGAACGCTCCTCTACCGCATCACTTACGTGATACCCGTAGCTTCGGTGTATGGTTTGAGCCC
This sequence comes from Pseudomonas sp. 58 R 12, assembly GCF_900005865.1. NCBI lineage: Bacteria > Pseudomonadati > Pseudomonadota > Gammaproteobacteria > Pseudomonadales > Pseudomonadaceae > Pseudomonas > Pseudomonas sp. 58 R 12. The sequence goes on from NZ_CVTP01000027.1 coordinate 51,923, forward strand.
CGTTACATCTTCCGCGCAGGCCGACTCGACTAGTGAGCTATTACGCTTTCTTTAAAGGGTGGCTGCTTCTAAGCCAACCTCCTAGCTGTCTAAGCCTTCCCACATCGTTTCCCACTTAACCATAACTTTGGGACCTTAGCTGACGGTCTGGGTTGTTTCCCTTTTCACGACGGACGTTAGCACCCGCCGTGTGTCTCCCATGCTCGGCACTTGTAGGTATTCGGAGTTTGCATCGGTTTGGTAAGTCGGGATGACCCCCTAGCCGAAACAGTGCTCTACCCCCTACAGTGATACATGAGGCGCTACCTAAATAGCTTTCGAGGAGAACCAGCTATCTCCGAGCTTGATTAGCCTTTCACTCCGATCCACAGGTCATCCGCTAACTTTTCAACGGTAGTCGGTTCGGTCCTCCAGTTAGTGTTACCCAACCTTCAACCTGCCCATGGATAGATCGCCCGGTTTCGGGTCTATTCCCAGCGACTAGACGCCCTATTAAGACTCGCTTTCGCTACGCCTCCCCTATTCGGTTAAGCTCGCCACTGAAAATAAGTCGCTGACCCATTATACAAAAGGTACGCAGTCACCCAACAAAGTGGGCTCCCACTGCTTGTACGCATACGGTTTCAGGATCTATTTCACTCCCCTCTCCGGGGTTCTTTTCGCCTTTCCCTCACGGTACTAGTTCACTATCGGTCAGTCAGTAGTATTTAGCCTTGGAGGATGGTCCCCCCATATTCAGACAAAGTTTCTCGTGCTCCGTCCTACTCGATTTCATGACTAAGAGATTTTCGCGTACAGGGCTATCACCCACTATGGCCGCACTTTCCAGAGCGTTCCGCTAATCTCAAAGCCACTTAAGGGCTAGTCCCCGTTCGCTCGCCACTACTAAGGGAATCTCGGTTGATTTCTTTTCCTCAGGGTACTTAGATGTTTCAGTTCCCCTGGTTCGCTCCATACACCTATGTATTCAGTGTAAGGTAACCATCTTATGATGGCTGGGTTCCCCCATTCAGACATCTCCGGATCAAAGTCTGTTTGCCGACTCCCCGAAGCTTTTCGCAGGCTACCACGTCTTTCATCGCCTCTGACTGCCAAGGCATCCACCGTATGCGCTTCTTCACTTGACCATATAACCCCAAGCAATCTGGTTATACTGTGAAGACAACATTCGCCGAAAATTCGATAATACTCAAAACTGAGTAACTCACAAATTTTACCTTAGCCTGATCCGTTACCAGTGAAAGTAACGTTCAGTCTATCTTTCTATCACATACCCAAATTTTTAAAGAACGATCTAATCAAAGACTAGAAATCAACATTCACCATCATAACGATGGAATGCTCATTTCTAAGCTTTCATAACGTAGAAGCAGTAGTGGTGGAGCCAAACGGGATCGAACCGTTGACCTCCTGCGTGCAAGGCAGGCGCTCTCCCAGCTGAGCTATGGCCCCGTATTTCTACAGGCGTTTCCCACACAAAATTGGTGGGTCTGGGCAGATTCGAACTGCCGACCTCACCCTTATCAGGGGTGCGCTCTAACCAACTGAGCTACAGACCCAATTTCGGGCTGCTTCTTATCGTCTTCTTCAATGAATCAAGCAATTCGTGTGGGAACTTATGGAGCAGCTGATGTCGTCGATTAAGGAGGTGATCCAGCCGCAGGTTCCCCTACGGCTACCTTGTTACGACTTCACCCCAGTCATGAATCACACCGTGGTAACCGTCCTCCCGAAGGTTAGACTAGCTACTTCTGGTGCAACCCACTCCCATGGTGTGACGGGCGGTGTGTACAAGGCCCGGGAACGTATTCACCGCGACATTCTGATTCGCGATTACTAGCGATTCCGACTTCACGCAGTCGAGTTGCAGACTGCGATCCGGACTACGATCGGTTTTCTGGGATTAGCTCCACCTCGCGGCTTGGCAACCCTCTGTACCGACCATTGTAGCACGTGTGTAGCCCAGGCCGTAAGGGCCATGATGACTTGACGTCATCCCCACCTTCCTCCGGTTTGTCACCGGCAGTCTCCTTAGAGTGCCCACCATTATGTGCTGGTAACTAAGGACAAGGGTTGCGCTCGTTACGGGACTTAACCCAACATCTCACGACACGAGCTGACGACAGCCATGCAGCACCTGTCTCAATGTTCCCGAAGGCACCAATCTATCTCTAGAAAGTTCATTGGATGTCAAGGCCTGGTAAGGTTCTTCGCGTTGCTTCGAATTAAACCACATGCTCCACCGCTTGTGCGGGCCCCCGTCAATTCATTTGAGTTTTAACCTTGCGGCCGTACTCCCCAGGCGGTCAACTTAATGCGTTAGCTGCGCCACTAAAAGCTCAAGGCTTCCAACGGCTAGTTGACATCGTTTACGGCGTGGACTACCAGGGTATCTAATCCTGTTTGCTCCCCACGCTTTCGCACCTCAGTGTCAGTATTAGTCCAGGTGGTCGCCTTCGCCACTGGTGTTCCTTCCTATATCTACGCATTTCACCGCTACACAGGAAATTCCACCACCCTCTACCATACTCTAGTCAGTCAGTTTTGAATGCAGTTCCCAGGTTGAGCCCGGGGATTTCACATCCAACTTAACAAACCACCTACGCGCGCTTTACGCCCAGTAATTCCGATTAACGCTTGCACCCTCTGTATTACCGCGGCTGCTGGCACAGAGTTAGCCGGTGCTTATTCTGTCGGTAACGTCAAAACAATCACGTATTAGGTAACTGCCCTTCCTCCCAACTTAAAGTGCTTTACAATCCGAAGACCTTCTTCACACACGCGGCATGGCTGGATCAGGCTTTCGCCCATTGTCCAATATTCCCCACTGCTGCCTCCCGTAGGAGTCTGGACCGTGTCTCAGTTCCAGTGTGACTGATCATCCTCTCAGACCAGTTACGGATCGTCGCCTTGGTGAGCCATTACCTCACCAACTAGCTAATCCGACCTAGGCTCATCTGATAGCGCAAGGCCCGAAGGTCCCCTGCTTTCTCCCGTAGGACGTATGCGGTATTAGCGTCCGTTTCCGAACGTTATCCCCCACTACCAGGCAGATTCCTAGGCATTACTCACCCGTCCGCCGCTCTCAAGAGAAGCAAGCTTCTCTCTACCGCTCGACTTGCATGTGTTAGGCCTGCCGCCAGCGTTCAATCTGAGCCATGATCAAACTCTTCAGTTCAAACATCTTTGGGTTTTTAAGAAACCCTAAACTTGGCTCAGCAATCGTTGGTTACATCTTTGATTTCTCGCGGAGTAACTTGTGATGCTGATAATCTTGTTGACTATCAGTCTGACTCCACAAGCACCCACACGAATTGCTTGATTCAGTTGTTAAAGAGCGGTTGGTTAAGATCTTTCGTCTCAACCGAGGCGCGCATTCTACAGCAGCCTCATTTGCTGTCAAGTGATTATTTTCAGAAGTTTTCGAAGAATTCTTCAACAACTTCAACCACTTGCGCTTCCGATCTCTCGTTAGCGGGAGGCGAATTCTACAGCGTTA
>NZ_CVTP01000014.1:0-180058 GCF_900005865.1 Pseudomonas sp. 58 R 12
GGAATTTAATCTTGACGATGACCTACTCTCACATGGGGAAACCCCACACTACCATCGGCGATGCATCGTTTCACTACTGAGTTCGGGATGGGATCAGGTGGTTCCAATGCTCTATGGTCGTCAAGAAATTCGGGTACTGAGTCGTGGCCAGATGGCCTCGCTTCAGCAAATTGGGTATGTGACAGCTTTCGGTGTTTTCGTGAGATCGAACTTTCGGTTCTATCGTCTTCACACACCGCAATCTGATGCTCGTTAGAGTAGTCAAATTGCTTGGGTGTTATATGGTCAAGCCTCACGGGCAATTAGTATTGGTTAGCTCAACGCCTCACAGCGCTTACACACCCAACCTATCAACGTCGTAGTCTTCGACGGCCCTTCAGGGGACTCAAGGTCCCAGTGAGATCTCATCTTGAGGCTAGTTTCCCGCTTAGATGCTTTCAGCGGTTATCTATTCCGAACATAGCTACCCGGCAATGCCACTGGCGTGACAACCGGAACACCAGAGGTTCGTCCACTCCGGTCCTCTCGTACTAGGAGCAGCCCCTCTCAAATCTCAAACGTCCACGGCAGATAGGGACCGAACTGTCTCACGACGTTCTAAACCCAGCTCGCGTACCACTTTAAATGGCGAACAGCCATACCCTTGGGACCGGCTTCAGCCCCAGGATGTGATGAGCCGACATCGAGGTGCCAAACACCGCCGTCGATATGAACTCTTGGGCGGTATCAGCCTGTTATCCCCGGAGTACCTTTTATCCGTTGAGCGATGGCCCTTCCATACAGAACCACCGGATCACTAAGACCTACTTTCGTACCTGCTCGACGTGTCTGTCTCGCAGTCAAGCGCGCTTTTGCCTTTATACTCTACGACCGATTTCCGACCGGTCTGAGCGCACCTTCGTACTCCTCCGTTACTCTTTAGGAGGAGACCGCCCCAGTCAAACTACCCACCATACACTGTCCTCGATCCGGATAACGGACCTGAGTTAGAACCTCAAAGTTGCCAGGGTGGTATTTCAAGGTTGGCTCCACGCAGACTGGCGTCCACGCTTCAAAGCCTCCCACCTATCCTACACAAGCAAATTCAAAGTCCAGTGCAAAGCTATAGTAAAGGTTCACGGGGTCTTTCCGTCTAGCCGCGGATACACTGCATCTTCACAGCGATTTCAATTTCACTGAGTCTCGGGTGGAGACAGCGCCGCCATCGTTACGCCATTCGTGCAGGTCGGAACTTACCCGACAAGGAATTTCGCTACCTTAGGACCGTTATAGTTACGGCCGCCGTTTACCGGGGCTTCGATCAAGAGCTTCGCGTTAGCTAACCCCATCAATTAACCTTCCGGCACCGGGCAGGCGTCACACCCTATACGTCCACTTTCGTGTTTGCAGAGTGCTGTGTTTTTAATAAACAGTCGCAGCGGCCTGGTATCTTCGACCGGCATGAGCTTACGGAGCAAGTCCTTCACCCTCACCGGCGCACCTTCTCCCGAAGTTACGGTGCCATTTTGCCTAGTTCCTTCACCCGAGTTCTCTCAAGCGCCTTGGTATTCTCTACCCAACCACCTGTGTCGGTTTGGGGTACGGTTCCTGGTTACCTGAAGCTTAGAAGCTTTTCTTGGAAGCATGGCATCAACCACTTCGCTAACTAAAAGTTAGCTCGTCATCAGCTCTCGGCCTTAAGATCCCGGATTTACCTAAGATCTCAGCCTACCACCTTAAACTTGGACAACCAACGCCAAGCTGGCCTAGCCTTCTCCGTCCCTCCATCGCAATAACCAGAAGTACAGGAATATTAACCTGTTTTCCATCGACTACGCTTTTCAGCCTCGCCTTAGGGACCGACTAACCCTGCGTCGATTAACGTTGCGCAGGAAACCTTGGTCTTTCGGCGTGGGTGTTTTTCACACCCATTGTCGTTACTCATGTCAGCATTCGCACTTCTGATACCTCCAGCAAGCTTCTCAACTCACCTTCACAGGCTTACAGAACGCTCCTCTACCGCATCACTTACGTGATACCCGTAGCTTCGGTGTATGGTTTGAGCCCCGTTACATCTTCCGCGCAGGCCGACTCGACTAGTGAGCTATTACGCTTTCTTTAAAGGGTGGCTGCTTCTAAGCCAACCTCCTAGCTGTCTAAGCCTTCCCACATCGTTTCCCACTTAACCATAACTTTGGGACCTTAGCTGACGGTCTGGGTTGTTTCCCTTTTCACGACGGACGTTAGCACCCGCCGTGTGTCTCCCATGCTCGGCACTTGTAGGTATTCGGAGTTTGCATCGGTTTGGTAAGTCGGGATGACCCCCTAGCCGAAACAGTGCTCTACCCCCTACAGTGATACATGAGGCGCTACCTAAATAGCTTTCGAGGAGAACCAGCTATCTCCGAGCTTGATTAGCCTTTCACTCCGATCCACAGGTCATCCGCTAACTTTTCAACGGTAGTCGGTTCGGTCCTCCAGTTAGTGTTACCCAACCTTCAACCTGCCCATGGATAGATCGCCCGGTTTCGGGTCTATTCCCAGCGACTAGACGCCCTATTAAGACTCGCTTTCGCTACGCCTCCCCTATTCGGTTAAGCTCGCCACTGAAAATAAGTCGCTGACCCATTATACAAAAGGTACGCAGTCACCCAACAAAGTGGGCTCCCACTGCTTGTACGCATACGGTTTCAGGATCTATTTCACTCCCCTCTCCGGGGTTCTTTTCGCCTTTCCCTCACGGTACTAGTTCACTATCGGTCAGTCAGTAGTATTTAGCCTTGGAGGATGGTCCCCCCATATTCAGACAAAGTTTCTCGTGCTCCGTCCTACTCGATTTCATGACTAAGAGATTTTCGCGTACAGGGCTATCACCCACTATGGCCGCACTTTCCAGAGCGTTCCGCTAATCTCAAAGCCACTTAAGGGCTAGTCCCCGTTCGCTCGCCACTACTAAGGGAATCTCGGTTGATTTCTTTTCCTCAGGGTACTTAGATGTTTCAGTTCCCCTGGTTCGCTCCATACACCTATGTATTCAGTGTAAGGTAACCATCTTATGATGGCTGGGTTCCCCCATTCAGACATCTCCGGATCAAAGTCTGTTTGCCGACTCCCCGAAGCTTTTCGCAGGCTACCACGTCTTTCATCGCCTCTGACTGCCAAGGCATCCACCGTATGCGCTTCTTCACTTGACCATATAACCCCAAGCAATCTGGTTATACTGTGAAGACAACATTCGCCGAAAATTCGATAATACTCAAAACTGAGTAACTCACAAATTTTACCTTAGCCTGATCCGTTACCAGTGAAAGTAACGTTCAGTCTATCTTTCTATCACATACCCAAATTTTTAAAGAACGATCTAATCAAAGACTAGAAATCAACATTCACCATCATAACGATGGAATGCTCATTTCTAAGCTTTCATAACGTAGAAGCAGTAGTGGTGGAGCCAAACGGGATCGAACCGTTGACCTCCTGCGTGCAAGGCAGGCGCTCTCCCAGCTGAGCTATGGCCCCGTATTTCTACAGGCGTTTCCCACACAAAATTGGTGGGTCTGGGCAGATTCGAACTGCCGACCTCACCCTTATCAGGGGTGCGCTCTAACCAACTGAGCTACAGACCCAATTTCGGGCTGCTTCTTATCGTCTTCTTCAATGAATCAAGCAATTCGTGTGGGAACTTATGGAGCAGCTGATGTCGTCGATTAAGGAGGTGATCCAGCCGCAGGTTCCCCTACGGCTACCTTGTTACGACTTCACCCCAGTCATGAATCACACCGTGGTAACCGTCCTCCCGAAGGTTAGACTAGCTACTTCTGGTGCAACCCACTCCCATGGTGTGACGGGCGGTGTGTACAAGGCCCGGGAACGTATTCACCGCGACATTCTGATTCGCGATTACTAGCGATTCCGACTTCACGCAGTCGAGTTGCAGACTGCGATCCGGACTACGATCGGTTTTCTGGGATTAGCTCCACCTCGCGGCTTGGCAACCCTCTGTACCGACCATTGTAGCACGTGTGTAGCCCAGGCCGTAAGGGCCATGATGACTTGACGTCATCCCCACCTTCCTCCGGTTTGTCACCGGCAGTCTCCTTAGAGTGCCCACCATTATGTGCTGGTAACTAAGGACAAGGGTTGCGCTCGTTACGGGACTTAACCCAACATCTCACGACACGAGCTGACGACAGCCATGCAGCACCTGTCTCAATGTTCCCGAAGGCACCAATCTATCTCTAGAAAGTTCATTGGATGTCAAGGCCTGGTAAGGTTCTTCGCGTTGCTTCGAATTAAACCACATGCTCCACCGCTTGTGCGGGCCCCCGTCAATTCATTTGAGTTTTAACCTTGCGGCCGTACTCCCCAGGCGGTCAACTTAATGCGTTAGCTGCGCCACTAAAAGCTCAAGGCTTCCAACGGCTAGTTGACATCGTTTACGGCGTGGACTACCAGGGTATCTAATCCTGTTTGCTCCCCACGCTTTCGCACCTCAGTGTCAGTATTAGTCCAGGTGGTCGCCTTCGCCACTGGTGTTCCTTCCTATATCTACGCATTTCACCGCTACACAGGAAATTCCACCACCCTCTACCATACTCTAGTCAGTCAGTTTTGAATGCAGTTCCCAGGTTGAGCCCGGGGATTTCACATCCAACTTAACAAACCACCTACGCGCGCTTTACGCCCAGTAATTCCGATTAACGCTTGCACCCTCTGTATTACCGCGGCTGCTGGCACAGAGTTAGCCGGTGCTTATTCTGTCGGTAACGTCAAAACAATCACGTATTAGGTAACTGCCCTTCCTCCCAACTTAAAGTGCTTTACAATCCGAAGACCTTCTTCACACACGCGGCATGGCTGGATCAGGCTTTCGCCCATTGTCCAATATTCCCCACTGCTGCCTCCCGTAGGAGTCTGGACCGTGTCTCAGTTCCAGTGTGACTGATCATCCTCTCAGACCAGTTACGGATCGTCGCCTTGGTGAGCCATTACCTCACCAACTAGCTAATCCGACCTAGGCTCATCTGATAGCGCAAGGCCCGAAGGTCCCCTGCTTTCTCCCGTAGGACGTATGCGGTATTAGCGTCCGTTTCCGAACGTTATCCCCCACTACCAGGCAGATTCCTAGGCATTACTCACCCGTCCGCCGCTCTCAAGAGAAGCAAGCTTCTCTCTACCGCTCGACTTGCATGTGTTAGGCCTGCCGCCAGCGTTCAATCTGAGCCATGATCAAACTCTTCAGTTCAAACATCTTTGGGTTTTTAAGAAACCCTAAACTTGGCTCAGCAATCGTTGGTTACATCTTTGATTTCTCGCGGAGTAACTTGTGATGCTGATAATCTTGTTGACTATCAGTCTGACTCCACAAGCACCCACACGAATTGCTTGATTCAGTTGTTAAAGAGCGGTTGGTTAAGATCTTTCGTCTCAACCGAGGCGCGCATTCTACAGCAGCCTCATTTGCTGTCAAGTGATTATTTTCAGAAGTTTTCGAAGAATTCTTCAACAACTTCAACCACTTGCGCTTCCGATCTCTCGTTAGCGGGAGGCGAATTCTACAGCGTTACACGCTGCTGTCAACACCTCTTTTTCTCCGCTTTCGACCGAGAGGATCGAAACGTTAATAGAGCCAAACAACGCTGCCCTACCAACTCCTTCTGGGCTTCGATCAACTGAAGCAACTCGCTGTCGAATCTCGCATAACTCTTTGTTTACCAAGGAGTTTTCCGTTTCGACTGCGCCGGAAGTGGGGCGAATTATAGACTTCCAGAATCTGCCGTCAACCCTTAATTACGCTTTTGTTGCAGAAAATGGTTTTTTCGCAATAAGGCGGGGGATCCGGCGCATTACAGGCGGTATTCGCAGCACTAAGAGCAACACACCTATAGAAGCATAGATAGCCCACTCCTTCAGATCAGCCCGCACAATCCACAGCATATGCAGCAAGCCGAGGCCAAGAATCACATACACCAGGCGATGCAGCTTCTTCCAACGACTCCCCAGCCGACGCTGACTATAACGATTCGACGTCACCGCCAATACCAACAGCAACAGGAACCCCAACGCCCCCACAATGATGTAAGGCCGCTTGCGCAATTCCACGCCCAACTGCGTCCAATCCAACCCCAGTACAAACACACAATAAGCAGCCAGATGGAGCACCACATAGGCAAAGCACCACAAACCCAACTGCCTCCGCACTGCTATCCACCCCGCCCAACCGCTAAGCTTCTGCAGCGGGGTCATCCCCAGCGTGATCAGCAACAAGATCAACGTACCCAGCCCCAGTCGATCGACCAGAACCTTGCCCGGATCAGGCCCGAGGGCGAAACCCCACGCCTCATACAGCCAATACAACGGCCATATCGCCGCAGCTATAAAGACGCCAATGCGCCAAACTGGATAGCGCATCAGTAGTTCTTCCGCAAATCCAGACCGGTATAAAGAGAAGCCACCTCATCGGAGTAGCCGTTGAACATCTGCGTTTCACGCACATTCGGACTGAACAGGCCGCTCGGCAGACGACGCTCCCGCGCCTGAGTCCAGCGAGGGTGGTCGACCGTTGGGTTCACATTCGCATAGAACCCATACTCATCCGCAGCGATGCTCTGCCAAGTGGTTTTCGGTTGCTCGCTCACGAGACTGATCCGCACAATGGACTTCACACTCTTGAAGCCATACTTCCAAGGCACAACCAAGCGTAGCGGCGCGCCGTTCTGGTTGGGCAATTCACGCCCATACATGCCAACAGCCAGGATCGCCAGCGGGTTCATCGCCTCATCCAGGCGCAACCCTTCTATATAAGGCCAATCGATCAAGCCGAAACTCGAACGCTGGCCCGGCATACTCTTGGAATCCTGAAGAGTTTCAAAGCGGATGTACTTGGCCTTGGAGGTTGGCTCAACCTGCTTGAGCAAGGCCGAGATCGGAAAGCCGATCCAGGGGATGACCATCGACCACGCCTCGACGCAGCGCAGACGGTAGATCCGTTCTTCCAATTGATACGGCTTCATAAAGTCTTCCAGGGCATATCGCCCCGGCTTGGCGACTTCGCCATCAATCACCACACTCCAGGGCTCGGTCTTGAGCGAGCCCGCATTCGCTGCGGGATCACCCTTGTCCGTACCAAACTCATAGAAGTTGTTGTAGTGAGTCGCATCCTTGAACGGCGTGATCGCTTCGTCCTTTACCGTAACTGCCTGCCATTGGGTACTCGGCAGCTTCTCGGCAAACCAGCTCGGCGCCCTGCCCGCTTCAACATCAGCATAACGTGAGGCTTCCTCAGCATTGGCCCAACGCGGCAAACTGCTGGCTGCGATGCCGGCAAGCGCACCACCAAGCAAGCTGCGGCGAGAAAGATAGAAAGATTCAGGAGTGACATCCGATTCATGGCAATCGGACGCTTTAGGCAACTTGATTAACATGGCAACTCCGCAGCGTTGGAGAACTGATGCACCAATAGACTGCGGAGTATGGGGGAAATTACATTAAGGCAATGTTTTGTCGCGGCGCAGATGCAACAGATACTGAACCGGGCCCGAAGCGGCGTAGACCAGGAACGCCAGCAACAGAATACGCGGAGGATCACTGAACACCACGGCGAACACCAGCACCACTGCCAGGATTGCCACGAAAGGCACGCGCCCCTTGAGGTCCAGCTCCTTGAAGCTGTTGTACTTGATGTTGCTGACCATCAGCATGCCGGCAGCAGCTACCATCAACGCCACCAGGAACGACATTTTCGAACCCTGAATGCCGTAATCACTGAACGCCCAGACAATACCTGCCACCACCCCCGCAGCCGCCGGGCTGGCAAGACCGATGAAATACCGCTTGTCAGCAGTCCCCACCTGAGTATTGAAGCGCGCCAGACGCAAAGCAGCGCCCGCAACATAGATGAAGGCGACCATCCAGCCAACCTTACCCATATCACCCAGCGCCCAGGCAAATGCCAGCAACGCGGGGGCTACACCAAACGCGACCATATCCGACAACGAGTCGTACTCGGCACCGAAGGCGCTTTGCGTGTTAGTCATGCGTGCCACACGACCATCAAGGCCGTCGAGCACCATGGCAACGAAAATGGCAATGGCAGCAAAACCGAAATACTTACTGGCACTCACCGCATCACCCGCCGCCAGCGCACTTTGGGCGCTCATGGAGTTGATGATGGAATAGAAGCCGGCAAACAGGTTTGCCGTAGTGAACAGGTTCGGCAAAAGATAGATGCCACGATGCCGGACCTTGCGACCTTCGGCGTCATGCCCTTCTTCGACATGCTCATCGATCGGCAGCAGGCTTTCGGCGTCAGAAGCCTGGTGTGGCTCTTCGGGACGTTCGCTCATGGACTTTACCTTGCAACGGTGTGAAAAAATTCGACAAATACTTGCGGCGAGTGTTCGCCCGCAAACGATGCAGCTTTATACCAGAACCAGCCCACAAACGAAAAAACGCGGCCTAGGCCGCGTTTTCCGTTGATGCGTACGACTTAGTTTTTGGCTTTGTCGACGATCTTGTTGGCACCGATCCACGGCATCATGGAGCGCAGTTGCTCGCCGATGATTTCGATACCGTGAGCGGCGTTGTTACGACGCTTGGCGGTCATCGAAGGGTAGCCGGTAGCGCCTTCGCTGATGAACATTTTGGCGTATTCGCCGTCCTGAATACGTTTCAGGGCGTTGCGCATGGCCTGACGGGACTCGGCGTTGATCACTTCCGGACCAGTCACATACTCGCCGTACTCGGCGTTGTTGGAGATCGAGTAGTTCATGTTGGCGATACCGCCTTCGTACATGAGGTCAACGATCAGTTTCAGTTCGTGCAGGCATTCGAAGTAGGCCATTTCCGGAGCGTAGCCAGCTTCAACCAGAGTTTCGAAACCGGCTTTTACCAGTTCAACGGTACCGCCGCACAGAACAGCTTGTTCGCCGAACAGGTCGGTTTCAGTCTCGTCTTTGAAAGTGGTTTCGATGATGCCGGTACGACCACCGCCAACACCGGCAGCGTAGGACAGCGCAACGTCCTTGGCATTGCCCGAGGCGTCCTGGTAGATCGCGATCAGGTCAGGAATACCGCCGCCTTTGACGAACTCGGAACGCACGGTGTGGCCCGGGGCTTTCGGCGCGATCATGATCACGTCGAGGTCAGCGCGTGGCACTACCTGGTTGTAGTGAATCGCGAAGCCGTGGGAGAAGGCCAGGGTGGCGCCCTTCTTGATGTTCGGCTCGATTTCGTTCTTGTACAGCGCGGACTGGAACTCGTCCGGGGTCAGGATCATGACCAGGTCGGCAGCAGCAACGGCGGAAGCAACGTCAGTCACTTTCAGGCCATGGGCTTCAGCCTTGGCAACAGTGGCCGAGCCTTTGCGCAGGCCAACAGTCACGTCAACGCCGGAATCTTTCAGGTTGCACGCTTGTGCGTGACCCTGGGAGCCGTAGCCGATGATGGCGACTTTCTTGCCCTGGATGATCGACAGGTCACAATCTTTTTCGTAATAAACTTTCATGAGGTTCCTCTATATATCCAGGCCGTAAGGCCATTCACTAATTTGGGTTAAATGCTGAGTACTTTGTCGCCACGGGCAATCCCGGTGACACCACTGCGTACTGTTTCCAGAATCGAGGCCGTCCCGATCGATTGGATGAAGCTGTCCAGCTTGTCGCTTGTACCGGTCAGTTGAACGGTATAAACGCTGGCGCTCACATCGACGATCTGCCCGCGATAAATATCGGTAGTGCGCTTGATCTCGGCACGCTGGGCGCCGGTGGCCTTGACCTTGACCAGCATCAGCTCGCGCTCGATGTGGGCACTCTCCGACAGGTCGACCAGCTTGACCACTTCGATCAGCTTGTTGAGGTTCTTGGTGATCTGCTCGATCACCTCATCGTGGCCCACGGTGGTCAACGTCAGGCGCGACAGGGTCGGGTCTTCGGTCGGGGCCACGGTCAGGCTTTCGATGTTGTAGTTGCGTTGCGAAAACAGGCCGACAACACGAGACAGAGCGCCGGGTTCGTTCTCCAGAAGCAGGGAGATAATATGCCGCATGATTAAGTACGCTCCGTCTTGTTCAGCCACATGTCGCGCATAGAGCCGTCTTTGATCTGCATCGGGTAGACGTGCTCGCTGGTATCCACCTGAATATCGATGAACACCAGGCGGTCCTTCATGGCGAACGCCTCTTCCATCTTCGGCTTCAGATCTTTCAAGTCGGTGATGCGGATGCCAACGTGGCCATAGGCCTCAACCAATTTGACGAAATCTGGCAGCGACTCCATGTAGGAATGAGAGTGACGGCTACCGTAGCTCATGTCCTGCCACTGGCGAACCATGCCCAGCACACCGTTGTTCAAGCACACGATCTTCACCGGAAGGCCGTACTGCAGGCATGTCGACAGTTCCTGGATATTCATCTGGATGCTGCCTTCACCGGTGACGCATGCAACGTCAGCGTCCGGGAAACTCAGTTTCACGCCCATGGCCGCAGGGAAACCAAAGCCCATCGTGCCCAGGCCGCCGGAGTTGATCCAGCGGTTAGGCTTATCGAACTTGTAGTACTGCGCAGCGAACATCTGGTGCTGGCCCACGTCGGAGGTCACAAAGGCGTCGCCCTTGGTCACTTCGCACAGGGTCTCGATCACGGTTTGTGGCTTGATGATGCTGCCGTCGCCCTTGTCGTAAGGGAACAGGCCGCGATCACCGCGCCATTCGTCAATCTGCTTCCACCAACTGGCGACGGATTCCTTGTTCGGCGCTTCGCCGATGTCCTTGAGCGCGGCAACCATCTCGGTCAATACGCTTTCAACAGGACCTACGATCGGCACGTCGGCCTTGATGGTCTTGGAGATGGACGCCGGGTCGATGTCGATATGGATGATCTTGGCGTTCGGGCAGAATTTGCTCGCGCCGTTGATTACCCGGTCATCGAAACGTGCACCCACTGCAAGGATCACATCGGCATGGTGCATCGCCAGGTTGGCGGTGTAGCTGCCATGCATGCCGAGCATGCCGACGAACTGGCGATCCGTACCCGGGAATGCGCCGAGGCCCATCAAGGTGTTGGTCACCGGCAGGTTGAGCAGCTTGGCCAGTTCGGTCAGCGGTGCGGAACCGCCGCCCAGAATCACACCACCACCCGAGTACAACACGGGACGCTTGGCCGCCAGGAGCATTTCTGCTGCCTTGCGAATTTGCCCCGAGTGCCCACGAACGGCCGGGCTGTAGGAACGCAGCTTGGCTTTTTTCGGGAAGATATATTCGAATTTTTCCGCCGGATTGGTCATGTCCTTCGGGATATCGACCACGACAGGCCCCGGGCGACCGGACTGTGCGAGGTAGAAAGCCTTCTTCATGATTTCCGGAATTTCCGACGCATGCTTGATCATGAAGCTGTGTTTCACGATCGGCCGGGAGATACCGATCATGTCGGTTTCCTGGAATGCATCGGTACCGACCATGGTGCTTGCCACCTGGCCAGAAATGATCACCATCGGGATGGAGTCCATATAGGCAGTCGCGATGCCGGTAATGGCATTGGTTGCGCCTGGGCCGGATGTTACCAGTACCACGCCGGCTTTACCGGTGGCACGGGCATAACCGTCAGCCATATGGGTCGCGGCCTGTTCGTGGCGAACCAGGATGTGGGTAACAGCCGGCTCCTTGAACAGTGCGTCGTAGACATGCAGCAGAGCACCACCTGGGTACCCGTAGATATAGTCGACGCCTTCGTCACGCAAAAAGCGGACGAGCATCTCACCGCCAGATAAAAGCTCCACGTTGTTCACCTCTAAAACGCCAGAATACCGTCCGTTGAAAACCGACGGGTCTTAATAGGTTTACTTCTCAACAGAGCATGAGCGACGGTGGTCGCCGACTACGTCAGCACTGACTGAGCAAGTATTGGGATCGTCCCAAGTGTTGCGGGCTTTTCCCACCCAGCGCGAGGTAACGCGTTGCGGGTGTAACAGGTCGGCGCGGATGTGCGCCTCATGATCTGCTGAGCGGGCCTGCTTCTGGCAGTCCCGATACAGCGGACTTTGGATTCTTCTGTTTCAGCCCCTTCAAGTCAAGCAATAATTGCGCTTTTTTCCAACTAAGCGCATGAGAACGTAGGAGAAAGGGGTTTGAGGAGGGATAAAACTCGCCTGAATGTCGTCAAGCGGTAGAAATGTGCGCAAGACTGCCGGAAAACCCGGCAGTCAGGCAATTAACGAGCGTCGGCGATCAGTTGGTCGAACTTTTTCAGCGCATTGCGCAAGCCGAGGCTTTCCAGCGGGCGGTCCGCGTAGACCATCTCCGCCATCTCCATGATCCCTGAAGCATTTGGCAATGGCAGGTCCTGCTCGAGGATCTGCTTCATGCGCACCAGGAAGATCCATTGCAGCCACTGGTGAAAGTCCAGGGTGTCTACCGAAAAGGGCTCAACGCTGCTGAGTGCCTCGACGCTGGGGGACATCTCGTCCCACCAGCCCTGCACGCGCAATTCGCGCTCAATCAGCAATAACTGTTCGGCAATTGCGGGAAAGCGTGCATCCATCAGAGGCTGACCTTGGCTTTCTGGCGAGCCTGGGCCGCGCCGGCTGCGTCACCTTGTGCGGCACGCGCGTCACCAATCAAGGCCCACAGACTGGCTTGCAGGTCTGGACGACCGTTAGCCAGGGTCAGGCCCCGACGGGCAAACTGCTCGGCTTGCGGTGCGTCGCCCTGGGCCATGCGTACTTGCGCCAGACGGTACAACACTTGAGGCTCGCGAGGTGCAACACGCTGGGCACGCTCAAGGCTGGACGACGCGCCGTTCAAATCCCCCCCGGCCTGCTGTTGCTGGGCAGTGGTCAGCAGCGCCAGCACCGGGCCGTCCAATTGCTCATCAGCCGACAGGCCGCCACCGCTGGAGGATGACGGAATACCACTTGGCGTCGACGGCATGTTGTAGGTGCCTTGATTGATCGGCGCCGCTTGAACCGGCGTGGAGTCAATCGGGCCCGAGGTGCTTGGGCCCGGCGTCCAGGGCTCAGCACTGATCGGCGCCGATGCCGCTGCGCCGCCGCCTGGCACCATCACCACCACGCCGGAATCCTGTGGCATTGCCTGGGTCGTTGCCTGCGCAGGGCGCTGGGTCACGGTTTGACGGAACCCGCCATTGGCCGAAATCCGGTCGTTATTGGAGACGGCTGTGCTCGAGTCCACCACGGGAATGGAGCCGCGCTGGACGCTGGAGCAACCGCTGAGCAAAGCCAGAGCTGTAATAGCTGGAAACAACCATTTGTTCACTTGAAACCCTCTTTGCTTAATTCATCCAGCCCTTGACCCAATCCATCACCGATTCCGCGTCAGCAGGGGCACTGCCACCGCACGCGGCACCGGGTGGCGGTTCGCTGCCGCGAATATACGGCATCTGCACCGCGCCCGGACAATTGGCATCGGAGCCTTGACCCGTGTGCGGATCAATCCAGGCCTGCACGATGTTATCCGGCTGCGGCATGTTCAACGGCAGCGGGTCGGCCTTGCGCATGAAACTGGTCCAGACCTGCAGCGCACCGGTAGCACCGGTGAACGGGGTCTTGCCGTTATCGTCACGCCCCAGCCACACCACCGCCAGCACGTCCTGGCCGAAGCCGGCGAACCAACTGTCGCGCGAATCGTTACTGGTACCGGTCTTGCCCGCCAGCGTCAGGTTCGATGGCAGGACCTTATAGACAGAACTACCGGTACCTTCACGCATCACGCGCTGCATGGCGTTCTGAATCAGATAGATGGAGCCCGCATCAAAACGTTGCTGAATCTGGAACGGGTAACGCTTGAGCGGCTCGCCTTCGGCAGTCAACACGCTGCGGATCCCGCGCATCGGTGTATTGAAACCACCGTTGGCTAGGGTCTGGTACATGGTTGCGACTTCCATCGGGGTCATCGCGCCAGCGCCCAGCAGGATCGACGGAAAGGCCGGGAATTCACGGGTGACACCCAGTCGCGCGATCGTCTTGAGGACGTTCGGCACGCCGACTTCAAGGCCGAGGCGGGAAGTGGAGATGTTGTAGGAGTGAGCGATCCCTTGGTATAGGAACACCGTACCGTGGGAGCGACGGTCGAAGTTCTGCGGCGTCCACACCTGGCCATCAGCCCCCTTGACCGACAATGGATCATCCGACAGCCAACTGGTCAGCGTGTATTTGCTCGGCTTTTCCAAGGCGGTCAGGTAAACCGCAGGCTTGACCAGCGAACCGATTGGCCGTACCGCATCCAGCGCGCGGTTGAAACCGGCGAAGCTGGCCTGGCGACTGCCGATCATGGCCTGCACTTCACCGGTTTCCGGGTTGGTCACGACCATTGCCGCTTCGACTTCATCGGAGCCTTTACGCCCCGTGAGGCGCTTGAAGGTGTCATTGACGGACGCTTCGGCTTTCATCTGCAGGATCGGGTCGAAACTGGTGAAGATCCGCAGGCCTTCTTCGGTCAAGTCTTCGTCGCGGTAGTCTTCACGCAGTTGACGTTTGACCAGATCGATAAAGCCTGGGAAGGAGCTGTCCGCCAGCTTGCCGCGGGTAGTGACACCCAGTGGCATTTTCTTCGCCGCCGCAACTTGCTCCGCCGTGGCAACGCCCTGCTGCTCAAGCACATCGAGCACCAGGTTTCGACGTTCCAGTGCGCGCTCAGGGTTACGACGCGGGTTGTAGTAGGAAGGCCCCTTGACCATGCCCACCAGCAACGCGACCTGATGCAGCTTCAATTCAGACAGCGGCTGGCCAAAGAAGAACTGGCTGGCCAAGCCAAAACCATGCACGGCGCGCTGGCCGTCCTGGCCGACGAACACCTCGTTGAGGTAGGCCTCGAGGATTTCCTGCTTGCTGTAGTGCAGCTCCAGCAGCATCGCCATCATGGCTTCGGTGAGCTTACGGGTCAGGCTGCGCTCGCTGGTCAGGTAGAAATTCTTGACCAATTGTTGCGTGAGCGTACTGCCGCCCTGGGTCATCTTACCGCCAGAGGTGTTCACCCAAACCGCGCGGGCAATCGACTTCGGCGAGACGCCCCAGTGGTGGTAGAAATCGCGGTCTTCGACGGCAACCAGGGTTTCCAGCAGGTACGGCGGCACCTGATCAAGCTTGATCAGGATGCGATCTTCAAGGTTTTTCGGGTAAATGCCGCCAATCATCAGCGGTTCCAGGCGAACCACGGGCAGCTTCGAGCCATTGAGCGAGGACAACTCGGCAACGTAATCGCCGGAAAAGCGCACGCGCACCGGCTGGGCTTTTTCCAGGCCTTCATAGAACTGGAAGCCACGGGTATTCAGGTCGACGGTGTTGCCCGTGACGGCGGCCGCACCCGGACCGTTGCTCACGGGTTCACGGCGGTAGCCCAAGGCGTCGAGCTCGGTCAGGAAGTCGTCCTTGCTCAGCTTCTGGCCGGTGAACAGTTCCAGTGGACGCGCGTACACCTTGGCCGGAATGGTCCAGCGCTTGCCGGAGAATTTCTCCTGGACCACAGCGTCGAGGTACACCGCAAAGCCGGCTAGCACGACGAGGCCCACCAAGCCAAGCTTGAGCGCCCAGCCCAGCCAAGGGCGCAGGCCACGGGAGGGAGGTTTTTTACGGGAACGGGGAGATCGGGTTCGAGTCATGGCGGCGGATTATACGCACTTTATTGAGGATCAACATGAGCCGGACAGCGGTTTGCACGACCGGCCGCAGCAGCCATAATGCCCGCCATGTTTTTCCCCAGACTCTGAAGGATCGCCCGTGAGCCAGTCCCTGATCGCCGCCCTGCAAAACCCGGCTTTATACCCCCATCCGGTTGAAGCATTCCAAGTCATCGAGACCCATATTTCCTGGGTCGTACTGACCGGTTCCTACGCTTATAAACTGAAGAAGCCGATGAACTTCGGCTTTCTGGATTTCACCGACCTGGAAAAGCGCGGCCACTTCTGCCGGGAAGAACTGCGCCTCAACCAGCGCCTGACAGACGATTTGTATCTTGAAGTGTTGCCGATCACCGGCACTGCCGAAGCCCCGCAACTGGGTGGCGATGGCCCGGTGATCGAGTACGCGCTGAAAATGCGTCAGTTCCCACAAAGCCAATTGCTCAGTACCCTGCAAGCCAACGGCGAACTGACCAGCGCGCACATTGATGAGATGGCCAAGCAGATCGCGCACTTCCACCTCACCGCGCCGACAGTCCCGCAAGAACACCCTGCCGGCACCCCGGACGAAGTGATGGCACCGGTTCGCCAGAACTTCGATCAGATCCGCCCGTTCCTCAGCGACAAGGTTGACCTGGCTCAACTGGACGCGCTGCACGCCTGGGCCGAAAGCAGCTTCGAGCGCCTCAAGCCGCTGTTCGCCCAGCGCAAGCTGGAGGGTTTTACCCGCGAATGCCACGGTGATATTCACTTGGGTAACGCAACCCTGATCGATGGCCACGTGGTGATCTTCGACTGCATCGAGTTCAACGAGCCTTTCCGCTTTACCGACGTGTACGCCGACACCGCCTTCCTGGCCATGGACTTGGAAGACCGTGGCCTCAAGTCCCTGGCGCGTCGCTTCATCAGCCAGTACCTGGAGCTGACCGGTGATTATCACGGCCTGGAAGTCCTGAACTTCTATAAAGCCTACCGAGCGCTGGTACGCGCCAAGGTTTCACTGTTCAGCATGCCGAGCGAAGCCAGCCCGGTGCAGCGCGCGACGACCCTGCGCCAATACCGCAACTATGCCAACCTGGCGGAAAGCTACAGCACCATTCCGTCGCGCTTCCTGGCAATTACCCATGGTGTTTCGGCCGTAGGCAAAAGCCATGTTGCCATGCGCCTGGTCGAAGCCTTGGGCGCTGTGCGCCTGCGTTCGGATGTGGAGCGCAAGCGCCTGTTCGGCGAGCAACATGTGGAAAACACGCCTCAGGCCGGCATCTATGCAGCCGATGCCAGCGCGGCGACCTACGCGCGCTTGAATGAAATCGCCGACACCGTCCTTCGCGCAGGTTACCCAGTGGTGCTGGATGCGACCTTCCTTAAGCGCGAACAACGTGATGCAGCTGCCAAGATTGCTGAAGCCACCGGTGCACCCTTCCTGATCCTGGATTGCAATGCGCCTCAGGCCGTTATCTCAAGCTGGTTGGCGCAACGTCAGGCAGATAAAAACGATCCTTCCGACGCGACATTGACGGTTATCGAAGAACAGCACGCCAATCGCGACCCGCTGACAGCCGAGGAACTGCTCCTCAGCAAACGCGTCGAAACCAACGAAAGCGGGACCCTGGATGCCTTGGTCGCGCATATTCGCCAACACTTGCCAGGCTTGTAAGAAAAATTTCTTGGTCGTGTCGTCTGCCAAGTCGCACGACCACGCAATAGTGGCACTATAATGGCGTCATAAATCCAACAGGAGTCGCCTTCATGAGTCAGCCCAAGCTTCTTGATACTCCGCTTTACTCGCTCCTGCATAAAGATGATGTCCGAGGATTTAACGAGGAACGCCCAAAAGACGGCGTCATCGATATGCGCGGTGGCGACTTCCGTGGGTTGGACCTGCGTGAGCTTAACGCCGCTGGCGTGGATTTTACCGACGCGTATTTCCGCTCCGCCGATTTGCGTGGCCTGGACTTGCGTGACTGCCCACTGGAAGGAGCGAGCCTGGCCCATGCGCAGATTTCCGGTACTTACTTCCCGCCAGAACTCACTGCCGATGAGATCCTCATGTCGGTCAATTTCGGCACCCGCCTACGCTACCGCACCCGCTAAAATCCGCTGCCTCTACCCCGGTTTCGCATAGTCGAACCGGGGACTTCCCGCCTGCATGATCTAGTCATTCTCATACGTCTTTAGGCCGTTTCCGACTAAAGAACTACGCTTTTCCTACTGAGCGCTACACTCCTGCTCAGGCTTGCCTGGTCACGATACCCACCGAACCATTCGGCCGTCGCAAGGAGGCTTGATGAACGATGAGCTGCAACACCTGAAAAACCTCGGCAAGACGTCAGCACAGTGGCTGCACGCAGTGGGCATCCACAGTGCGTCCGACTTGCGTCGCCTGGGCGCGGTCGATGCTTACCGAGCCGTGCGGACGCGCGGGTTCCGCGCGTCAAAAGTGCTGCTGTATGCCATCGAAGGGGCATTGATGGATGTGCACTGGAACGACATTCCTGCTGAGCGCAAGGAAGCGTTGAACCGTCAATTGGACGCTCTGTCGGCACGCCAGAAAAATTAGCTCGACTATAAAACCCAACATTTACAGGCATTGCGAACATACGTTTGAGAAAACGCGGAAGACATGCAAAAACAAATGTTGACTCTCAAATGAGAATCGTTATGATTATCACAACTGGTCGCGAGATCAGCCGATAACTGAAAGACCATTGGTTCGGACTCTCAGATTATCTCCTCATCAGGCTAATCACGGTTATTTGACCCGGCTCTTGCCGGGTCTTTTTTTGCCTGTCAAAACCTAGCGCGCAATAATCAACGGATGCCCACGTTCCGGATGGGGTTGCACGAGCACATCCAGACCAAACACCGCTTTCAGCGGCTCAGGCTGCATTACCTGCGCCGGTGTATCCAGGGCATGGGGACACCCCGCCTGAAGCAACAGAATTCGATCACAGTAACGCGCCGCCAGGTTCAGGTCATGAAGGATCACCAGCACTGCCGCTCCTCGATCGGCAAAGGTCCGGATGGCCTGCAAGGTTGTATGTTGGTGCAAGGGGTCCAGCATTGACGTCGGCTCATCCAGCAGTAACGTCTGCCCTGCTTCACCTGGCCATAACTGCGCAAGCACGCGCGCCAGGTGAACGCGTTGACGCTCCCCGCCAGACAACGCCAGGTAGCTGCGACCGCTCAAGTGACCGACATCTGCCGCCTGCAAGGCTGCCTTTATAATCTCGTCGTCGCGTACTCGCCCAGTTTGATGTGGCAAACGCCCCATGCCGACAACCTCTTCGACGCGGAATGCAAAGTCCAGCGTCGAAGCCTGGGGCAAAACCGCAAGGCGCTGCGCCCGCTGCGCACCACTCCATTCGCTCAACGGTCGTTGATCCAGCCACACCGTGCCTTGATCGGGATGCAGTTCACCGCACAACGCGCCTAGCAACGTGCTTTTACCCGCGCCATTTGGGCCCAATACGCCAAGCACCTCGCCCGGCAATAAATCGAGGGTGACATCCGCCAACACAATTTTACGCCCGCGACAGATCTGCAAGTCTTCCACACGCAGCATCAGGCATGCCCCCGCAACAACAGGTAAAGAAAAAACGGAGCGCCGATAAACGCAGTGACGATGCCGATCGGCAGTTCAGCCGGCGCCAAGGCAAGGCGCGCTACCAGATCGGCAAACAGCAGCAAGCTTGCACCCGCCAATACGGAAGCTGGCAACAGCACCCGATGATCCGGCCCCGCCAGCAATCGCACCAAATGCGGCACCACCAGGCCCACGAAGCCAATCATGCCTGCTGCGGCCACCGCAGCGCCCACCCCCAAAGCCGTGCAGAAGACCAGCTCACGCTTAAGCCTTTCCACATCAATCCCAAGGTGATTGGCTTCTGACTCGCCGAGCAGCAATGCATTCAGCGCCTTCGCTCGGCGCGGCAACCACAGCGCCACACCCGCGCTCACCAGCAACAGCGGCCATAACCTGGAATAGCTGGCGCCGTTAAGGCTCCCTAGGTTCCAGAATGTCAGGGTGCGCAAGGTGGCGTCATCGGCCAGGTAGGTAAACAGGCCCACCGCAGAGCCGGCGAGGGCTGTAAGGGCAATGCCGGCAAGCAGCATCGTCGCGACATTGGTTTGGCCGTTGCGCCGCCCCAGTCGATAGACCAATGCGGTGACGCCCAGCCCGCCGAGGAATGCGCACAGCGATAACAAGTACGGCCCGAATGCATCCGGCAAACCGCCAAAAAACGAAGCACCGACAATCGCCACTGCAGCCCCCAACGCCGCACCGCTGGAAACCCCGACTAATCCAGGATCAGCCAGAGGGTTGCGGAACAATCCCTGCATCGCCACTCCCGACAAAGCCAACACGCCGCCGACCGCCAACCCCAGCAGCGTACGCGGCAAACGGATCTGCCCCAGGATCAGCTCAGCCTGCTCCAGCCCCTGTGCCTCAATAGGCAGCCCCATCAGTCGCAACGCGGCGTTGAGCGTATCCAGCAATGGCAAGCTGACCGGCCCCAATGCCAGCGAGAGCCAGATAGCCAATACACACAACAGCGCCAGCCCAATAAAGAGCGTCTTCGGTTTAACCAACGTGGTCATGGGGCAGGCTTAGCCTGGGACGGATAAAACCCGGCAGACAGCTCTGCCAGGCTTTGCGGCAGGCGCGGCCCAAGCCCGCCGACCAGCAAGGTGGTGTCCACCTCAAACACCCGCCCACTCTTAGCCGCCGGAGTGGAAGCCAGGATCGGATTCTCTTTGAATAGCGCCGCACGCGCCGCATCACCACTCAGGGCACGGTCAGCAAATACCAGCACATCCGGGCTCAACCCCGCCAACGACTCCACCGAAAAAGGTTTGTAACCACTATGGGTCGCCAGATTGCGCCCGCCCGCCTGTTGCAACATCCAATCAGCCGCCGTGTCTTTGCCCGCGATCAGCGGCTTGCCGCCTGCATGCCCGAGCAGCAGCAATACACCTGGCGCGTTTTGGGTGGACTGAGCCTTGGCGACCCAACGCTTTTGCTGGTTCAGCGCCTGCTCATATCCGGCAAACAATTCGGAGGCCTTGGCGTCATTACCCAACAACTTGCCCAAGTGCTGAAGATTGCCTTTTAACGCAAGCAAGTCAGGCTGCGCCGAGAACATCTCCACCTGCACGCCCGCGCTACGAATCTGCGCCAGCACGGGCGGTGGGCCCATTTCTTCAGTCCCCACCAGCACCTGCGGGCGCAAACTCAGGATGCCTTCAGCCGACAACTGTCGCTGGTAGCCAATGCTCGGCAACGCCCTGAGGGACTCGGGATGTTGACTGGTGGTATCGACCCCCACCAGTTTTGCCTCACCGCCCAGGGCCGTCACCCATTCCGACAGCGCCCCACCGGCACTTACCCAGCGTTGTGGCAGTTCAGAGGCTTGGGCCCCATGGTTGACCAGCAGTCCGACAACAAGCGCGATAGCGCTGGCACTCAGGCGCATAACAGGGTTTCCTTCCAGGGGCAGGGCCGCTCAAGCACTCATCAATGTGACAGAAAACGCTTGCCCACCATCGTAATGAGCGCCCGTACAGCAAACGGGCGAAGCCGGCATTTGATAATTGTTTGCATTTGAACGTCAAGGCACTTAAGGACTGAAATGAAGTTTCTCTGCTCCTCCGACACCCTCGCGCCAGACAGCAGCCTCGGTTTTGACATCGACGGCTGCAAGCTGTTGGCCGTGCGCCGAGACGGCGTGCCCTACTTCTATATCAACCGCTGCCCCCATCGCGGCGTTCCACTGGAATGGCAACCCGATCAGTTTCTCGACTCCAGCGCCAGCCTGATCCAATGCGCCACCCACGGCGCTCTGTTCCTGATCGAAAGCGGCGAGTGCATCGCCGGCCCTTGCGCCGGCCAAAGCCTCACCCCCCTGCCTGGCCGCGAAGACGCCCAGGGCCTTTGGGTGGAACTCTAGTCGAGCAGCACGTCCAACCGTCGGTCTACACAGATTTCTTCTGATGTAACCCGCACGCCATAGGCCAGCACTTCCACCCCCGCCGCCTTGGCTTCACGTAGCGCAGAGGCGTAACCGGCGTCGATCTCCACGGCCGGGCGCACTGCATCAATCCCCGAGAGATTGACGCAATACAACTGCACTGCCCGCACGCCCTCGCGCGCCAGATGGGCCAGTTCGCGCAAATGCTTGGCGCCGCGCTGGGTCACCGCATCGGGAAAAGCGGCAACCGAGGAACCATCAAAGCCCAGGGTCACGCTTTTGACTTCAACGTAGGCCGCGCCGTCGGCATACTCCAGGCGAAAGTCGATACGGCTTTTCTCCTGACCGTAGGGTACTTCGCGCTTCAAGGCGGTGAAGCCATTGAGTTCGGTAATTACCCCTGCACGCAATGCCTCCTCGACCAACTGATTAGCGCGTGCCGTGTTCACGCACGCCAGACGGCCCTGGGGTGTCTCGGCGATTTCCCAGGTGCCGGGCAACTTGCGTTTAGGGTCATTGGAGCGACTGAACCAGACCTGCCCGCCTTCGACCATGCAATTGAGCATCGAGCCGGTGTTAGGGCAGTGAATGGTCAGCAACTCGCCGCTAACGGTTTCGATATCGGTGAGAAAACGCTTGTAGCGGCGAATCAGCCGCGCTTCTTCGAGGGGAGGATTAAAGCGCATCAGCCTTGCCAACTCCGCAAGCCACGTGCGATCCGTTCCACTGCTTCCTGTAGCCGATCGAGGTTTTGCGTGTAGGCAAAGCGCACATGGTGGCCGGCGTGGTAGCGGCCAAAATCCAAGCCTGGCGTAAACGCCACATGCTCGGTTTCGAGGAAGTGGCGACAGAATGCGAAGGCATCACCGCCGAACGCGCTGATATCGGCATACAAATAGAATGCGCCTTCCGGCTCGACGGCAATACCAAATCCCAGCTCGCGTAACGCTGGCAGCAAGAAGTCGCGACGGCGACCAAATTCGGCCCGGCGCTCTTCCAGAATGTTCAGGGTTTGTGGGGTGAAGCAGGCCAGCGCCGCGTGCTGCGCCATGCTTGGCGCACTGATGTAGAGGTTTTGCGCCAGTTTCTCCAATTCACCCACAGCGTCGGGCGGCGCAACCAACCAACCCAGGCGCCAGCCGGTCATGCCGAAATACTTCGAAAAACTATTCAGGACGAAAGCATCATCGTCGACTTCCAGCACGCTGGCTGCGTCCGTGCCGTAGGTCAGGCCATGGTAAATCTCATCCACCACCAGATGGCCGTTGCGCGCTTTGATTGCGCCGGAAAGGCCGGCCAATTCGTCGCGGGTCAGGATCGTGCCGGTCGGGTTGGCTGGCGACGCTACCAGCGCGCCCACACTGTCCTGGTCCCAGTGCTTGGCTACCAAGTCGGCGGTCAACTGATAGCGCAACTCGGGGCCAACCGGCACCAGTTGCGCCGCGCCCTCCACCAATCGCAGGAAGTGGCGATTGCAGGGGTAGCCTGGGTCTGCGAGCAACCAATGCTTGCCCGGGTCCACCAAAAGGCTGCTGGCCAGCAACAAGGCGCCGGAACCACCAGGGGTGATCAAAATGCGCTGGGGGTCAACGTTCAGCCCATAGCGCAGCTGATAGAAACCGCTGATGGCTTCGCGCAGTTCCGGCAGGCCGCGTGCCGCGGTGTAGCGGGTCTTGCCATTGGCCAATGCTGCCTGGCCGGCCTGGATGATCGGCTCGGCGGTGGTGAAGTCCGGCTCGCCGATTTCCAAGTGAATCACGTCATGCCCGGCGGCTTGCAGCTCATTGGCCCGCGCCAGCAATGCCATGACATGAAAAGGTTCGATGGCGCGACTGCGCGCACTGTAGGGCTGAGCCATTAGCCTTCCTTAACGGTAGGGACAAAATCTGGATTCTACCGAACCCACGCCGTAAAACATGTTCTATTGCCTGCCCGGCGGCCTGTACGGATCGGGCAAGCGCCTGCAAAACGACTAAAATCAACATTCGAGGCAACCCATGCCCAGCAATGGCGGGCTGATGTAGTTTGCAACCCCTTTGCCATGGGCCTCGACAACCGGGAGTGGCGCACCCCGAATCTATCTGGTAAGTTCGCCCGCTTGCAGCCGCAGGGCCGGCAGGTGTCGGTGACGTTGCAATCCTGCGCAATGGATTAGAAGAGTGAGAGGCGGTCTATTCATGTCCACCCAAGCAAAGCAACAGCAGACTCAAGGCCTCAACGGCTTCGAACCTTACGTAGAGAAGAAAGGTGAGGAGTACATGGGCGAGCCCATGCGCGAGCACTTCACCAAAATCCTGAACAAGTGGAAACAGGACTTGATGCAGGAGGTCGACCGCACCGTTGACCATATGAAGGACGAAGCAGCCAACTTCCCTGATCCGGCCGACCGTGCGAGCCAGGAAGAAGAATTCGCCCTTGAACTGCGCGCCCGTGATCGCGAGCGCAAATTGATCAAGAAGATCGACAAGACGCTGCAGCTGATCAAGGACGAAGAATACGGCTGGTGCGAATCCTGCGGTGTCGAGATCGGTATCCGTCGCCTGGAAGCCCGCCCAACCGCGGACCTCTGCGTAGACTGCAAGACCTTGGCCGAAATCAAGGAAAAACAGGTCGGCAAGTAATCCCGCCGAGCTGAACGAATGGGGCGTGCAAACGCCCCATTTTTGTTTCTGGCGTTTACCGAATTTCCAGTAGTATCCGGCCCATGACAGCCTCTACTTATATCGGGCGTTTCGCCCCCACGCCCAGTGGCCATTTGCATTTCGGCTCGCTGGTCGCTGCTCTCGCCTCCTACCTTGATGCCCGCGCCAATAACGGCCGCTGGTTGATGCGTATGGAAGACCTCGACCCTCCCCGTGAAGAGCCCGGCGCCCAAGCCGCGATCCTGCACGCCCTGGAAAGCTACGGCTTTGAATGGGACGGTGAACAGGTCCGGCAAAGCGAGCGGCACGAAGCCTACGCCAAAGTGCTGAACGACATGTTCAACCACGGCCTGGCCTACGCCTGCACCTGCTCACGCAAACAACTGGAACCCTACAACGGGATCTACCCAGGCCTGTGTCGCAATGCCGGCCACGATCAGCAGGACGCCGCCATCCGCTTGCGTGTCCCTGAGCTTGCGTACCACTTTACCGACCGCGTTCAGGGCGAATTCCGACAGCACCTGGGACGCGATGTAGGCGATTTCGTCATCCGTCGCCGAGATGGCCTTTATGCCTATCAACTGGCTGTAGTGCTCGACGATGCATGGCAAGGTGTTACCGACATCGTGCGCGGCGCTGACCTGCTCGACTCCACGCCACGCCAACTCTACTTGCAAGAGTTGCTCGGCCTGCGCCAACCGCGCTACCTGCACGTGCCGCTGATCATCCAGCCGGACGGTAACAAGCTGGGCAAATCCTATCGTTCCCCACCGTTGACGCCCGACCAGGCCACGCCTTTGCTACTGAGAGCCCTGCGCGCCCTCGGCCAGCAACCCGGCGCCGAACTGCTGCACGCCAGCCCACGGGAACTGCTGGATTGGGGCATTTCACACTGGGATGCGACAAAGATCCCGCGCACACTCACGCTGGCCGAAGCGCAATTGAGCTGAAGGCGCTTGCAGCTTGCCAAGCATCCGTTACCATCGCCGCAGTTTTTCAATCAGAGGCCAACATGTACATCTATCGATTGGTCCTGCTGCTGGTCGTCGGGATCTACCTGTTTTCTCCCGCCATCATGGATTGGTGGATCGACGCCACGGGCGCCTGGTATCGCCCTTATTTGCTGTGGCTGATCCTGATCGTCGTGACTTTCATCCTGCAGAGCCAAAAAGATGCCGATGAGCTTTAGCCTCACCCAGATGCTGCTGATCAGCGCCGCCTATCTGGCCGCGTTGTTCGGCGTCGCCTGGATCAGTGAGCGCGGAATGATTCCGCGGGCGATCATTCGCCATCCATTGACCTACACCTTGTCCCTGGGCGTGTATGCCAGTGCCTGGGCGTTTTACGGCACCGTCGGCCTGGCTTATCAATACGGTTATGGCTTTCTTTCCAGCTATCTCGGGGTGTCCGGCGCGTTTCTGCTGGCGCCGGTGTTGCTGTACCCGATCCTGAAGATCACCCGCACTTATCAGTTGTCATCCCTGGCCGACCTGTTCGCCTTCCGCTTTCGCAGCACCTGGGCCGGCGCGCTGACCACCATCTTCATGTTGATCGGTGTATTGCCGTTGCTGGCCCTGCAAATCCAGGCCGTGGCCGACTCCATCAGCATCCTCACCCGCGAGCCTGTGCAACATAGAGTCGCCCTGGCGTTCTGCGCGCTGATCAGCCTGTTCACGATTTTCTTCGGCTCGCGCCATATTGCCACCCGTGAGAAACACGAAGGCCTTGTGTTTGCGATTGCCTTCGAGTCGGTGATCAAGCTGATCGCCATTGGCGGCGTAGGCCTCTATGCGCTGTACGGTGTGTTCGACGGCCCGCAACAGTTGGAGTTGTGGCTGCTGCAAAACCAGACCGCCCTCGCCGCCCTGCACACGCCCCTGCAGGAAGGCCCATGGCGCACGCTGCTGCTGGTGTTCTTCGCCTCGGCGATCGTGATGCCGCACATGTACCACATGACCTTCACCGAAAACCTCAACCCGCGCTCGCTGGTCAGCGCCAGCTGGGGTTTGCCGCTGTTCCTGCTGTTGATGAGCCTGGCAGTGCCGCTGATCCTGTGGGCGGGTCTGAAACTGGGGGCAACCACCAACCCGGAATACTTCACCCTCGGCATCGGCATTGCCGCCAACAGCCCGGCCCTGGCACTGCTGGCTTATGTCGGCGGTTTGTCAGCGGCCAGCGGGTTGATCATCGTCACGACCCTGGCGCTTTCGGGCATGGCACTCAACCATTTGGTATTGCCGCTTTACCAGCCGCCGGCCGAAGGCAACATCTACCGCTGGCTGAAATGGACGCGCCGCGCGCTGATTGTTGCGATCATCATGGCAGGATACGGTTTCTACCTGCTGCTGGGCGCCGGGCAAGACCTGGCCAACCTGGGTATCGTTGCATTTGTCGCCACCTTGCAGTTCCTGCCGGGTGTGCTGTCAGTACTGTACTGGCCGACCGCCAATCGCCGTGGGTTTATCGCCGGCTTGCTGGCGGGGATCCTGGTGTGGGTCGTGACCATGCTGCTACCGCTGGTCGGCAACCTGCAGGGCTTCTACATCCCGCTGCTGAACATGATTTACGTGCTGGATGACACCAGTTGGCACATGGCGGCGATTGCGTCCTTGGCCGCCAACGTCTTGATGTTCACCCTGATCTCGCTGTTCACCAACGCCAGCCCGGAAGAAACCAGCGCCGCCGAAGCCTGTGCGGTGGATAACGTGCGTCGCCCGCAACGGCGTGAATTGCATGCGGCCTCGCCCCAAGAGTTCGCCACGCAACTGGCCAAGCCATTGGGCGCCAAGGCGGCGCAAAAAGAAGTCGAACAGGCGCTGCGCGATCTCTACCTGCCGTTCGACGAACGCCGCCCCTACGCGCTGCGTCGTTTACGTGATCGTATCGAAGCCAACCTGTCGGGGCTGATGGGGCCGAGCGTGGCTCAGGACATGGTAGAAACCTTCCTGCCCTATAAGGCTGGCGGCGAAAACTATGTCACCGAAGACATCCATTTCATCGAGAGCCGACTGGAGGATTACCACTCCCGCCTCACCGGTCTCGCCGCCGAACTCGACGCCCTGCGCCGCTACCACCGCCAGACCCTGCAGGAACTGCCGATGGGCGTGTGTTCCCTGGCCAAGGATCAAGAGATCCTGATGTGGAACAAGGCCATGGAAGAGCTCACGGGCATCCCTGCACAACGCGTCGTCGGTTCACGCCTCAATACCCTGGGCGAGCCCTGGAAAGAACTGCTGCAAGGCTTCATCAATCTGCCCGACGAACACTTGCACAAGCAGCACTTGGCCCTCGACGGCCAGACACGCTGGCTCAACCTGCACAAGGCCGCCATCGACGAACCCCTCGCCCCCGGTAACAGCGGCCTGGTGTTGCTGGTGGAAGACCTGACCGAAACCCAGATGCTCGAAGACAAGCTGGTGCACTCCGAGCGCCTGGCCAGTATTGGTCGACTGGCAGCGGGGGTGGCCCATGAAATCGGTAATCCGATCACCGGTATCGCGTGCCTGGCGCAGAACCTGCGGGAAGAGCGCGAAGAAGACGGCGAAATTACCGAGATCAGCGGGCAAATCCTCGAACAGACCAAGCGCGTCTCGCGGATCGTGCAGTCGCTGATGAGCTTCGCCCACGCGGGCGGCCATCAGAACCAGGACGAAGCCGTGTGCCTGGCCGAGGTGGCGCAGGATGCCATAGGCTTGCTCGCCTTGAACCGGCGTAATTTCGAAGTACAGTTTTTCAACTTGTGCGACCCGGACCACTGGGTAGACGGCGACTCACAACGCCTAGCCCAAGTGCTGATCAACCTGCTGTCCAACGCCCGCGATGCGACCCCAGCCGGCAGCGCGGTACGCGTCAAGACCGAGGCTTTCGAACATACGGTCGATCTGATCGTCGAAGATGAAGGTAGCGGTATTCCACAGAACATCATGGACCGATTGTTCGAACCCTTCTTCACCACCAAGGACCCAGGTGAAGGTACCGGTCTGGGCCTTGCACTGGTCTATTCCATCGTTGAAGAGCATTATGGACAAATCACCATCGACAGCCCGGCTGACACAGAAAGCCAACGCGGCACCCGTATTCGGGTGACCTTGCCGCGTCATGTCGAAGCGACGTCCGCTGTGAACTGAGACCGTCGAGAGAATTGAATCAATGCCGCACATTTTGATCGTCGAAGACGAAACCATTATCCGCTCTGCCTTGCGTCGCCTGCTTGAACGAAATCAGTACCAGGTCAGCGAAGCCGGCTCGGTGCAGGAAGCCCAGGAGCGATTCAGCATTCCCACGTTCGACCTGATTGTCAGTGACCTGCGCCTGCCTGGCGCACCTGGCACCGAGTTGATCAAGCTCGGCCAAGGCACCCCGGTGCTGATCATGACCAGCTACGCCAGCCTGCGTTCGGCGGTGGACTCCATGAAGATGGGCGCGGTGGACTACATCGCCAAGCCGTTCGACCATGACGAAATGCTTCAGGCGGTGGCGCGTATCTTGCGCGACCGTCAGTCGGTCAGCAGCGCGCCTGCCGAACAGCGTCCCGCCGGCAAAGCTGCCGACAAGCCAGGGGTTGATAACAGCAATGGCGAAATCGGCATCATCGGTTCGTGCCCGCCCATGCAGGATCTGTACAGCAAGATCCGCAAAGTCGCGCCGACTGACTCCAATGTATTGATCCAAGGCGAATCAGGCACCGGTAAAGAACTGGTGGCCCGCGCCCTGCACAATCTGTCCAAGCGTGCCAAGGCGCCGATGATTTCGGTGAACTGCGCGGCGATCCCCGAATCCCTGATCGAGTCCGAACTGTTCGGTCACGAGAAAGGCGCGTTCACCGGCGCCAGCGCCGGGCGTGCGGGCCTGGTGGAAGCGGCGGACGGTGGCACCTTGTTCCTCGATGAAATCGGCGAACTGCCATTGGAAGCCCAGGCGCGTTTGCTGCGCGTGCTACAGGAAGGTGAGATTCGCCGTGTTGGTTCGGTGCAATCGCAAAAGGTCGACGTGCGCCTGATTGCGGCCACCCACCGTGACCTGAAAAGCCTGGCCAAGATCGGCCAGTTCCGTGAAGACCTGTATTACCGCCTGCACGTGATCGCCCTCAAGCTGCCGGCCCTGCGTGAACGCGGCGCCGACGTCAACGAGATCGCCAGCGCGTTCCTGCTGCGCCAGAGCGCACGCATCAACCGTACCGACCTGAAGTTTGCGCCGGATGCCGAGCAGGCGATTCGGCATTACTCGTGGCCGGGTAACGTGCGGGAACTGGAAAATGCGGTCGAGCGCGCGGTTATTCTGTCGGAAAGCCCGGAAATTTCCGCTGAGCTGCTGGGCATCGATATCGAGCTGAGCGACTTGGAAGACGACGATTTCATCGGCCTGGCCCCGCAACAGGGCGGCGGTAGCAATACCAGCCATGAGCCGACGGAAGATTTGTCACTGGAAGATTACTTCCAGCATTTTGTCCTCGAGCATCAGGACCATATGACCGAGACCGAGCTGGCACGCAAACTGGGCGTGAGCCGCAAGTGCCTGTGGGAACGCCGCCAGCGCCTGGGCATTCCACGGCGCAAGACCGGTGTGGCCAGCGAGAGTTGAGGGTGCGCCCCACAGGTAACACCCTCAGATGTGAAAAAACTGTTACCGCGGATATTTCCCGTAACAAAAGCCGGGGCTTACGGTAACGAAGCCCCGGCTTTTTTTGGTCCGTCAAAAGCCCGAAACCACCTCAACCCCCCGGTTTTGCTAGGCGGCGCAAAAGTTGGCACGCACCCTGCTATATGCTTAGTACAAAAACAATAACAAGCTTAGTACAAGACAATAAAAATAAGACGAATCGACTCACGCATAACAAAAACAACACGGCGGAGGCGCAGCTAACTGATTCTTTTGGAGAGGCGTTGCATTTGGGGCTTGCCCCGCAACCAGGCCGAGAACAACAAAAACTGCCCTAAGGCAGAGCCTGAACTGGTTGGATCGTAGATCAGCAACACAGCGACCAAAGCAATCCGTTTGCTCTTGACTCCCGATTGGGAGTGTCATGAAGGTGAAGCTTCATGGCGAGGGCGATCAACAAAAACAAGAAGCCCGCAACCAATAATAAAAATAGAGCACGCAACTACTTCTGGGGGAGCTTCGGCTCCCCTTGTAGTTTCTGCGAATTGGCCTTCCAGCAACCTCTTGAAGCTTTTGGCTTGGGGCTTGCAGCTTGTTCCTACACCATCCCCTGACTAAATGCTAGAATCCCGGCCCATCATGCGGTCATTCTTCGTTATGGCCGAACATTCCTTCAAACAGTGCATCCCATGCTGAAGAAGTTGTTCCAGTCATTCCGTTCTCCCTTGCGTCGTACGCAACACATTCGCAGCACGCCTGAAGTGCTTAACAGCAATCAGCATTCATTGCAGCGCGCTCAATTCAGCCGTTATGCAGTGAACATCGTCGAACGTTTGCAGAACGCCGGCTACCAGGCTTATCTGGTGGGTGGCTGCGTACGTGACATGCTGCTCAATATCACGCCGAAAGACTTCGACGTCGCCACCAGCGCCACGCCTGAGCAAGTGCGTGCCGAATTCCGCAACGCGCGGATCATCGGCCGGCGCTTCAAGCTGGTGCATATCCACTTCGGTCGCGAAATCATCGAAGTGGCGACGTTCCGTGCAGGCCACCCGCAAAACGATGAAGAGGAAGACACCAATCAATCTTCCCGCAACGAAAGCGGGCGCATCTTGCGCGACAACGTCTATGGCACCCTGGAAGAAGACGCGCAGCGCCGCGACTTCACCATCAACGCCTTGTATTACGACCCGGTCAGCGAGCGCATCCTCGATTACGCCAATGGCGTACACGATATTCGCAATAACCTGATCCGCCTGATCGGCGACCCGGTGCAACGCTACCAGGAAGACCCGGTGCGCATGCTGCGGGCCGTGCGTTTCGCCGCCAAGCTGAACTTCGGCATCGAGAAACACACCGCCGCGCCGATTCGCGAACTGGCACCGATGCTGCGGGAGATTCCCTCGGCACGCCTGTTCGAGGAAGTGCTCAAGCTGTTCCTCTCGGGCTACGCCGCCGACACCTTTGAAATGCTGGTGGACCTGCAGTTGTTCGACCCATTGTTCCCGGCCAGCGCCGAGGCTTTGGAACACAACCCGACGTACACCCACACCTTGATCAGCGAAGCGCTGATCAACACCGACCTGCGTATCAAACAGAACAAGCCGGTCACACCGGCGTTCCTGTTTGCCGCCTTGCTGTGGCCAGCCCTGCCAAAACGCGTACTGCGCCTGCAGGACCGTGGCATGCCGCCGATTCCAGCCATGCAGGAAGCCGCGCATGAGTTGATCGTCGAGCAGTGCCAACGCATCGCCATCCCCAAACGCTTCACCCTGCCGATCCGCGAGATCTGGGACATGCAGGAGCGCCTGCCACGTCGCAGCGGCAAACGCGCCGATCTGTTGCTGGATAACCCGCGCTTCCGCGCCGGCTACGACTTCCTGCTGCTGCGCGAAAGCGCCGGCGAGCAGACCGACGGCCTGGGCGAATGGTGGACCGACTACCAGGACGCCAATGACAGCGAGCGCCGCGACATGATTCGTGACCTCGGCAGCAAAGGCGATGGCGAAGGCGCTGGCCCTAAGAAGCGTCGCCGCAGCAGTACCAAACGCAAGCGCAGTTCGGCTGACGCCTCGGGCGCTGCGGGCGAATAAACGTGGAACGTATCTACATCGGCATGGGCAGCAATCTGGCTGCCCCGGATCAGCAATTGCGCAGCGCTATCGAAGCGCTGGCACAATTGCCAGGCACCACCGTTGCTGGCGTCTCCGCCTTTTATCAAAGTGACTCCCTGCTCCCAGGCCAACCGCGCTACACCAATGCCGTTGCTGCCTTGGACAGCAGCCTTGCGCCCCTCGAACTGCTGGATGCGCTGCAAGCCATCGAGAACGATCAAGGCCGCGAACGCCGTGAGCGTTGGGGCCCGCGCACGCTCGACCTGGACATCCTGCTGTTTGGCGATCGCCTGATCGACGAGCCGCGCCTCAAGGTGCCGCACTATCAAATGCACCTGCGGGCGTTTGTGCTGTATCCACTGGCCGAACTCGCGCCCGCCGAATTGCAGTTACCCAACGGCCAGACGCTCAGCGACTTGCTGGCAGCCTGCCCGTTTGTCGGCCTGGAACGCCTGCCCCAAGACTGACGCGGTCAATGTGGGAGCTGGCTTGCCTGCGATAGCATCACCTCGGTTTCACTGAAAGAACGAGGCGTCTACATCGCAGGCAAGCCAGCTCCCACATTTTGATCTCATGTAGCTTGAAAACGTCTCTCCACTTGCTGAATCGCGTCAGTAACAGCGGTAACACAGCCATCGTAACAATGCGGTAACACATCCAATTGACTTCCCGTGCCCTCCTCACGACTATAGGCGTCCCGCTGCCGCCAACCCGGCGCTAAAGGGCGCAATCCAGGCCTTATAAGCACTGCTCTCAAGACAGTGCGCCTGAATAAACGAAGACTCACGCGCGTTACTCGCTGTTTCCAAGCGCCTGAACGAGGACCCTTTTCATGCCAGACATTACCCTGACCACCTTGCAGAGCCTCAAGCTCAAGGGTGAAAAAATCACCATGCTGACCTGCTATGACGCCACATTCGCCCACGCCAGCTGCCAGGCCGGGGTTGAAGTGTTGCTGGTGGGCGACTCCCTGGGCATGGTTCTTCAAGGGAATGACAGCACCCTGCCCGTCACCACCGATGAATTGGCGTACCACACGGCCAGCGTCAAGCGCGGCAACGACGGCGCGTTTATCATCGCCGACCTGCCGTTCATGGGTTACGCGACGCTCGAACAGACTTTCCAGAATGCCGGCAAGTTGATGCAAGCCGGTGCGCACATGATCAAAGTTGAAGGTGCGGTGTGGCTTGCCGAATCGATCCGCCTACTGGCAGAGCGTGGTGTGCCGGTGTGCGCACACATGGGCCTGACCCCACAGTCGGTGAACCTCCTCGGCGGTTACAAGGTACAGGGCCGCAATGAGGCGCAGGCACGGCAGATGCGTGCCGATGCAATCGCCCTGGAACAAGCAGGCGCGGCAATGATCCTGCTCGAGTGCGTGCCGAGCGAACTGGCCGCCGAAATCACCCAGGCCGTCAAAGTGCCAGTCATCGGTATCGGCGCGGGCTCCGCAACCGATGGCCAGGTGCTGGTGTTACACGACATGCTCGGCCTGTCGATCACCGGCCGCGTGCCGAAATTCGTTAAGAATTTCATGATTGGCCAGGCCAGTATCCACGACGCGTTGAGCGCCTATGTTGCTGAAGTCAAAGGCGTGACGTTCCCTGGCGCCGAACACGGATTCTCTGCATGAACACCGTAAAAACCGTACGCGAATTGCGTGCTGCCGTGACTCACGCACGCAGCGCCGGCAAGCGCATAGGCTTCGTGCCGACCATGGGCAACTTGCACAGCGGTCACGCCACCCTGGTGACCAAGGCAGCCCAGCAGGCGGACTTCGTGGTCGCCAGCATCTTCGTCAACCCGCTGCAATTCGGCGCCGGTGAAGACCTGGACAAATACCCGCGCACCTTGGCTGCCGACCAGGAAAAGCTGCTGCAAGCTGGCTGCAATCTATTGTTCGCACCTACCGTCGAAGAAATGTACCCCGGCGGCATGACCGGCCAAACTCGCGTCAGCGTGCCGCAACTGTCCGAAGGCCTGTGCGGCGCCAGCCGCCCGGGGCATTTCGAAGGTGTAGCGACGGTGGTCAGCAAACTGTTCAACATGGTCCAGCCGGATATGGCCGTATTTGGCCAGAAGGATTACCAGCAACTCGCCGTAATCCGCGCCATGGTCCATGACCTGAACATGCCGATCCAGATCGTCGGCGAACCCACCGTGCGCGCCGACGACGGCCTTGCGCTGTCGTCACGCAATGGCTACCTCACCGACGAGCAACGCGCTATTGCGCCGGTGCTGTATCGCTGCCTCAGCCAGATCGCTGCTGCGATCAAAGCCGGTGACCACGACTTCGCGACGTTGCGCGCCGAACAGGTCCAGCACATCGAAACCGCCGGGTTGCGCCTGGACTACCTCGAAGTACGCCAAGGTGTGCATCTGCGCCCGGCCACTGCCGAGGATCGGGATATCGTCATTCTGGTGGCCGCCTACCTGGGCGCCACTCGCCTCATCGACAACCTGCATCTGACCCTCGACTGACCCCTTGCAGTTGCCCTTCTCCCTGCGTCAATAAAAAGTGCCGGTGCAAAAAAGTACCGGCATAAGCGCAGACAAAGCCAAGACATATCGACACGCTAGGTTTAATGTAATCGACCTGCGCTATGGTTAGCGCTGTCCCGAACCCATTCCTTGATGAAAGACTGGACGTTCCGGGCTCAGAAGTGTCCTAAAGGCAGTCCCCGTAATAAAAGGAAACCCGCAGCGATGGCGTACTACCGCACTCCTCATGACGTTACCGCTCTGCCCGCCTGGCAAGCGCTCAATCAACACCGCCAAGCCATGCAGGATTTCAGCATGCGCGAAGCGTTCAATGCCGATCCTCAGCGTTTTTCCCAGTTCACCTTGAGCAGCTGCGGACTTTTCCTCGATTACTCGAAAAACCTGATCACCAGCGAAACCCGCGACCTGCTGGTGTCCCTGGCGAAGGAAGTGAATCTCAAAGGCGCGATCGATGCGCTGTACGCGGGCGAGCCAGTCAATTCCTCCGAAGGCCGCCCTGCCCTGCACACCGCCCTGCGCCGCCCAGTGGGTGACAAGCTGTCGGTCAACGGCGTGAACATCATGCCGGACGTGCACAAGGTGCTGAACCAGATCACTGACCTGGTCGGCCGCATCCACGACGGTTTGTGGCGTGGCTACACCGAGAAGCCGATCACCGACGTCGTGAACATCGGTATCGGTGGCTCGTTCCTCGGCCCGGAGCTGGTTTCCGAGGCGCTGTTGTCTTATGCCCATAAAGGCGTGCGCTGCCATTACCTGGCAAACATCGACGGCAGCGAGTTCCATGAGCTGACCATGAAGCTGCGCGCCGAGACCACCCTGTTTATCGTCTCGTCGAAATCCTTCAACACCCTGGAAACCCTGAAAAACGCCCAGGCCGCCCGCGCCTGGTACCTGGCCCAGGGTGGCTCGGAAGCCGAGCTGTATCGCCACTTCATCGCCGTGTCGAGCAACAATGCGGCTGCCGTGGCTTTCGGCATCCGCGAAGAAAATATCTTCCCGATGTGGGACTGGGTCGGCGGCCGTTACTCGCTGTGGTCGGCCATCGGTTTGCCCATTGCCCTGGCCATCGGCATGTCCAACTTCAAGGAACTGCTGTCCGGTGCCTACACCATGGACCAGCATTTCCAGAACGCGCCATTCGAAGCCAACATGCCGGTGCTGCTGGGCTTGCTGGGCGTGTGGTACGGCAACTTCTGGGGTGCGCAGAGCCATGCGATCCTGCCGTACGACCACTACCTGCGTAACATCACCAAGCACTTGCAACAGTTGGACATGGAATCCAACGGCAAGAGCGTGCGCCAGGACGGCACCCCCGTGTCTACCGATACCGGCCCGGTGATCTGGGGCGGCGTGGGCTGCAACGGTCAGCATGCTTACCACCAGTTGCTGCACCAAGGGACCCAACTGATCCCGGCCGACTTCATCGTGCCGATCGTCAGCTTCAACCCGGTGTCCGACCACCATCAGTGGTTGTATGCCAACTGCTTGTCCCAGAGCCAGGCGCTGATGCTCGGCAAGACCCGCAGCGAAGCCGAAGCCGAGTTGCGCGACAAGGGCATCTCGGAAGAAGAAGTGCAGAAGCTTGCCCCGCACAAGGTGATCCCGGGCAACCGTCCGAGCAACACCCTTGTGGTCGAGCGTATCAGCCCGCGCCGCTTGGGCGCGCTGGTTGCCATGTATGAGCACAAAGTGTTCGTGCAGAGCGTGATCTGGGGTATCAACGCCTTCGACCAATGGGGTGTGGAACTTGGCAAAGAGCTGGGCAAGGGCGTCTACAACCGCCTGACCGGTGCCGAGGAAACCCTGGCTGACGATGCGTCGACCCAGGGCCTGATCAACTACTTCCGTGGTCGTCACCGCGGCTGATTCAGGTATTGCAGGGCCAACGTCCGTTTGGAGGTTGGCCTTGAACCCTCCTCCTGCTGGGTGCATCTTTATGACTTGTTGCTAAAACAAGAATAAGGATCGCTCATGTTCGATATCAGCACGTTCCCCACCGCCGATGCCGTCCGCCGGGCTGCGCAACTCAGTCAAGAGGACTATCAGCGCCTCTATCGCCAATCCATCGATCAACCGGACACGTTCTGGGCTGAACAGGCCAAAGGCTTTCTCGACTGGATAACCCCTTGGCACACCGTTCAACGCTCAGACATCAAGACCGGTGCTGCGCAATGGTTTGCCGGCGGCCAGTTGAACGTCAGCTACAACTGCATCGACCGTCACCTGGCGCAACGCGCCGATCAGCCGGCCTTCATCTGGGAAGGCGATGATCCGACAAAATCTTCCAAAATCACGTACCGCCAACTGCACCAGAACGTCAGCCGCCTGGCCAATGTGCTGAGAAGCCGCGGCGTGAAGAAAGGCGACCGGGTGTGCATCTACATGCCGATGATCCCGGAAGCAGCCTACGCCATGCTCGCCTGCACGCGGATTGGCGCGGTGCATTCCGTGGTGTTTGGTGGTTTCTCGCCGGACGCCCTGCGCGACCGTATTCTCGACGCAGACTGCCGCACCGTGATCACCGCTGACGAAGGCGTGCGCGGCGGTAAGCCAGTGGCGCTAAAACAGAATGTCGACAAAGCCCTGGCCAACTGCCCGAACGTCAGTACGGTGCTGGTGGTGGAACGCACGGGTGCGACCGTTAACTGGACCGAAGGCCGCGACCTCAAGTATCAACAGGCTCTGGATGCCGCAAGCGGCGACTGCCCGCCCGAGCCGATGGACGCCGAAGACCCGCTGTTCATCCTTTACACCTCCGGCAGCACCGGTAAACCCAAGGGCGTTCTGCACACCACGGGCGGTTACCTGCTGCAAGCGGCGATGACCTTCAAATACGTGCTCGACTACCGCGATGGCGAGGTGTTCTGGTGCACCGCCGATGTGGGCTGGGTCACCGGCCACAGTTACATCGTGTACGGCCCGCTGGCCAATGGCGCGACCTCGCTGATGTTCGAAGGCGTGCCAAGCTACCCGGATAGCTCGCGTTTCTGGCAGGTGATCGACAAGCACAAGGTCAACATCTTCTACACCGCGCCCACTGCCTTGCGCGCGTTGATGCGCGAAGGCCACGGCCCGCTGGAAAACACGTCCCGCGCCAGCCTGCGCTTACTGGGCAGCGTCGGCGAACCGATCAACCCGGAAGCCTGGGACTGGTACTTCAACGCGGTGGGCGAACAGCGCTGCCCGATTGTGGATACCTGGTGGCAGACCGAAACCGGCGGCATCATGCTCAGCCCCTTGGTCAGCGCCCAGCGGATCAAACCCGGTTGTGCGACCCAGCCGATGTTCGGTGTACAACCCGTATTGCTTGACGAGCACGGCAAGGAATTCAGCGGCGCCGGCAGCGGTGTGCTGGCGATCAAAGCCAGCTGGCCCGGGCAGATCCGCAGTGTTTACGGCGATCCGCAGCGCATGATCGACACCTATTTCAAACCCTACCCCGGTTATTACTTCACCGGCGACGGCGCGCGGCGCGATGAAGACGGCGATTACTGGATCACCGGGCGTATCGATGACGTGATCAACGTGTCTGGCCACCGCATCGGCACCGCCGAGGTGGAGAGCGCGCTGGTCCTGCATGACCTGGTGGCCGAAGCCGCCGTGGTGGGTTACCCCCACGACGTCAAAGGCCAGGGCATTTATGCGTTTGTCACGCCCATGAACGGCGTGGAACCCGACGATGCGCTGAAAAAGCACCTGCTGGATTTGGTCAGCAAGGAAATCGGCAGCTTTGCCAAGCCCGAACTGATCCAATGGGCACCGGCCTTGCCGAAAACCCGTTCCGGCAAGATCATGCGCAGGATTTTGCGCAAGATCGCCTGCAACGAACTCGACAGCCTCGGTGATACCTCGACCCTGGCCGACCCGAGCGTCGTAGAGGGTTTGATCGACAAACGCCTGAACCGATAGGAAGCCCCGAGTCGCCATGGAATTTATCCGCAGCCGTATCGAAAACCAGCTGATGAGCCTGACCGGCTTGTCGCTGGGCCAGTTGGACCTGGAAAACCCCAAGGGCGACCCCGGTCTGTTCGGGCCCGACTCGGTGAGTTGGCACGTACATGGCGATTTCAGCAGCATGCTTATCGGCGGCATCAGTGCCTTGATGCTGCAAGCTTTGCACCCACTGGCCCTGGCGGGCGTGTGGGACCATTCTAATTTTCGCCAGGACATGCTCGGGCGGTTGCGGCGTACCTCGCAGTTCATCTCGGGCACCACCTTT
Organism: Pseudomonas sp. 58 R 12; assembly: GCF_900005865.1. Classification (NCBI taxonomy): domain Bacteria; kingdom Pseudomonadati; phylum Pseudomonadota; class Gammaproteobacteria; order Pseudomonadales; family Pseudomonadaceae; genus Pseudomonas; species Pseudomonas sp. 58 R 12. Next base: position 38,655 of record NZ_CVTP01000014.1, read on the forward strand.
GGCTCGCGAAAAGATGCCGAATGGCTGATCGAGAAAGTCCGCACCATTCACCTGCAGGTGGTCGGCCATGCGCCGGACGGGCGACCTTATGCGGCCAGCGACCCGGAGCTGCTGACTTGGGTGCATGTCGCGGAGGTCAGTAACTTCTTGGCCGCCCACCTTCGCTACCGCAACCCGCACCTTTCAGGTCGAGACCAGGACCGTTACTACAGTGAAATTGCCTTGGTGGCCGAGCGTCTGGGCGCGCAGGATGTTCCGCATTCCCGGCAGGAAGTGTCGGATTATCTGGCACGCATCCGTCCGCAGTTGCTGTGCGATGACCGCAGCCGGGAAGTGTTGCGCCTGCTGCTGAATGCGCCCTCCCCCAGTACGCTTGCCAAGCCCTTTGGCGCCTTGATGATGCGGGCCGGGATCGACCTGCTGCCAGACTGGGCCAGCGCCATGCTCGGTCAGCACCAGAGTCCGCTGCAACGCCAGATGATCCGTGCCGGGGTCAAACGCAGTGCGCCGATGCTGCGTTGGGCGATGCGCAATGGTTCGGTGCAACGGGCCCATCGGCGGATGGGGTTGATGTAGGCGACGGCGCATAACTGTTAAACTTCGCGCCCTCATTTCCCCAGCAAGGCGCGCTCCATGTCTTCCTTGAATCAGGCGCTGCGCGCCGCCCTCGATCATCGCCAAGACCTGATCAGCGAACTGCACGCCCAAGACACCGACTGCTACCGGCTGTTCCACGGCAGCCAGGAAGGCGCCGGCGGCCTGACCATCGACCGCTACGGGCCTCAGCTGCTGGTGCAGAGCTTTCACCAATCCCTGGAAACGGCAGACCTGCTGGACCTGCATCAACAGATCAACCAGTACTTGGGCCTGGAATTGCTACTGGTCTACAACGACCGCTCCCGTGGCAATTCGCGCATTGACCGCGAAGACACGGTGTATCGTGCCGAACCTGCTGCACTGGAAGACCTGGTGGGTCACGAGTGGGGGCTCAATTACCGCGTACGCGGGCGGCATGCCGGGCAGGATCCGCTGCTGTTCCTCGACCTGCGCAACACCCGTGGCTGGGTCAAGGAACACAGCGCCGGTAAAAGCGTGCTGAACCTGTTCGCCTACACCTGCGGCGTCGGCCTGAGCGCGGCCGCCGGTGGTGCCCGCGAGGTGTGTAACCTGGACTTCGCCGAGGGCAACCTCGCAGTCGGGCGCGAAAATGGCCTGCTGAACCCACAATTGCCGACCATGCAATTCGTGCAATCCGACTACTTCCCGGCGATCCGCCAACTGGCGGGCCTGCCGATCACCCAGCGTCGCGGGCAGAAACTGCCGAGCTATCCGCGCCTGGAGCAACGTCAATACGACTTGGTATTGCTGGACCCTCCCGCCTGGGCCAAGAGCGCGTTCGGCACCGTCGACCTGCTGCGCGACTATCAAAGCCTGCTCAAACCCGCGTTGCTTGCCACCGCTGACAACGGCGTGCTGATCTGCTGCAACAACCTGGCAAAGGTCAGCATGGAGGATTGGCGCGAACAGGTGCTGCGTTGTGCGGAAAAGGCCGGGCGCCCGGTGCGTGACTGGACAATCATGACGCCCGGTGCGGACTTTCCCTCACAGGATCAACAGCCACCGCTGAAAACCCTGATACTCCAACTGTAAGACGTTTCCCAAAGGCCCTGCGCTTCGGAACCGAAAACCCGTGCCATACTCCAAGGCACTCTTGTTTGATATAGATGGCGCCGCCCCATGCCCAAAGGATTGATTCGCGCCGCTGGCGCTTTGTTGACCGCCCTTGCCCTTTACAGCTCGCTGGGCTTTTTGATTCTCCCCGGTATCGCGCTTCGCATTGCCAACCAGCAACTGGCCAATTACGCCACGGTGCCAGCACGGCTCGAGCGAATAGAGCTCAACCCGTTCAGCCTGGAAGTGACGGCATGGGGGCTCAAAATAGGCGAGCCTGGCAAAGAACAAGTGGGTTTCGAACGCCTCTACGCCAACCTGCAAATCGACAGTCTATGGACCCGAGCCCTGCATCTGGCTGATGTGCAATTGGACAAGCCCAAGACCGAGTTGCTGTTCGACAAGTCCGGCAAGTTGAATCTGGCGCAGTTGTTCAAGCTGCCCGCCAGCGAGCCCGCCCCGGCCGATCCGGATGCCAAGCCTTTCCCGCTGCGTGTCGACGGCATCAAATTGTCGGGCGGCTATGTGCACTTTCAAGACTTGCGCCCCAGCGAACCTATCGAATTTCTATACGACTCACTCGACTTCGAGCTAAAAAACCTCAGCACCCTGCCGGAAGACAATGCCGACATGACGCTGGTCGCGGCGGGGCCTGACGGTGGGAGAATCGATTGGAAAGGTAATTTCAGCCTGGTGCCGATTACCTCCGAAGGTACGCTGAAGGTCACCGATGGCAAGATGAAAGCCTGGTGGCCCTATGTACGTGATGCGTTGCCCCTGGTGCTGGAAGACGGTGTGCTCAACTTCAGCACCGAATACACGTTCAGCCTGGCCAAAGAGACTGAACTGAACCTGACCAACACCGCCGCCAGCATCGCGCCATTTGCCATCAAGGCACCGGACGGCCGCCCGTTGGTGCGCCTGGAGCGCTTGGACGTCAGCGAGACCACGGTGGACCTGGCCAAGCAGCAGGTAATCGTCGGTAAGATCCGCAGCAACAAGCTGGAAACCTGGGCGGCCCTTGAGGCCGATGGGCAACTGGACTGGCAGAAACTGTTCGCCAGCCAACCCAGTAAACCCGCCAAGGCGCCCGAGCCTGCCAGCGCTCCGGCCACTGCCGACTCGCCAAAAGCCGAACCTGCGGCGCCGAGCAAACCGTGGCAGGTGCTGCTCAAGGATGTGCAACTACGCAACTATCAAGTGCACCTGGCCGACCGTCAGGCCAAACCGGCGGTAGCGCTGGAACTGGGGCCGTTGAACGTCGATGTGCAGAACTTCGATAGCCTCAACCAGAACCCGTTCACCGTGAAGCTCGACACGGGGCTGGGCAAGCAAGGCAAAATCCAGGCGACCGGCGAGGTCAACCTCAACCCAGTCAGCGCCAAGCTGAAGGTCAATACCCAGGACATCGACCTGCGGGTCGCCCAGTCCTACATCAGTCCGTTCATCCGCCTGGAACTGCGTAGCGGCATGCTCGGCAGCAATCTCGATGTGAACCTGAAAGGCACCGCCCCTCTGAAGTTGCAGGTCACCGGTCGGGCGCAGGTCGACCAACTGCACACCCTCGACACACTCAAAACGCGCGATTTCCTCAAATGGCAGCGTCTGGTACTCGAAGGCGTGAACTATCAGCACGGCGACAGCCTGTCGATCGACAAGGTCAACCTGCTGCAACCGTATGCGCGCTTCATGATCAATGATGACCGCACCACCAACATCGACGACCTGCTGATTCCACAGCCGGCCGACAGTGGTGCCAAGTCGGCAGCCAAACCGGCCAGCAAAGATAAGCCCCTTGGCATTCGTATCGGCCAGATTGCGATCAACGACGGCTCCGCCAACTTTGCCGACTTCAGCCTCACACCTAACTTCGCCACGGCGATTCAACAACTCAACGGACAAATCGGCACTATCGACAGCCGACAGGCCAAACCGGCCAGCGTCGACATCAAGGGTAAGGTGGACCGTTACGCGCCCGTTACCATCAAAGGCAGCGTGAATCCGTTTGATCCAATGGCAGCGCTGGACATCGCCACCAGCTTCAAGCGCGTCGAACTGACTAACCTGACGCCCTACTCTGGCAAATTCGCCGGCTTCCGTATCCGCAAGGGCCGACTCAACCTTGACCTGCACTACGTGATCACCAAGGGCCAATTGAAGGCCGAAAACAAAGTGGTGGTCGAGCAATTGCAACTGGGCGAGAAGGTCGACAGCACTGATGCGGTGGACTTGCCGATTCGCCTGGCGATTGCGCTACTCAAGGACAGTGACGGCAAAATCACCATTGAGTTGCCGGTGACGGGCGATTTGAACAATCCACAATTCAGCGTAATGCCGATCGTTTGGCAAACCCTGCGCAATCTCGTGGTCCGCGCGGCGACGGCGCCCTTCAAGTTTATCGGTGGGCTGGTGACCGGTGGGGGCTCGGAAGACCTCGGTAATGTCTCGTTCGGCCCGGGTTCCAGCGAGCTGAACAAAGACGCCGAAGGCGCCTTGAACACGCTGGCCAAGGCGCTTAAAGAGCGCCCTGCCCTGCGCCTGGAAATCGAAGGCACGGCCGCTGCCAGCAGTGACGGGCCGCTCCTCGCCGCGCAGCGCCTGGAACGCGAATACCAATACAACTACTACAAGATGCTGCAACGCCGCGGTGACAAGGTTCCGGCCCAGGCGTCCTTGCTGGAAGTACCGGAAAGTGAAAAAGCACCGTTGCTGGAAGGCATCTACCGCACCCGTCTGAAACAGCAGCCGCCGGCGGAGTGGAAAGACCTCAGCCGCGATGAACGTACCGCCAAGCTGAAGGACGGCGTGATCAAATTCTGGAGTGGCAGTGATGTGTTGCTGCGCCAGTTGGGCCAAGACCGCGCAAGCACTATCAAGGATTACCTGGTAGACAAAGGACAGTTGGAAGATGACCGGGTGTACTTCATCGATGCCAACCTGGGGCAGGCAGAGAAGGATGGTCGAGTGGTGACGCCGATGCATCTGGATGCTGAGTAACCGGGCAGCCATACACATCTGAAAGTGAGAGCGGGCTTGCTCGCGAATACGGTGTATCAGCAGCTTATAAGTTGACTGACACTCCGTATTCGCGAGCAAGCCCGCTCCCACATTTGTTCTTCATAAGCCTACAGAATGTATTCCGAGCCAGAATAGAACAGGCCCCGACACAAGTGCCGGGGCCTGTAATGACCACATCCGTGTGGTCGGTCGCATGAACTTGTGAAGGTGCGTTGAGTGTATATCTAGCTCACTCGTCGCCGCCGGCGCCTAGTTCAGGCGAATTCTGGAGCGTTACTCTGCTTTCAGGCCATCAGCCGATACAGCTTTAACGCCTTTGATTTTCTTGGTGATCGCTACAGCTGTGTCTTTCTGCGCTTCAGTCACAGCAGTAGTCGACGACAGCGAGACCACACCTTGGTTGGTTTCGACTTTGATGTCGGTACCAGGAATGCCTTTCTCGGTGACCAGATCAGCTTTCACTTTGGTGGTGATCCAAGTATCGGAGGTTGCACCTTTAGCATCAGCAGCGGCGACCTTGGTTTTGTCGACGTTGTCAGCTTTGTATGCGCCACCTGCGTGCAGGCTGTCAGCAGAAACAGCTTTCACACCTTTGATTTTCTTGGTGATGGCGACTGCGGTCGCTTTTTGCGAGGCAGAGATCTTCACGTCGGAGGACAGGGTAACCACGCCGTTGTTGGTTTCAACTTTGATGTCCGAACCAGGAATACCTTTTTCTGTCAGCAGGTCGGCTTTCACTTTGGTGGTGATCCAAGTGTCCGAAGTAGCTTCCTTGGCCTGGGTCACTTCACCGGCCGCCAGAGTCATAGGGGCCTGGGAAGGTTGGGCGAAGGCAGCGTTAGCCATGGCCAGGGTCAGAGCGGTAGCAGTTGCGGTAGCGAGAGCGAACTTCTTCATACGAGTAACTCCTGTTTTATTAAAAGACTGCAGTGTGTGAACCTTGATGCTGCAGCGCTAACAGGGTTGTTGCAGGCACTGTGCCAACTCTCCGCATCAAATTAAACCCTTATAAATCAACAGCTTAATAAAATTGCTAATTTTCGGAATCGTGCAACTTGCATGAACATGAGCTTGCCTGCATGCAAGTTGCGGGTTTTAGATATAACTAAGCGACTGATTTTTAGACATTTTCTTATAGGCATAAAAAAAGGACTCCGAAGAGTCCCTTTTTCAGCGTACAGCTTTGGGGTAATTAAACGCCCGAAGCCTTGGCTGCTGCTACGTCCTTGATGGAGAGCTTGATACGGCCGCGGTTGTCCACGTCCAGTACCAGTACTTCCACTTCCTGGCCTTCTTTCAGAATGTCGGTCACTTTCTCAACGCGGGCGTCGCTCAGCATGGAGATGTGAACCAGACCGTCTTTGCCCGGCAGGATGTTAACGAATGCGCCGAAGTCGACGATGCGCTCAACCTTACCGACGTAGATCTTGCCGATCTCGGCTTCCGCAGTGATGCCCAGAACGCGCTGACGCGCCGCTTCTGCAGCTTCCTTGGTTTCGCCGAAGATCTTGATCGAGCCGTCGTCTTCGATGTCGATCGAAGCCTTGGTCTCTTCGCAGATCGCACGAATGGTCGCGCCACCTTTACCGATAACATCACGGATTTTGTCGGTGTCGATTTTCATCGCGATCATGGTCGGAGCATTTTCCGACAGTTCGGTACGGGACTGACCAATGATCTGGTTCATCTGGCCGAGGATGTTCAGGCGCGCTTCCAGGGCTTGGCCCAGAGCGATTTCCATGATCTCTTCGGTGATGCCTTTGATCTTGATGTCCATCTGCAGCGCGGTAACACCTTTGGCGGTACCGGCCACTTTGAAGTCCATGTCGCCCAGGTGGTCTTCGTCACCCAGGATGTCGGTCAGGATGGCGAACTTCTCGCCTTCTTTAACCAGGCCCATGGCGATACCGGCAACCGGTGCCTTCATCGGCACACCAGCGTCCATCAGCGCCAGGGAAGCACCGCAGACCGAAGCCATGGAGCTGGAACCGTTGGACTCAGTAATTTCCGACACAACGCGGATGGTATACGGGAACACGTCAGCAGCAGGCAGCATGGCGGCGATCGAACGACGAGCCAGACGGCCGTGACCGATTTCGCGACGACCAGCGCCACCCATGCGACCACACTCGCCCACCGAAAACGGAGGGAAGTTGTAGTGCAGCATGAACGGGTCTTTTTTCTCGCCTTCCAGGGTGTCCAGCAGCTGCGCGTCACGGGCAGTACCCAGGGTCGCAACGACCAGAGCCTGAGTTTCACCACGGGTGAACAGGGCCGAACCGTGAGTCTTAGGCAGAACGCCGACTTCGATGTTCAGCGGACGTACAGTGCGGGTGTCGCGACCGTCGATACGTGGCTTGCCGTTAACGATGTTTTCGCGAACGGTGCGGTATTCGATTTCACCGAAGGCAGCTTTGACTTCGCTGGAAGAAGGCTGGCCTTCTTCACCGGACAGCTTGGCAACAACCTGATCCTTCAACTCACCCAGGCGAGCGTAACGGTCGGCCTTGACGGTGATGGCGTATGCCTGGGAGATCGCGTCGCCGAACTCGGCACGGATAGCGCCCAACAATGCGGTAGCTTCAGGCTGTGGAGCCCAAGCCCAGGTTGGTTTGGCAGCTTCGGCAGCCAATTCTTTAACAGCGTTGATCACAACCTGGAACTCGTCGTGAGCAAACAGCACGGCGCCCAGCATCTGGTCTTCGGTCAGCTCTTTGGCTTCCGATTCAACCATCAACACGGCTTCCGAGGTACCGGCTACGACCATGTCCAGGCTCGAAGCTTTCTGTTGCTCGTAAGTCGGGTTCAGCAGGTAACCGGTGCTTTCGTGGAAGGCAACGCGGGCAGCGCCGATCGGGCCATCGAAAGGAATACCCGAAATAGCCAGGGCAGCCGAGGTACCGATCATCGCAGCGATGTCCGGATCGGTCTTCTTGCTGGTGGAAACGACGGTGCAGACAACCTGCACTTCGTTCATGAAGCCTTCTGGGAACAGCGGACGGATCGGACGGTCGATCAGTCGGGAAGTCAGGGTTTCTTTCTCGGAAGGACGGCCTTCACGCTTGAAGAAACCGCCAGGGATCTTACCGGCAGCGTAAGTCTTTTCCTGGTAGTGAACGGAAAGAGGGAAGAAGCCTTTGCTCGGGTCAGCGGTCTTGGCGCCAACAACGGTCACCAGAACGGTAACGTCGTCGTCAACGGTAACCAGCACTGCGCCGGAGGCTTGACGGGCGATACGGCCTGTCTCGAGGGTAACGGTCGACTGACCGAACTGGAATTTTTTGATAACCGGGTTCACGGTGTCCTACCTTCTTTGTGGCTCTTGGGGAACTTGTCTTCTTGCGAAATTCTTGGGCAATGTCGGGAATCGGCCCGACCCTCGTCCAGGGTAAAACGTGTATCCAGATAAAACTTGAGGCTGGGAGCCTGCCATGGGCCAGCGGGAATCCCACTGACACACGGCAGACAACCAACCTCTAGCGCAATCGCTTATTAGCGACGCAGACCCAGGCGACCGATCAGAGCCTGATAGCGACCCAGATCCTTGCCTTTCAGGTAGTCCAGCAGCTTACGGCGCTGGTTTACCATGCGGATCAGACCACGACGGGAGTGGTGGTCTTTACCGTTGGCCTTGAAGTGACCTTGCAGCTTGTTGATGTTGTGGGTCAGCAGTGCAACTTGCACTTCTGGCGAACCAGTGTCACCAACAGCTTGCTGATAGTCAGCTACGATTTGTGCTTTTTCTTGAACGTCGAGAGCCATGAGGCAATCCTTTTTTCAGGAAACCACCCAAAGGGCAGTTTCAACAGGCCAGGGACAAATCCCTGTATCTAAAAATGAGTGTTGACCATGCCTGTTAACAGCCACACTCGTTCGGTCATTCTGACCGAATCAGTCGACGCGGCGCGATGCGCCCGTCTTCGCTCACTTCACCGATACCGATAAAGCGACCGTTATGATCCTGCACCCGCACCATACCGAACTTCGGGGCATCCGGGGCACGTACCGGTTGGCCGTTGAGCCAGTAGAACGCGCTGTGCTCCGAGAAGTGCAGCAATGGCCAATCCAGCAAGCCGCTGTCTGAAGGCATCAGGAAGCGATCAACCGCTTCGTTGCCACCTTCAGCATGCACCGCTTCCAACTCTTCCAGCGTGACCGTCTGGGCCAGGCTGAAAGGACCGGCCTGGGTGCGTCGCAATTCTGCAACGTACGCGCCGCAACCGAGCTTTTCACCAATATCTTCCACCAGGGTACGGATATAGGTGCCTTTGCTGCAGTCCACGGCCAAGCGGGCGGTGTCGCCTTCACAGGCGAGCAATTCCAAGCGCGCAATAGTAACAGAACGCGGTTCTCGCTCCACTACTTCGCCGGCACGTGCCAGCTTGTAAAGAGGCTGCCCATCGCGCTTGAGCGCCGAGTACATCGGCGGTATCTGACTGATTTGCCCACGAAAACCGGGTAGAGCAGCTTCAATATCAGCACGACCAACGGTCACGTCGCGAACCTGCAAAACATCACCTTCGGCGTCGGCCGTGGTGGTGGTCTTGCCCAGTTGCATCAGGGTTTCATAACCCTTGTCGGAATCGAGCAGGTATTGCGAGAACTTCGTCGCCTCGCCAAAGCACAGCGGCAACACGCCGGTGGCCAAGGGGTCGAGGCTGCCGGTGTGCCCGGCCTTCTCGGCATTGAGCAGCCAGCGGACCTTCTGCAACGCGGCATTGGAGGTAAAGCCAATGGGTTTGTCGAGCAGAATGATGCCGCTGACATTGCGACGTATACGTTTGACCTGAGCCACCGCTTACTCCTTGGCGTCTTCAGGTGTGGACGGGCGCTGGCTGTCTTCAGCCACGGCGCGCTCGATCAGAGCCGACAGGTGCGCACCACGCACGACACTTTCGTCGTAGTGGAAGTGCAACTGAGGAACGCTGCGCAGCTTCATCTCACGGGCCAACTGCATGCGCAGGAAACCCGCTGCCGAGTTGAGCACCTTGATGCTTTGTGCGATTTCTTCGCTGTTGTCCTGCCCCATCACAGTGATGAAGATCTTGGCGTGACCCACGTCACGGCTCACTTCAACGGCGGTGATGGTGACCAGACCAACGCGAGGGTCTTTGACTTCGCGACGGATCAGCTGGGCCAGCTCGCGCTGCATCTGATCGCCGATACGCTGGGTACGGCTGTATTCTTTTGCCATGTCTTGTTACCTGTTACTGCCACACGGTGAAACCCGTGGGGTCTGAAAGCGGCAAACGCCCGGCCTGACAAAAGCCAGACCGGGCGTTGCGTTTAGAGTCCGGACACAGCGTGGGACATTTGCATGCCCACACGCCGCGTGGCTCCTGAAGTGCGCGAGTTAGAGGCTGCGAGCAACCTGGACCTTCTCGTAAACTTCGATCTTGTCGCCAGGCTTAACGTCGTTGTAGCTCTTGACGCCGATACCGCATTCCATGCCGGCACGCACTTCGGAAGCGTCATCCTTGAAGCGGCGCAGGGATTCCAGCTCGCCTTCAAAGATAACGATGTCTTCACGCAGTACACGGATTGGACGGTTACGGTGCACAACACCTTCGATAACCATGCAACCGGCGATCGCGCCGAATTTCGGCGAGCGGAACACATCACGCACCTCGGCCACACCCAGGATGTTCTCCCGGACATCGCTGCCAAGCATGCCGGTGAGGGCCTTCTTGACGTCTTCGATGATGTCGTAGATGACGTTGTAGTAACGCATGTCCAGGCCTTCCTGCTCGACGATCTTGCGAGCGCCAGCATCGGCACGCACGTTGAAACCGAACAGTACAGCGTTGGAAGCCAGTGCCAGGTTGGCGTCGGATTCGGTGATACCACCAACACCGCCACCGACAACGCGCACTTGCACTTCGTCGTTACCCAGGCCGTTCAAGGCGCCGTTCAACGCTTCGAGAGAGCCACGGACGTCAGATTTGAGGACGATGTTGAGCGTCTTCTTCTCTGCCTGGCCCATGTTTTCGAAGATGTTTTCCAGCTTGCCGGCGTGAGCACGAGCCAGTTTGACTTCGCGGAACTTGCCTTGACGGAACAGAGCCACTTCACGGGCTTTCTTCTCGTCCGACAGCACGCTCATCTCGTCGCCAGCGTCCGGAGTACCGTCCAGGCCGAGGATCTCGACAGGGATGGAAGGACCGGCTTCTTTGATTGGCTTGCCGTTCTCATCGAGCATGGCACGTACACGGCCATAGTTCGAACCGACCAGCACCATGTCGCCTTGGCGCAGGGTACCGTCTTGAACCAGAACAGTTGCAACCGGGCCACGACCTTTGTCGAGACGCGATTCAACCACAACACCGCGACCTGGGGCCGATGGGGTTGCTTTCAGTTCGAGTACTTCAGCTTGCAGCAGAACAGCTTCGAGCAGCTCGTCTACACCGGTACCGACTTTCGCCGAGACTGAAACGAACGGCGTATCACCGCCCCACTCTTCGGAAGTCACACCGTGAACCGACAGTTCGCTACGGATGCGATCGAGATCGGCGCCCGGCTTGTCGATTTTGTTCACGGCAACAACCAGTGGAACACCCGCAGCCTTGGCGTGCTGGACAGCTTCAATGGTCTGCGGCATCACGCCGTCGTCCGCTGCAACTACCAGGATCACGATGTCAGTCGCCTTGGCACCACGGGCACGCATTGCGGTAAACGCGGCGTGACCAGGGGTGTCGAGGAAAGTGACCATGCCGCGTTCGGTTTCAACGTGGTACGCACCGATGTGCTGGGTGATACCACCGGCTTCGCCAGCAGCTACCTTGGCACGACGGATATAGTCGAGCAGGGAAGTTTTACCATGGTCAACGTGGCCCATTACGGTCACAACTGGCGCACGGGAGAACGTCTCACCTTCAAACTTCAGGGACTCGGCCAGGGAATCTTCCAGGGCGGTGTCGCTGACCAGGGTCACTTTGTGGCCCAGCTCTTCGGCTACCAGTTGAGCAGTTTCCTGATCAAGCACCTGGTTGATGGTCGCTGGGGTGCCCAGTTTGAACATGAACTTGATGATTTCAGCAGCCTTGACCGACATCTGATTGGCGAGATCGCCAACAGAGATGGTCTCGCCGATCTGCACATCACGCACGACAGGGCCGGTTGGGCTCTGGAAACCGTGAGCGTTGCGTTTTTTCAGCTTGGCCTTGCCGCGACCACCACGACGGAAGCTATCGCTTTCTTCGTCGGTAGTACGTGGGGCAACGCGTGGCGCAGGCGCTTTCTCTTTGACCGAGGCACGATGCGGAGCATTTTTGCGCTCGCCATCACCGCCGCCGCCGCGACGATTGTTATCGTCAGCACGTGGCTTGTCCGGACGGCGAGGCTCTTCGCGCTTGCGGGCATCAGCAGCAGGTGCTGGTGCCGCGGCAACCGGAGCGGCTTCACGCACAGCTTCTACTGGCGCGCTAGGCGCGGAGACCGCTTCAGTAGTCGCAGGCTGGCGACGCGCTTCTTCTTCGGTGCGACGCTTGGCTTCTTCTTCAGCCTTCTGACGAGCAGCATTTTCTACTGCGCGACGTTCTTCCAGATCGCGTTTGCGCTCGGCTTCGATTTCTTCCGGGCTGCGTTGTACGAAGACTTTCTTCTTGCGTACTTCAACGCTGATGCTCTTGCTACCCGCAACACGCAGTGTGCTGGTGGTTTTGCGCTGCAATGTAATCTTGCGCGGTTCTTCCACTTTCGCCTTGTGGCTGCTCTTCAAGTGAGTCAGCAAAGACTGCTTCTCACTATCGCTCACACCTTCATCGGCGGCGGTGTGCGGCAGACCTGCCTCACGCATCTGCTGCAACAGGCGCTCTACCGGTGTTTTGACCTCATCGGCCAGTTGTTTCACCGTGACTTGCGTCATGCACTTCTCTCCTCAGGCCGCGCCTAGTTACTCGAACCAATGGGCTCGGGCGGCCATGATCAACTTGCCGGCACGATCTTCGTCAATGCCGTCGATGTCGAGCAGATCGTCAATAGACTGCTCGGCCAGGTCTTCGCGGGTAATTACGCCGCGCACCGCCAGTTCCATCGCCAAATCCTTGTCCATACCCTCAAGCGAGAGCAGGTCTTCGGCCGGATGGGCGTCTGCCAGCTTTTCCTCAGTAGCGATGGCTTTAGTCAACAAACGATCCTTGGCCCGAGCGCGAAGCTCGTTGACGGTGTCTTCGTCAAAGCCGTCGATGTTGAGCATTTCTTCCAACGGTACGTAGGCAATCTCTTCCAGGCTGGTGAAGCCTTCATCTACCAGCACCTGTGCCAGGTCTTCATCGACTTCGAGCTCTTCGATAAAGTTGCGCAGGATGTCACCGGTTTCTGCTTGCTGCTTAGCCTGGATGTCCGATTCGGTCATCACATTCAGGGTCCAACCGGTCAGTTGGCTGGCCAGACGCACGTTCTGACCACCACGACCAATGGCCTGAGCCAGGTTGTCTGCGCCGACGGCGATGTCCATTGCATGGGCATCCTCGTCAACGATAATTGCCGCCACTTCAGCCGGCGACATTGCGTTGATCACGAACTGAGCCGGGTTATCGTCCCACAGCACGATATCCACACGCTCACCGCCCAATTCGCCAGACACTGCCTGGACGCGCGAACCGCGCATACCAATGCAAGCACCTTGCGGATCAATACGCTTGTCCTTGGAACGGACCGCGATCTTGGCGCGCGAACCCGGGTCGCGGGACGCAGCCATGACTTCGATCAGGCCTTCGGCAATTTCCGGCACCTCGATACGGAACAGCTCGATCAGCATTTCCGGCGCGGTACGCGACAGGATCAACTGAGGACCGCGGTTCTCGGTGCGGATTTCCTTGAGCAGCGCACGCAGACGCACGCCGACACGGAAGGTTTCGCGAGAGATGATGTCTTCACGGGCCAGCAACGCTTCAGCGTTGTTGCCCAGGTCAACGATCACGTTGTCGCGGGTGACTTTCTTCACGGTACCGGAGATGATTTCACCCAGGCGCTCGCGATAAGCGTCAACAACTTGAGCGCGCTCGGCTTCGCGAACCTTCTGCACGATGACCTGCTTGGCGGTCTGTGCAGCAATACGGCCGAACTCGATCGATTCGATCTTTTCTTCTACGACATCACCGACATTGGCGCCAGGGTGCGTTTCGGCAACCTTGCTCGGCCAGGTTTCGATGGCCGGATCATCAAGATCGGCTTCTTCGACGACCGTCCAGCGACGGAAAGTCTCATAGGCACCGGTGTGGCGGTTGATTTCCACACGCAGATCTACTTCGTCTTCAAAACGCTTTTTGGTAGCAGTGGCCAGGGCCAGCTCCAGCGCTTCAAAAATCACGTTTGCCGGTACGCCCTTTTCATTGGATACCGACTCAACAACCAGCAGTACTTCTTTGCTCATCGTACGCCTCGCCTTTCGCAAGCCATTGGATCCGCGGGATCCGCGTCTCAGCCAAAACTGGGAATAATGTTGGCCTTGTCGATCATATCGATCGGCAACAGGAACTCATGGTCTTCCACTTGCACCACAACGTCCTGCTCTTCTACACCGCGCAGAAGGCCCTGAAAATTGCGTCGCCCTTCGAATGGGGATCGCAGCTTGATCTTCACTTGTTCACCGGCAAATTTTGCAAACTGATCAATAGTGAACAGTGGGCGTTCCATGCCTGGCGAGGAAACTTCGAGGGTGTATTCAACGGCAATTGGATCTTCAACATCCAGCACACCGCTGATCTGACGGCTGACAATGGCACAATCGTCCACCAGCACGCCGCCCTCTTTATCGATATAAACGCGCAACATTGAGTGGCGACCTTGAGCCGAAAACTCAATACCCCAGCATTCATAGCCTAGGGCCACGACCACCGGGGCCAGCAAGGCCTGCAACTCTTCTAGCTTGCTCGACACCTGAACCCCCTCGTGCATGTATGTGCATGCTGTGCAAAATAAAAAAATGGGCGAAACGCCCATCCTTGAAACGCCGTCGAACAGCGGCGTTGAAAGTGTCCAGCTAACAAAAAGCCCCTTAAAAGGGGCTCCGCTAAAACTGGTTGCGGGGGCCGGATTTGAACCGACGACCTTCGGGTTATGAGCCCGACGAGCTACCAGACTGCTCCACCCCGCGACAAAGCTGGGGCGGAAGTATACGACTGATCCCCAACAGGGTCAATGTAACCTTCCACCTACAAGAAAGCCCGCAACAGCGGGCTTTCCTGATAATTGGTACCGAGAAGGGGACTCGAACCCCTACACCCTATGGGCACAACCACCTCAAGGTTGCGTGTCTACCAATTCCACCACCTCGGCAATACAGCGTTTACAACCTTCTTACTTCTGCTCTTGAGCTGGAGGCACGTCAGTCGCTGGAGTAGCCGACTTTTGCTCTTGAAGCACCGGGACATCATCAGAAGCCGGTTTTGCTTTTGGTACTTCCAACACTGCTGGGTTTGGCAAACCTACTTGAGTCAGCACATGAGCTTTCTCTTTAGCAAAGTAACCTAACCCTAAGCTGGTTATGAAGAAACCGGCGGCAAGTATAGCAGTAAACTTACTAAGAAAGGTAGAGGTACCTTGGCTTCCGAATACAGTATTTGAAGCACCTGCACCGAAAGACGCACCAGCATCTGCACCTTTACCCTGTTGCAGCAAAACCAGGGCAACTACGCCCAAGGCAGCCAACAGATGAAAAACGACTACGACTGTTTCCAGCATTTTTTCAGTTTCCCGCGGCGCGACAAATCGCACCGAACTCATCTGCATTCAGGGAAGCTCCACCAATGAGCCCCCCATCGATATCCGGCATGCCGAACAGTTCGACCGCATTGGCCGCCTTCACGCTGCCGCCGTATAGAAGACGCACACCTTGTGCGACTTCAGAATTCTCTGCCGCCAACTGCGCGCGGATGGCTGCGTGCACATCCTGCGCCTGTTGCGGTGTAGCAGTCAGCCCGGTACCAATGGCCCAGACCGGCTCGTAAGCAATTACCGCTTTTGCAAACGCACCAACACCCAGCTCCTCGATGATGCTGCCCAGCTGACGCGAGACAACTTCAAGAGTCTTGCCCGATTCGCGCTGCTCCAGGGTTTCCCCTATGCACAACACTGGAATCAAGCCACAAGCCTGTGCTGCGGCGAACTTGCGGTTGAGTGTCCCATCACGCTCGCCCATCATCTGACGGCGTTCGGAGTGCCCAACAAGCACATAGGAACAACCCGCATCGACCAACTGACTCGGCGAAATCTCACCGGTCAACGCACCTTGCATCGGTTCCACCGCAGAGTTCTGCGCGCCGACCTGAATCGACTTACCTTTCAAGCCATCAACCACTTGGTTGATATGCAGGCAAGGTGGAAAAACCGCAACATCAACACCGCTAGGCAAGGCCAGGTGACGAAGGCCGTTGATCAGCTCAGCGACACTGGCGCGGGTACCGTGCATCTTCCAGTTACCAGCTACCATAGTGCGACGCATGCTGTACCTCGTCGGTCAAAGTGGGCGCAGATGTTACCCAACCACATCATCACTGGCAAGCCGAATTCAGGCGCAAACTTCAGTTACCAGTTTTGCCAGGTCTTCGGCATGGCCGCGAACCTGTGTTTCGTCGTCACCTTCAACCATGACGCGCACCAGAGGCTCTGTGCCGGACTTGCGCAACAACACACGGCCACGCCCCGCCATCGCCAGAGTCACGCGCTCGCACGCCTCCTTGACAGCAGGGTGATCGATCGGGTTTTCGCCACCGGCAAAACGCACATTGAGCAGCACTTGCGGACATTTACGCAGCGCCTGACGCGCCTGGGCGAGGCTCTCTTCGCGACGACGCAATGACAGCAGCACCTGCAGCGCAGCAATAATCGCATCGCCTGTGGTGGTGTGCTGGAAGCAGACAACGTGCCCGGAATTCTCGCCCCCCACCAGCCAATTACGCTCAAGCAGTTCGGCGATCACATAGCGGTCACCGACATTGGCGCGCACGAATGGAATCCCCAGGTCTGCCAAGGCCAGCTCAAGCCCCAAATTACTCATCAGTGTGCCGACAACGCCGCCTTGCAGCTTGTTACGCTCATGCAGGTCGCGTGCAATGATGAACAACAGATCATCACCATCAACAATGGCACCCGTGTGATCCACCATCAGAACGCGGTCGCCATCACCATCGAAGGCAATACCCAAGTCGGCATGCTCGGCAAGGACGGCCGCCTGCAACTGCCCCATATGAGTAGAGCCGCAGTTATCGTTGATGTTCAAGCCGTTCGGCTGGGCCGACAGAACCGTCACGTCCGCACCCAATTCCTTGAATACGCTGGGCGCTACTTTGTAGGTAGCACCATGAGCGCAGTCGACCACAATTTTGAGGCCGGCGAAATTGGTACTGCTCGGCACACTGCTCTTGCAGAATTCGATATAGCGGCCAGAGGCGTCGTTGATTCGCGACACCTTGCCCAGCTTGCTGGAATCAACCACCGTCATCGGCGCGTCCAGCAGCTCTTCAATCATCAACTCGATCTCGTCCGGCAGCTTGGTGCCCTGGCCCGAGAAGAACTTGATGCCGTTATCATCATGGGGGTTGTGCGAGGCACTGATCACGATACCGGCTTCAGCGTGAAAGGTACGCGTCAGGTAGGCGATCGCTGGCGTCGGCATAGGCCCCAGCAGCATTACATCGGCACCCGCGGCGGACAGACCTGCTTCCAATGCGGACTCAAACATGTAACCCGAAATACGGGTGTCCTTGCCGACCAGGATGCGGCACGCGCCCATACTGCGGAACGCCATACCCGCCGCCCAACCCAGCTTGAGCATGAAGTCAGGGGTAATTGGAAATTCGCCGACCCGACCACGGATACCGTCGGTGCCAAAGTATTTTTTAGTCATAAGTGCTCCATCATTCTTATTCGGCTGATTCTACCGCAGCAATCATACGCACCACATCCACGGTCTGGGCGACATCATGCACGCGCAAGATGCGTGCACCCTTGGTTATCGCGAGCGCTGCCAGTGCAAGACCACCGTACAACCGCTCGCCCACCGGACGATTCAGCGCCAGCCCGATCATGCTCTTGCGCGAAACACCGACCAACAGCGGCCGACCAAGTGCGTGCAGGGATTCCATATGCTTGAACAGGCTTAAATTGTGTTGCAGGGTCTTAGCGAAGCCAAAGCCGGGATCGAGGATGATCTTTTCAGCCGCAATCCCTACGGCAGCGCATTGAGCAATC
Organism: Pseudomonas sp. 58 R 12; assembly: GCF_900005865.1. Taxonomy (NCBI): domain Bacteria; kingdom Pseudomonadati; phylum Pseudomonadota; class Gammaproteobacteria; order Pseudomonadales; family Pseudomonadaceae; genus Pseudomonas; species Pseudomonas sp. 58 R 12. The sequence continues at coordinate 56,535 of NZ_CVTP01000014.1, forward strand.
CGCTCAGCGAGAAAACCACTCACTTCACCAACAAGATCATCATAGTGAGGACTGTCCTGCATATTGCCGGGCTCACCCAGCATATGCATCAGACACACCGGCAAACCGCTAGCCGCGGCAGCATCCAATGCGCCATCTCGCTGAAGAGAGCGTACATCGTTGATCAGCCCGGCGCCCAGGCGCGCAGTCTCGCGCATCACGGCAGGGGTCGACGTATCAACCGAGATGATCACATCCAACTCTCGGGAAATGCGCTCAACGATGGGCGCCACCCTCTCCAGCTCCTCCAGGGGAGAAACTACGCGAGCACCGGGGCGAGTAGACTCACCGCCGACATCAATAAGGGTTGCCCCTGCCGCCACCATTGCCTCTGCGTGACGCAGCGCGGCATCAAGCTGGCTGAAGCGGCCACCATCGGAAAAAGAGTCGGGGGTTACATTAAGAATGCCCATAACGTGTGTATGGGCCAAATCAAGAACCCGGCTGCCGCAAGGCAACCGGGTGGAGGACACAACAGAAGTCATTTCAAACCTTAGACGTCAGCTGCCGGGCCGCCGATTGGTGTTTCAGGGCGCTCATTCTGAACCACAGGCGGAGTGCCTGAAGTACCCGAACCACCTTCCCAATCGCGAGGCTCGCGCGGTGCGCGACCCGCCATGATGTCGTCAATCTGGTCGGCATCAATGGTCTCGTACTTCATCAGCGCATCAGCCATTGCATCCAGCTTGTCGCGATTGTCGGTCAGGATCTGCTTGGCCGTGCCGTAGCATTGGTCAATGATACTGCGCACCTCGGAGTCGATCAGCTTAGCCGTCTCACCGGAGAAGCTGGCGCTTTGACCACCACCGCCACGCCCCAGGAATACCTCGCCCTCTTCCTCGGCATACATCAAAGGACCGAGTTTTTCAGAGAGGCCCCACTTGGTGACCATGTTCCGTGCAATCTGGCTGGCACGCATGATGTCGTTGGATGCGCCAGTGGTCACACCGTCGAAGCCCAGCGTCATCTCTTCAGCAATTCGGCCACCGTACAGCGAGCAGATCTGGCTGATCAGTGCGCGCTTGGAAAGGCTGTAACGATCCTCTTCCGGCAGGAACATGGTGACACCCAGCGCCCGACCACGAGGAATGATCGACACTTTGTAGACCGGGTCGTGCTCAGGCACAACGCGACCGACAATGGCGTGACCGGCTTCGTGATAAGCAGTGTTCTGCTTCTCTTTTTCCGACATGACCATGGATTTGCGCTCGGCACCCATCATGATCTTGTCTTTCGCCAGTTCGAACTCTTTCATTTCAACGATGCGCTTGCCGGTACGGGCAGCGAACAGCGAAGCCTCGTTGACCAGGTTAGCCAAGTCAGCACCGGAGAAACCTGGAGTACCACGGGCAATCACGGCCGGAGCCACATCATCACCCATTGGCACTTTGCGCATGTGTACTTTCAGGATCTGTTCGCGGCCACGGATATCCGGCAAGCCGACCACGACTTGACGGTCGAAACGACCAGGACGCAGCAGCGCAGGGTCCAGCACGTCAGGCCGGTTGGTTGCAGCGATGACGATGATGCCGTCATTCATTTCAAAGCCGTCCATCTCAACCAGCAACTGGTTGAGGGTCTGCTCACGCTCATCATGACCACCGCCCATGCCGGCACCACGATGGCGACCAACGGCGTCGATTTCATCGATGAAGATGATGCAAGGCGCGTGCTTCTTGGCTTGTTCGAACATGTCGCGAACACGGCTTGCACCGACACCAACAAACATCTCTACGAAGTCAGAACCGGAAATAGTGAAGAACGGCACCTTGGCTTCGCCGGCAATCGCCTTGGCCAGCAAGGTTTTACCAGTACCCGGAGGACCGACCATCAGCACGCCGCGAGGAATACGACCACCCAGGCGTTGGAACTTGCCCGGATCGCGCAGGAACTCGACCAGTTCACCCACTTCTTCCTTGGCCTCGTCGCAACCGGCAACGTCAGCCAGGGTGGTTTTCACCTGGTCTTCGGAGAGCAGGCGCGCCTTGCTCTTGCCGAAGCTCATCGGCCCGCCCTTGCCTCCCGCACCGCCTTGCATCTGGCGCATGAAGAACATGAACACAGCGATGATCACCAGAATCGGGAAGCTCGCCACCAGAAGTTGGGTCCAGATGCTTTGCTGCTCAGGCTGCTTGCCCTCAACAACGACCTTGTTATCCACCAGATCGCCGATCAGACCGTTGTCCTGAATGGCCGGACGAATGGTCTTGAAGCTGTCGCCATCGACGCGCTTACCGGTAATCACGTAGCCATCAACCGCTACGCGCTCGACCTTGCCATCCTTAACTTGCTGGATGAAGTCGGAATAGTTGAGGGTCTGCGGCTCGTTAGGGCTGGAGAAGTTGTTCATCACCGTCACAAGGACAGCCGCGATGATCAACCACAGGATCAGATTCTTTGCCATATCGTTCAATTAACTACCCTCTGAAGCAAGCTCCGCTACTGGCGCGCGCTTCGCATGATATTCACCGGCCTAACTTACTACATTACCTACAACTCTTGCAGGCGCCGTCTGTAACCCTTTGTGAAACTTTGACTACACAATATTCGTAAAGCTTCGTGACGAAAGCGATATAAAAAAACCTATCGCCCTCCTCGAATTTCTCAAAAACGCTCTTCACTCGCAGCACCTTCAACACCGCGGAAGCCGCGGCACAGCAAATACTGCTCCCTCGACCTGTCGCGGGAAGAGTCAGGCTTACGCGTTTGCACCTTGTCGAACAACTTGCGGATGTTCTTGTGGTACTCGTCAAAACCTTCGCCCTGGAAGACCTTCACCAGAAAATCACCACCAGGCCGCAGAACCCGACCCGCCAAATCCAGCGCGAGCTCACAAAGGAACATCGCGCGCGGCATATCAACGGCCGGTAATCCACTCATATTGGGGGCCATGTCGGAAATCACAAGGTCTACCTGCGAATTTCCCACAGCCTCAAGGATCTGTGCGAGCACGGCGTCCTGGGTGAAGTCCCCATGAACAAAGGTCACATCCGGGATACTGTCCATTTCCAGGATATCGGAAGCGATCAAGCGACCCTGCCCACCAATCAGACGACTGGTCACCTGGGACCACCCGCCAGGGGCTGCACCCAGATCAATAACGCTCATGCCGGGACGTATCAACTTATCCTTGTCCTGGATCTCCAACAGCTTGTAGCTGGCCCGGGAACGGTAGCCGTCCTTTTGCGCCTTTTTGACGTAAGGATCGTTGAAATGTTCTTGTAGCCACTTAAGACTGGTTTTGGAACGGGCCACGGGCCACCTCGAAAATAAAACGGGTCGTGATTAACTGGGCGGTCCCGGACTCGCTCGGGTAAACTGGCCGCCGCTTTTTACAAGATCAGACGCAGGGGTCAGATTATGCCGCTCACTCAAGAGCAGAAGAAACAGTACAAATCCATTGGCCACCATCTGAAACCAGTTTTGATTGTGGCAGATAACGGTTTGACTGAGGGTGTGTTAGCCGAATTCGAACGCGCACTGAACGATCACGAACTGATCAAGATCAAGGTCAACATCCTTGATCGCGAAGCGCGCCTGGCCGCCATTGCAGAACTGTGCAAGGTGGGCAAAGCGGACCTGGTCCAGGTCATCGGCAAGATGGCGCTGCTGTATCGCAAGAACTTCAGCGCCAACAAGCAACTGTCGAACGTTCATCGCTTCAAGTAAACAACAAGGGTCACGGGCGTGCTTCGCGCGCCCCGCCACTCCATCCTGGTGCAGGCTGTATAACCAGCACCAGGCCGGAGAACCCTAGCACGAGATAGCTGAACAGCTGCCAGCGCAACGCTTCCGGCAGCCAGACATGCACAATGCAATACATTGCACACGCATACAGCGCCATCAACAGCAGTTGCCCGCGAATATCCCGCCACAAACTCCCCAAGCCTTCGGCCTTGACCAGCACCAACGCCTGGAGCGTCACGCACGCCGCCGCGAAACCCACCAGCAACGCACTGAGCAATCCATCGATTTCATCGATCAGCAACGGTGCCAGGCCAATCAGGCCCAGCGCCGGTAACACACCGATGTGCAACAACCACAGGCCGCCTACCCAAAGCATCTGGGAGAGCTGCCAAAGCATGGCGCCCGCATAGAGCGGGCGCCGTCTTTCAGACGTGACGAACTTCAACAATCTCGTACTCGATCACGCCGCTTGGCGTTTTCACAGCCACCACATCACCCTCTTCCTTGGCAATCAAGGCGCGGGCGAGCGGAGAACCAACGGAGATCTTGCCGAGTTTGAAGTCAGCTTCGTCTTCACCCACGATGTGGTAGACAACGCGCTCATCCGTCTCGACATTGGCGATTTCCACGGTGGTGCCGAAAATCACCTTGCCGGTATGTGGAATGGTCGTCACGTCGATGATTACCGCATTCTGCATACGGCCTTCGATGTCACGGATCCGTGCCTCGACCATACCTTGCTGCTCGCGAGCAGCGTGGTATTCGGCATTTTCCTTCAAGTCACCCAGCTCGCGAGCGGTGCCGATATCCTGGCTCAGCTTCGGGCGGACGACTTTGGTCAGATGGGCGTGTTCCTCTTCCAGGGCCTTGGCGCCCTGGACGGTCATTGGGTATTTGGTCATGCCTTCAATCCTGCGTGTAGATCTTGCAAGCGACGCACGGTCTTTTCCGGACCGAACTTGAGCGCTTCACAGATGGCTTCGCCAGCAGCAATGGTGGTGGTGCAGTAGATCTTGTGCTGCAAAGCGTTACGACGAATGGAATAGGAGTCCGCGATCGACTGGCGACCTTCGGTGGTGTTGATGATCAGGGTGACTTCGTCATTCTTGATCATGTCGACCACGTGCGGACGGCCTTCCGTCACCTTGTTCACGCGACGCACTTTCAGGCCGGCAGCTTCGATCAGCTTGGCGGTCCCGGCGGTGGCCACGACTTCGAAGCCCAAGTTGATCAAATCACGGGCCACGCCCGCAACCAGCGGCTTATCGTCATCGCGCACGCTGATGAACGCAGTACCGCCGGTCGGCAGCACTTCGCTGGCACCCATTTGGGCTTTAGCAAACGCCTCGCCGAAGGTATCGCCCACGCCCATCACTTCACCGGTGGACTTCATCTCTGGGCCCAGGATCGGGTCCACACCAGGGAATTTAGCGAATGGGAACACCGCCTCTTTCACGCTGTAGAAGTTCGGAATGATTTCCTTGGTGAAGCCGATTTCCTTCAGGGTCTTACCGGCCATCACGCGGGCAGCGATCATAGCCAGGGACACACCGATGCACTTGGAAACAAACGGTACGGTACGCGAAGCGCGCGGGTTGACTTCGATGACGTAGATGTCTTCGCCTTGCAGCGCCAACTGTACGTTCATCAGGCCGACCACGCCCAGTTCCAGGGCCATTTTCTTGACCTGTTCGCGCATCTCGTCCTGGATGTGCGCAGGCAGCGAGTACGGAGGCAGCGAGCAAGCGGAGTCACCGGAGTGAACGCCAGCCTGTTCGATGTGCTGCATGATCGCGCCGATCACTACGTCAGTGCCGTCGCAGACTGCGTCCACGTCCATTTCGATGGCGCAGTTGAGGAAGTGGTCGAGCAGCACCGGGCTGTCATTGGACACTTTCACCGCATCACGCAGGTAGCGCTTGAGCTCTTCTTCTTCGTAGACAATTTCCATCGCACGACCGCCCAACACGTAGGACGGACGCACCACCAGCGGGTAGCCGATCTTGCTGGCTGCGCGAATGGCTTCGTCTTCGCTGCGCACGGTGGCGTTTGGCGGCTGACGCAGGTTCAGGCGCTCAACCATTTGCTGGAAGCGCTCGCGGTCTTCGGCACGGTCGATGGCGTCCGGGCTGGTGCCGATGATTGGCACGCCGGCTTCTTCCAGGGCACGCGCCAGTTTCAGCGGGGTCTGGCCGCCGTACTGGACGATTACACCCTTAGGCTTCTCAACCCGGCAGATTTCCAGCACGTCTTCCAAGGTCACTGGTTCGAAGTACAAGCGATCGGAAGTGTCGTAGTCGGTGGAAACAGTTTCCGGGTTGCAGTTGACCATGATGGTCTCGTAACCGTCTTCGCGCAGGGCCAGTGCCGCGTGTACGCAGCAGTAGTCGAACTCGATGCCCTGACCGATACGGTTTGGACCGCCACCCAGAATCATGATCTTGTCGCGGCCCGAAGGCGCGGCTTCGCACTCTTCCTCGTAAGTCGAGTACATGTAGGCGGTGTCGGTGGCGAACTCGGCTGCGCAGGTATCAACGCGCTTATAGACCGGGAAGATCTCCAACTTGTGACGGTGACGACGCAGCGCTTTCTCGGTTACGCCCAGCAGCTTGGCCAGACGCATGTCGGAGAAGCCTTTGCGCTTGAGCTTGAACATCAAGTCGCGGTCGATGCTGGCCAGACCCAGGGTCTTGACCTTCTCTTCCTCCTTGATCAGATCTTCGATCTGCACCAGGAACCACGGGTCGATCATGTTCATGCCGAAGATGTCTTCGACCGACAGACCGGCGCGGAAGGCGTCAGCCACATACCAGATGCGCTCGGCGCCCGGCACGGTCAGTTCGCGCTTGAGGATGCTCATGCTTTCCGGATTGCTCAGGTCGAGCTTCTCGTCCAGGCCGCAAACGCCCACTTCCAGGCCGCGCAGAGCTTTCTGCAGGGATTCCTGGAAAGTCCGGCCGATGGCCATGACTTCACCCACCGACTTCATTTGAGTGGTCAGGCGCGCGTCGGCTTTCGGGAACTTCTCGAAGGCGAAGCGTGGCAGCTTGGTCACGACGTAGTCGATCGACGGCTCGAAGGAAGCCGGGGTAGCGCCACCGGTGATTTCGTTCTGCAGCTCGTCCAGGGTGTAGCCGATCGCCAGCTTGGCGGCGATACGCGCGATCGGGAAACCGGTGGCTTTCGAGGCCAGCGCCGAGGAACGGGATACCCGCGGGTTCATCTCGATGACGACCATGCGACCCGTGTCCGGGCAGATGCCGAACTGGACGTTGGAGCCACCGGTTTCCACGCCGATCTCGCGCAATACCGCCAAGGAGGCGTTACGCATGATCTGGTATTCCTTGTCCGTCAGGGTCTGTGCCGGCGCAACAGTGATCGAGTCACCGGTGTGCACGCCCATCGGGTCAAAGTTTTCAATGGAGCAGACGATGATGCAGTTGTCCTTCTTATCGCGGACAACCTCCATCTCGTACTCTTTCCAACCGATCAGGGATTCGTCGATCAGCAGCTCTTTGGTCGGCGACAGGTCCAGGCCACGGGCGCAGATTTCTTCGAATTCTTCGCGGTTGTAAGCGATACCGCCACCAGTGCCGCCCATGGTGAAGGACGGACGGATGATGCACGGAAAGCCCAGCTTCTCGAGCACTGCGTTAGCTTCTTCCATGCTGTGGGCGATGCCCGAGCGCGGGCAGTCCAAGCCGATGGATTTCATTGCCTTGTCAAAGCGCGAACGGTCTTCTGCTTTGTCGATGGTGTCGGCATTCGCGCCGATCATCTCTACGCCGAACTTTTCCAGGACGCCTTCGCGCTCCAGGTCCAGTGCGCAGTTCAGAGCAGTCTGGCCGCCCATGGTCGGCAGCAGCGCGTCCGGACGCTCCTTCTCGATGATCTTGGCAACGGTCTGCCACTTGATCGGCTCGATGTAGGTGGCGTCGGCCATGTCCGGGTCGGTCATGATGGTGGCCGGGTTGGAGTTCACCAGGATGACGCGGTAGCCCTCCTCGCGCAGGGCTTTACAGGCCTGGGCGCCGGAGTAGTCGAATTCGCAGGCCTGGCCGATCACGATCGGGCCAGCGCCGAGAATCAGGATGCTTTTTATGTCTGTACGTTTTGGCATGGGTTTGTCACTCAAATCCGCAGGTCAGTCGGCAAGCCGTCTTGAACAATCTTTAGAGAGGCTGCGGGGGCCGCCGGAGTTAGGGGCCGCCCGCAGACCGCTCAGTCAGCGTCGCTTGGCCATCTCATTGATGAAACGGTCGAACAGCGGCGCTACGTCGTTCGGGCCCGGGCTGGCTTCAGGGTGGCCCTGGAAGCTGAACGCGCTCTTGTCGGTGCGCTCGATGCCTTGCAGGGAACCGTCGAACAGCGACTTGTGAATGGCGCGGACATTAGCCGGCAAGGTCGCTTCATCCACCGCAAAGCCGTGGTTCTGGCTGGTGATCATCACGACCCCAGTGTCCAGGTCTTGAACGGGGTGGTTGGCACCGTGGTGGCCGTGGCCCATTTTCAGGGTCTTGGCGCCGGAGGCCAGTGCCAGCAGCTGGTGGCCGAGGCAGATGCCGAACACCGGAATTTCGGTCTCCAGCACTTCCTTGATGGCCTGGATGGCGTAGTCGCATGGCTCAGGGTCACCCGGGCCGTTGGACAAGAACACGCCGTCTGGCTGCAGAGCCAATACGTCGCTGGCCGGAGTTTGCGCCGGCACCACTGTCACGCGGCAACCACGCTCGACCAACATGCGCAGGATGTTGTACTTGACGCCGTAATCATAGGCGACAACGTGATATGGCAGCTCAGCGGCATCGATAGTCGCGTGACTGTCGGTCTTCAAGTCCCAGACAGTAGAGCGCCACTCGTACTTCTCTTTAACGCTGACGACTTTCGCCAGGTCCATGCCTTTCAGGCCAGGGAAACCTTGCGCTGCGGCAATCGCCGCCTCTTCGGAGATATTGTCACCGACCATGATGCAGCCGTTCTGCGAGCCTTTTTCACGCAGGATGCGTGTCAGGCGACGCGTATCGATACCAGCGATCGCCACAACGTTGTTGGCTTTCAGGTAGTCGGACAGCGACATCGTGTTACGCCAGTTGCTCGCAACCAGTGGCAGGTCACGAATCACCAGACCGGCCGACCAGACACGATCAGACTCGACATCTTCCGGTGTAGTACCGGTGTTGCCGACGTGCGGATAGGTCAGGGTAACGATCTGTTGGGCGTAGGAAGGATCGGTAAGGATTTCCTGATAGCCGGTCATGGCAGTGTTAAACACCACCTCTCCAACGGTCTGACCGTCGGCTCCAATGGCTTCGCCGCGAAAAATGCTGCCATCAGCAAGGGCGAGTATGGCTGGCTTAGTCAAGAAGACCTCCCGTAAATAAAGCCTGAAAGGGCGATCGCAGGTGTAAAAAAGCGGAGTGACGTATGGACACGTCACCCCGCTCATTCACTGAATTATTCTGCGCGCTTTTAGTGAACACACTAAAGCTGTAGCTTACAGAAAAAGGCTTTTTTGGTCCACCGCTAATGAGCCTTAAAGGCAGGGGAATGCGACAGCACGTCGCCTAGCGGGTAAAAACGGGGCCCAAGCATAAGCTTGAGGCCCTATTTTAGCGACTATTAGTGCAGATCCAGCACATCGCGCATGTCGTAGAGACCTGGCTCGCGCCCTTCCAACCACAGCGCAGCACGTACCGCGCCCTTGGCAAAGGTCATCCGACTGGATGCCTTGTGCGTGATTTCCAGGCGCTCGCCTTCAGTGGCGAACAACACAGTGTGATCACCGACCACGTCGCCCCCGCGCACAGTCGCAAAGCCGATGGTGTCACGCGCACGCGCACCGGTGTGGCCTTCACGCCCGTACACCGCCACTTTCGACAAGTCTCGGCCCAGCGCATCGGCGATCGCTTCACCCATGCGCAATGCAGTACCCGAAGGCGCGTCGATCTTGTGGCGGTGATGGGTCTCGATGATCTCGATATCCGCTTCATCACCCAGCACGCGCGCCGCCAGGTCCAGCAACTTGAGCGACAGATTCACACCGACACTGAAGTTCGCCGCGAAGACGACCGGAATATCCTTCCCCGCCTCCACCAGTAACTGCTTCTGCTCAGCCGTCAAACCGGTGGTGCCAATCACCATGGCCTTGCCCGCCTTGCGGCAGAACGCCAGGTTTTTCAGCATCACGTCCGGCAGCGTAAAGTCGATCAGTACGTCGAACTCATCAGCCACCTGCTCCAAATGGCCGGACAGCGAAACACCGATACGCCCCAGAGAAGCCAACTCACCGGCATCCGCACCGATCAACGTGCTGCCCGGGCGCACAATCGCCGCGGTCAGCCCGGAGGCCGGCGAGCGCTGTTGCACCGCTTCAACCAGCGTCTTGCCCATGCGCCCGGCAGCGCCCATTACGGCTATACGTCGCATATTCAATTCCTTACAGGTCGCCGAAGAAGCGCTTCACGCCATCGAAAAAGCCCGTGGTTTTCGGCGAGTGTGAGTCATCGCCTTCCAGCGAGCTGCGGAACTCTTCAAGCAATTCGCGCTGACGACGCCCCAGATTGACCGGCGTTTCAACCGCCACACGACACATCAGGTCGCCCGCTCCACCACCGCGCACCGGCGCAACGCCTTTGCCACGAATACGGAACTGCTTGCCGGTCTGCGTGCCCTCAGGAATCTTGAGCTTGACCCGACCGTCCAGCGTCGGGATTTCCAGCTCGCCACCCAAGGCTGCGTCGACAAAGCTGATCGGCACTTCACAGAACAGGTGCTTGCCGTCGCGCTGGAAAATCGAGTGCTCGCGCACGTTGATTACCACGTACAGGTCGCCCGTAGGTCCGCCTTGAGCACCCGCCTCGCCTTCGCCCGACAGGCGAATGCGGTCACCGGTATCCACGCCAGCCGGCACCTTTACCGACAGTGTCTTGTACTCTTCGACACGCCCTTCGCCGTGGCAGGAATCGCACGGATCAGAAATGATCTTGCCCTGGCCATGGCAGCGCGGGCAGGTCTGCTGCACCGAAAAGAAGCCCTGCTGCATACGAACCTGGCCGATACCACCACACGTCGGGCAGGTGATCGGCGAGGAGCCCTTCTTGGCACCCGAACCATCGCACGGCTTGCAGTTGACCAGCGTCGGCACGCGAATATTGACGCTGGTGCCGCGCACGGCTTCTTCCAGGTTCAATTCCAGCGTGTAGCGCAAATCGCTGCCACGCTGGGCGCCGCCACGCTGACCACCCCGACCACCGCCGAAGAAGTCGCTGAATACATCGCCGAAAATGTCGGAGAAGTTCTGACCGCCAAAACCAGCACCGCCGCCACCCATGCTCGGGTCGACACCGGCATGGCCATACTGATCGTAGGCCGCACGCTTGTTGGGGTCAGACAGGCATTCGTAGGCCTCATTGGCCTCTTTGAACATCTCTTCGGATTCTTTGCTATCCGGATTACGGTCCGGGTGATGCTTCATCGCCAGGCGACGGTAGGCCTTCTTCAGGTCCGCCTCGCTGGAGCCGCGCTCCACACCCAACACTTCGTAATAGTCACGCTTTGCCATAAGTCTTTGCACTCTTAAGGACGTTCGGCCAGACCCTCCTGAGCCCCGCCAAACTCGTTGAGCCCCAATACAGGCCCGGACCCAACTCACGTCAATTCAACGATCCTGGTCATTACTACTTTTAGCCAGGGACCCGGCCAAAAATGCGGTAGTTATTGCTCGGAAAGCAGGAGCATTCCCGATCACACCGCCAGCATCCGAACGCTGTCGCATGCTGTAAAAATTCGCCTACCCCAGACACGCCAACGCGGGAGCAAGCTCCCGCGCGGCGACATCCTACCAGTCACCGCTTAAAAGCGGTCAACCGGGCGACCAAGTTACTTCTGGTCTTTAACTTCTTCAAACTCGGCATCGACAACATCGTCGTGCTTGGCTTCAGGCTCTGCCTGTTGCGCTGCACCGTCAGCTGGCTGACCTTGTTCGGCATACATTTTCTGAGCCACTGGCGCGGAGACTTTGGACAGCTCTTCGATCTTGGCTTCGATAGCAGCCTTGTCGTCGCCTTTAACGGCGGCTTCCAGGGCAACTACGGCAGCTTCGATTGCGGCCTTCTCTTCAGCCGTCACTTTATCGCCAGCATCAGCGACCATTTTGCGTGTCGAGTGAACCAGTGCATCACCTTGGTTGCGTGCACCAGCCAGTTCAGCAAACTTGGCATCCGCATCAGCGTTGGCTTCAGCATCACGAATCATCTGTTGAATTTCTTCATCAGACAGACCGGAGTTGGCCTTGATGGTGATCTTCTGCTCTTTGCCGGTCGCCTTGTCTTTCGCGCCAACGTGCAGGATACCGTTGGCATCGATGTCGAAGGTCACTTCGATCTGTGGCACGCCACGGGGTGCTGGTGGAATCTCAGCCAGGTCGAACTTGCCCAGGGACTTGTTCTGAGCCGCTTGCTTACGCTCACCTTGCAGCACGTGAATGGTCACAGCACCTTGATTGTCGTCGGCAGTCGAGAACACTTGGGATTTCTTGGTAGGAATCGTGGTGTTTTTCTCGATCAGCGCGGTCATCACGCCGCCCATGGTTTCGATACCCAGGGTCAGCGGGCTGACGTCCAGCAGCAGCACGTCTTTCACGTCACCGGCCAATACCGCGCCTTGGATAGCAGCACCCATGGCAACTGCTTCGTCCGGGTTCACGTCTTTACGTGCTTCTTTACCGAAGAACTCAGTAACTTTCTGCTGCACCAACGGCATACGGGTCTGGCCACCGACCAGGATCACGTCGTTGATGGAGCCAACGTCGATACCAGCATCTTTCAAGGCGATGCGGCAAGGTTCGATGGTGCGCTGAACCAGGTCTTCAACCAGTGCTTCCAACTTGGCGCGAGAGATCTTCACGTTCAAGTGCTTAGGACCGGTGGCATCTGCAGTGATGTACGGCAGGTTCACGTCAGTCGACATGCTCGAGGACAGCTCGATCTTGGCCTTCTCAGCAGCTTCTTTCAGGCGCTGCATGGCCAGCGGGTCACCCTTGAGGTTCATGCCGCTTTCTTTCTTGAATTCGTCAACGAGGTAGTCGATCAGACGAATATCGAAGTCTTCACCGCCCAGGAAAGTGTCACCATTGGTGGCCAACACTTCAAACTGGTGCTCGCCGTCAACTTCAGCGATCTCGATGACCGAAACGTCAAAAGTACCGCCACCCAGGTCATAAACGATCACGGTGTGATCGCCTTTGGCCTTGTCCATACCGTAAGCGAGAGCCGCTGCGGTAGGTTCGTTGATGATGCGTTTTACGTCCAGGCCCGCGATGCGGCCGGCGTCTTTGGTCGCCTGACGCTGGCTGTCGTTGAAGTAGGCCGGAACGGTGATCACCGCCTCAGTCACTGCTTCACCGAGGTAATCTTCGGCAGTCTTTTTCATCTTTTTCAAGACTTCAGCCGAGATCTGCGGTGCAGACATCTTGTTGCCATTTACTTCAACCCAGGCGTCACCGTTGTCAGCCTTGGCGATTTTGTAAGGCACCATCTTGATGTCTTTCTGTACGACTTCTTCGTCGAACTTACGACCGATCAGACGCTTCACCGCGTACAGCGTGTTGTGCGGGTTGGTCACAGCCTGGCGCTTGGCCGACTGACCAACCAGGATCTCGCCATCATTTGCATAAGCAATGATCGACGGCGTAGTACGCGCGCCTTCGGCGTTTTCGATAACTTTAGCTTTGCCGTTTTCCATGACGGAGACACAGGAGTTGGTGGTCCCCAGGTCGATACCGATAATTTTGCCCATGATTTACTCTCCCGAAACTTGAATTTGGTTGCCGCAGCAGTGGTGGCTAACTGCGGTAGCACTTAAACGCTTGACTTATAGATGGGGGCCTTACGGCGTATTTCAAGCCTGCTCATCAATAGAAGGCGAAACCGGTGCAGGCGCCTTGCTCACCACAACCATCGCCGGGCGCAGCAAGCGACCGTTGAGCTGATATCCCTTCTGGAACACTTTCAACACGCTATTAGGCTCCAGGTCATGGCTTTCCTGCATGGCCATGGCTTGGTGATGTTCAGCGTTGAACGGTTCACCGCCCATTGGATCGATGGCTTCCAACTGATAACGCTTCAGGGTGTCCTGGAACATTTTCAGGGTCAGCTCGATCCCTTCGCGCATCGGGCGGATGTTTTCGTCGTCCGGGTTGGACAACTCAAGGCCACGCTCCAGGCTGTCAATGATCGGCAGCAAATCACTGGCGAACTTCTCCAGTGCGAATTTGTGAGCCTTTTCTACATCCTGCTCGGCACGGCGGCGGACGTTCTGCAGATCGGCGGCAACACGCAAAGACTGGTCCTGCGCAGCAGCCAATTGCTCTTCGAGCACTTGCACGCGAGTTGCCAGCTCATCGCCGACAGCCGAATTGGCGTCTGGAGTTTGCGTATCCTGCGTCTGTTCGTCAGCCATAGTTTTCTCCTTTCAAAATCATGCGCGAACTCAACTCGCGCTTCTGTTCCGGTATATGGGGTCACAATTTCCAGGTTCAAGGGCGAAGGCGTTACCAAAAGTCTTTCGACTGACCTTCATCAATTCCTGCTCACTAATTCCTGGCAGCGCTTAAAAAGACGCTGACTCAAGCAAATCGAGCTAAGCGTCAGGATTGTCAGCGCCAAACAAAACACTGTATAAATAACCAGACCTAAAGCCTGGGAGCGGCCAACATGCTCGTGCACCTGTCCGTACATAACTACGCCATCGTTGAACACCTGGATCTCGAATTGGATCGCGGGATGAGCGTAATCACAGGCGAAACCGGCGCCGGCAAGTCGATCATGCTAGACGCCCTGGGCCTTACCCTGGGTGATCGCGCCGACAGCGGCGTGGTTCGCCCCGGTGCGGACAAGGCCGACATCCTTGCCACCTTCGACCTGGCAGACATACCCGAGGCGGAAGCCTGGCTGGCCGAGCGCGACCTTAATAATGAAGGTCCGTGCATCCTGCGCCGGGTCATCACGGCGGAAGGCCGTTCACGTGGCTATATCAACGGCACACCTTGCCCGTTGGGCGACTTGAAAGCCCTGGGCGAGTTGCTGATAGATATCCACAGCCAACACGAACACCAGTCCCTGCTGAAAACCGACACCCATCGCCGCCTGCTCGACGAATACGCTGGCGCGACAGACCTTGCCCGCCAGGTGCAACTTGCCGCTCAACGCTGGCGCCAGACTCGCCAAGAGCTGGAGCGGCTCTCCAATTCCGGCGATGAACAACGCGCTCGTCATCAGTTGCTCAGTTACCAACTCGAAGAGCTGGAAAGCCTGGGCCTGGGCGAGAACGAACTAGAGCAGCTTGAGCAAGAACATAAGAACCTCACCAACGCAGAAACCCTGCTGGGTATCTGCCGGCAGGTGGTGGAACAATGTAGCGAGAGCGATTCCGGCAATGTGCTCAATGCACTGACTGCCAGCCTCAATCGCTTGTCGAGCGTGAACAACGCGTCCGGGTCGCTGAGTGAGGCCACTACCCTGCTCACCAGTGCACAGATTCAAGTAGAAGAAGCGGTAGGCGAACTGAACCGTTTCCTGGATCATTTCGATGCCGACCCGGCACGCCTGCAGGAAATAGAAGAACGCCTGGACACCATTTATACCCTGGCGCGCAAACATCGAATCCAGCCCACCGAAGTAGCGACGATGCAGCAGAAGCTACTGGATGAAATCGAGACCCTGAACGCCAACGATGAATCTATCGAGCGCCTGGGTGACGAGCTCGCTTCTTTCGCCCGTCATTACCAAGAGAAAGCGCGCGAACTGAGCGACCTGCGCCAACAAGCAGCCACTGGCCTGGCCAGCGCAGTGGAGTTGGAAATCCAGCGCCTGGGTATGCCCGGCGGACGCTTCACTATTGAATTGCGCACCAACGCCAGCAACGAACTGCAGCCCCACGGCCTGGAACAGGTGGAACTACTGGTCAGCGCCAACCCTGGACAGCCGCTCAAAGCACTGGCAAAAGTGGCATCTGGTGGCGAGCTGTCGCGGATCAGCCTGGCGATTCAGGTAATTACCGCGCAAACCTCTCGGGTGCCAACCCTGGTATTCGATGAAGTCGATGTGGGCATTGGCGGGCCGACGGCGGAAATTGTTGGCCAGTTGTTGCGGCGCCTGGGGGATCGAGGCCAAGTGCTAACGGTCACTCACTTGCCGCAAGTCGCGGCCCAAGGGCACCAGCATTTGTTTGTGCATAAGGTACGCGGCAGTGATGCAACACACACAGCAGTGTCCAAGCTGAATAAGTCGGAGCGCGTGGAAGAAGTCGCGCGCATGCTCGGTGGTATCGATTTGACCAAGGAGTCTTTGGCGCACGCGAAGAAGATGGTCGTGGCGACTAAGGCCTAAGCAGACAATTTTCTCCATTATAGAAAGCACGAAGGCGACCCTGAGGTCGCCTTCGATCGTTTTGCAGCGTCAATCTGCAGCGCTTGTTACTTTTTCTTACGGATGTACAGGACCAGATTATGGTCAACCAAATCGAATCCATGCTCCTCAGCAATCTTATGCTGCAGGGCCTCGATCTCAGGGCTGGTGAACTCGATAACCTCATTGGTATCCAGGTCAACCATGTGGTCGTGATGACCACCGTCAGCCAATTCGAACACTGCATGACCGCCGTCGAAATTATGACGAACCACCAGCCCTGCGGCTTCAAACTGGGTCAGCACACGGTAAACCGTGGCCAGGCCAACGTCCTCGTTAGACTCCATCAGTGCCTTGTAGACATCCTCGGCACTCATGTGGCGCTGCTCAGCAGAATCGAGCATTTGTAGAATCTTGACTCGTGGCAGAGTCACTTTAAGACCGGCTTTGCGTAGTTCGCTATTTTCAACCATGGTTAGCTTTCTCGCGGATGCTGCTTCGCAGCTTCTCTTAATACGGGTATGATCGGCGTTTACGTTGTCCCAGCCAAGATAGTGGAAGTCGCCCACCGATGCAAAACACCAAGCTCTTGCTAACCAGTTTCACCTTTGTGGGACTGCTCGCACTCGCCGGTTGTTCATTCCCCGGGGTTTACAAAATCGACATCCAGCAGGGCAATGTCGTCACGCAGGACATGATAGACCAGTTACGCCCCGGAATGACCCGACGGCAAGTACGGTTTATCATGGGTAACCCCCTGCTGACCGACACTTTCCACGCCGATCGCTGGGATTATCTCTACAGCCTGCAACCAGGTGGCGGTGAACGCCAGCAGGAGCGTGTCAGTGTCATCTTCAATGGCAATGACCAGCTTGTCAGCCTGTCCGGTGACTTCATGCCCGGCGTAAGCCGTGATGAAGCCCTGCTCGGCAAGGATAACGGCACTAACGTGACCGCACCTGCACAGGAAGACGAGAAGCCGAAGTCTGAAGTACCGGCTAAGCCTGGATCTTTGCTCGACAAGATCCAGAAAGACGTCGACGGCGTGGAAACTGTTCCCGTCCCGACGCCGCAGCCTCTGGACACCAGCCCGCAGTAAGTTTGCGGCGCCCAACAAAAAGCCCGGCATGCCGGGCTTTTTGCTGCCTGCCATTTGGAGGGCTTACGAGTTCTGCTGCTTGGCCAAAGCAGCCTTGGCTGCGCGCAGCCGGCGCACCTCTTTCGGGTCCGCCAGCAGCGACCGGTAAATCTCAATACGATCACCCGCCTGCACGGCACGCACTTGCGCGTCCGCGACCACCTTGCCGAATATCCCCAAAGGGCAATCAGCCAGATCCAGCTCTGGAAAGTGCACGGCAATACCTGACGCCTGCACCGCCGAGCGCACGCTGGTGCCCTCCGGCACTGTCACCAACAGCAAAACCTGGCGATCCACGGCGGCATACACCACTTCAATCTCAACCATGCAGTTGCTTGGCTCGCTGACAGAATGCATCCACCAAGGTATTGGCCGCTTGGTTGAATAGAGGCCCCAACGTCGCCCGCACGATAGGCCCGGCGTAATCAAAGGAAAGATCCAGGCTGATTTTGCAGGCCTTATCGGTCAGCGCCTTGAATACCCAGACGCCATGCAACTGGGTGAAAGGCCCTTCCTGCAAATTCATTTCGATGGATTTCCCGGGCACCAGCACATTGCGCGTTACAAAGTGCTGGCTGAGGCCGCCCTTCGCGACCCCAACGCTGGCGACCATGTGCTCATCGCTGCCCTCCAGCACTTCGGCCGTCGAGCACCAGGGCAAGAATTCCGGGTAACGCGCCACGTCGTTGACCAGGTCATAAAGCGCTTGAGCCGGATAAGGCAGCAGCGCCGAACGTTGAATATGCGTCGTCATGTGTGCGTTATTTCCACAGCTGAGCGGCAAACATCGCGAAGGAACAGCCCGATCCGCGAAAGAAAAAAACCAGAGAACTGCCCGCATTGTCCGGGATTCGTCCAACACGCTCAAGCACGCAGGTTGACCGTAGCCGACACGCTCGCAACTCCCTATAATGCCGCCCCTATGGCTAAACAAAAGAAACACCCCACAGGGACCATCGCGCAAAATAAAAAGGCGCGACACGATTACTTCATCGAACATCGGTTCGAGGCTGGTCTGGTCCTGGCCGGCTGGGAAGTAAAGAGTCTGCGTGCCAGCAAGCTGCAACTGGTCGACAGTTATGTGCTGCTCAAGGATGGCGAGGCGTGGCTGCTCGGCAGTCATATCACCCCGCTGACCACCGCGAGCACCCACGTGATTGCCGACCCGGTACGCACGCGCAAATTGTTGCTCAACGCTCGCGAACTGGAAAAGCTCGCCTCCGCCGTACAGCAGAAGGGCTACGCCTGCATCTGCCTGTCCTGGTACTGGAGCAAGCACCTGGTCAAGTGCGAGATCGCCTTGGGCAAAGGCAAGAAGGAATACGACAAGCGTGATACCGAGCGCGAGCGCGATTCCAATCGCGAATTGCATCGTGCTGTGCGTAACAAGGGCAAGGAAGACTGATCCTTGCTGCGGTGTAGCCCTGGGAACTTCCCTCGGCTACATTCCCTTGCGCCGCTCCGCACGCGCCACACGCTGAACCTCCTGACGCACCTCCTCCAACACTTCCTGCACATACAGCAGGTGACGTGTGGAAACTTCTCGCGCCTGCTCGGCCCGCCCCTCGATGATTGCCAGGTACAGATCCCGATGCTGACTGATCAACATGTCACGGGTTTCCGTACGCTGCTGGTACATGCCACCAATGTTGGTCACCACGTTACGCTTGAGCAAGTCGAACAGCCCGCGAATGGTGTGCAGTAGCACGGCGTTGTGGCTGGCCTCAGCGATAGCCAGGTGAAACCGCGCATCCGCCGCGCCCTCCTCCACTCGACTCGCTTCATCAGAGCGGGTGTAGCAATCCTGCAGCGCTTCGAAAGCTGCGGTAAGACGTTCGCGGTCGACTTCGGTGGCGCGCAGCGCTGCGTAATAGGCACAAGAGGCTTCAAGGGTCTGGCGAAACTCCAACAGATCACGCTGAGCTTCGGGATTGTTTTCCAGCAGGTGCAGCAGCGGATCACTGAAAGTCGAGCCCAATGACTCGGCCACGTAGTTACCCCCGCCCTGACGGCTGACGAGCAAACCTTTGGCAGACAATTTCTGGATCGCCTCCCGCAAGGAAGGGCGCGAGACGCCAAATTGCTCAGCCAACGCCCGTTCGGCCGGCAAGCGCTCGCCGGACTTTAGCGTGCCCTCGAGGATCATGCCCTCAAGCTGCTCGACGATATCGTCAGACAAACGGCGCTGACGCACCTGATCAAACCCCATAACTCATTCTCCACCATCCCGACCACTCGCCGGGGCCTCTATTCTGGCCTATCGAAGCGCTTGCAGCACCTATCAGAACGCCCTCGTTTCAACCGATCAGAACACCCTGTGCGCAGACCTACGACCAAAGTTTCGCGAGCGGCAAATTGACACACCCCTGCCAAGGCTTTTACTCTAGCCAACAGCGATTGTAAATTGGTATTACCAATTACCCAAGCTGACTAAACAACAACAATCAGGGGCCACCCCATATGCAAACCTGGCAACAGCTTTACAGCCCACTCGGCAGCCTCGGCCTGTCCGCACTGGCGGCCGTTATTCCGATCGTATTCTTCTTTCTGGCCCTGGCCGTGTTTCGTCTCAAAGGCCACGTAGCCGGCAGCATCACCTTGGCGCTGTCGATCCTGGTGGCGATCTTTGCCTTCCAGATGCCGGTGGACATGGCACTGGCCGCCGCCGGTTACGGTTTTGCCTATGGCCTTTGGCCTATCGCGTGGATCATTGTCGCGGCCGTGTTCCTGTACAAACTGACCGTCAAGAGCGGCCAGTTCGAAGTCATTCGCAGCTCAGTCCTATCGATCACCGACGACCAACGCCTGCAAGTGCTGCTAATCGGCTTTTGCTTCGGCGCATTTCTGGAAGGTGCCGCCGGTTTCGGCGCTCCCGTGGCAATCACCGCGGCACTGCTCGTCGGCCTGGGCTTCAATCCACTGTACGCCGCTGGCCTGTGCCTGATTGCCAACACCGCCCCCGTGGCCTTCGGCGCACTCGGCATCCCGATCATCGTTGCAGGTCAAGTGACTGGCATCGATGCGTTCAAAATCGGCGCCATGACTGGCCGTCAGCTGCCCCTGCTGTCGCTGTTCGTGCCGTTCTGGCTGGTGTTCATGATGGACGGCTTGCGCGGCGTGCGTGAAACCTGGCCGGCCGCACTGGTAGCGGGCTTGAGCTTTGCCATCACCCAGTACTTCACTTCCAACTTCATCGGCCCGGAACTGCCGGACATCACCTCCGCGCTCGCCAGCCTGATCTCCCTGACCCTGTTCCTGAAAGTCTGGCAACCCAAGCGCACAGCAGGCGCACAGATTGCCGGTGCGACTTCAAGCGCAGCGGTCACCGCCAGCGCCGGCGGTTTTGGTCTGCCACGTAACACGGTTGTCTCGCCCTACAGCCTGGGGCAAATTTTCAAGGCCTGGTCACCGTTCCTTATTCTGACCGTGCTGGTCACTATCTGGACCCTCAAGCCGTTCAAAGCCATGTTCGCCGCTGGCGGCTCGATGTATAGCTGGGTGTTCAACTTCGCGATCCCGCACCTGGACCAACTGGTGATCAAAGTTGCGCCGATTGTGACCAACCCCACTGCAATTCCGACGGTGTTCAAGCTGGACCCCATCTCGGCGACCGGCACAGCGATTTTCTTCTCTGCGCTGATCTCGATGCTGGTGCTGAAGATCAATCTAAAAACTGGTCTTACCACTTTAAAAGAGACCTTCTACGAACTGCGCTGGCCAATCCTGTCCATTGGCATGGTGCTGGCCTTCGCTTTTGTCACCAACTACTCCGGCATGTCTTCGACCATGGCGCTGGTATTGGCGGGCACAGGTGCAGCCTTCCCATTCTTCTCGCCATTCCTCGGGTGGCTGGGCGTTTTCCTGACAGGCTCCGACACGTCGTCCAATGCTTTGTTCAGCTCGCTGCAAGCCACCACCGCGCATCAGATCGGGGTCAACGACACACTGTTGGTCGCCGCGAATACCAGTGGCGGTGTGACCGGCAAAATGATCTCGCCACAATCGATTGCCGTGGCCTGCGCCGCCACAGGCTTGGTGGGTAAGGAGTCCGACTTGTTCCGCTTTACCCTCAAGCACAGCCTGTTTTTTGCGACGATCGTCGGGTTGATCACCCTGGCGCAGGCCTACTGGCTCACCGGTATGCTGGTGCATTAAGGCCGGTACGTAATAGGGTAAGAATCGACGCCGGACACCCATTCCGGCGTCTGCTATTTCTGGAGGACCGATGAGCCTGCCTGCTGCTTTTCTGAGCGACGTCGCACAACTGATCCCGAAAGATCGGCGTTTCAACGATCCACTTTCCACCCTTGCTTTCGGCACCGACGCGAGTTTTTACCGACTGATCCCACAGCTGGTGATCCGCGTGGAGTCCGAAGACGAGGTGGTGGCGCTGTTGCAATTCGCCCAACGCGACCGTGTGGCCGTCACCTTCCGCGCAGCCGGCACCAGCCTTTCGGGCCAAGCCATCAGCGACTCAGTGCTGATCGTGCTGGGGGACAATTGGAACGGCCGCGAAGTTCGTGGGCAGGGCACGCAAATTCGCCTGCAACCTGGCGTGATCGGCGCCCAGGCCAATGCGTGGCTGGCGCCTTTTGGGCGCAAGATCGGGCCGGATCCGGCGTCAATCAATGCCTGCAAGATCGGCGGCATCGTCGCCAACAACGCCAGCGGTATGTGCTGCGGCACGGCGCAGAACACCTATCACACCCTGGCAGGCATCCGCTTGGTACTGGCTGACGGCAGCCGACTAGACACCGAAGACGCGGCCAGCGTGGCGGCGTTTCGCGAACAACACGGCACGCTGCTGGAGCGCCTGGCGGCATTGGGTCACGAGACGCGGGCAAACGCTGAATTGGCGGCAAAAATCCGCCACAAATACCGTCTGAAAAATACCACCGGGCTGTCACTTAATGCCCTGGTTGATTTCGATGAGCCGTTGGATATCCTCAGCCATCTGCTCGTGGGCTCCGAGGGTACGCTTGGATTTATCAGTGCGGTCACCTATGACACGGTGGTTGATCATCCGAACAAAGCCTCGGCATTGATTGTGTTTCCGGATGTCGAGACCTGCTGCAACGCGGTGACCGCCCTCAAGACCCAACCGGTCTCGGCCGTCGAGCTGTTGGATCGACGCAGCATGCGCTCGGTACAAGACAAGCCGGGCATGCCCGCCTTCGTACAACATCTATCGGAAAATGCCTGCGCACTGTTGATCGAATCTCGCGCAGCGTCGCCGTCTTTGTTGCATGAGCAATTGGCGCTGATCATGGCCTCACTGGCCGATTTCCCTGTGGAGAAACAGGTCGATTTCACCGAAGACCCGGTAGAAAATGCGCGCCTGTGGGCCATTCGCAAAGACACCTTTCCCGCTGTCGGCGCCGTACGCAAAACCGGCACCACGGTGATCATCGAAGACGTCACCTTTCCGGTCGAGCAACTGGCAATCGGCGTCAACCGCTTGATCGAACTGTTCGACAAACATCACTACGACGAAGCGATACTTTTCGGACACGCACTGGAAGGCAATCTGCACTTCGTGTTCACTCAAGGCTTCAACAGCGCGGAAGAAATCACACGCTACCAAGCGTTCATGGACGACGTGGCGCAACTGGTAGCGGTGGAGTTTGGTGGTTCGTTGAAAGCTGAACACGGTACCGGCCGCAACATGGCGCCGTTCGTTGAGTTGGAGTGGGGCAGCGACGCCTATCAATTGATGTGGCAACTCAAGCGGCTACTCGACCCCAACGGCATCCTCAATCCGGACGTGGTGCTCAGCGAAGACCCGCAAATCCACCTCAAACACCTCAAGCCGCTACCCGCCGCCGACGAGCTTGTGGATAAGTGCATCGAATGCGGCTTCTGCGAGCCGGTGTGCCCGTCGAAAGGCCTGACCTTGAGTCCACGCCAACGCATCGTGATCTGGCGCGATATCCAGGCGAAGAAACGAGCTGGCGTTGACACCACCGAGCTGGAAGCCGCCTACCACTATCAAGGCATCGACACGTGCGCCGCCACCGGCCTTTGCGCTCAACGGTGCCCCGTGGGAATCAATACCGGCGACTTGGTGAAAAAACTGCGCAGCCATGACGCCGACCGTACGAAAACGGCCGAATGGCTCGCCACTCATTTCGCCACTGCACTACAAGGCGCGCGCTTTACCCTGCATGTGGCCAATGGCGCGCGCATGCTGCTGGGCGCACCTCGCCTGACGAAGCTGTCGGCCAGCGTGACCAAGCTGTCCAAGGGACAGATTCCGCAGTGGACAAACGCCATGCCGCAGCCGGAGAAAGCCATCCGCTTCAGCCCGGCGGTCACTGACGAGCGGCCACGGGTGGTCTACTTGGCCGCCTGCGTCTCACGCGCCATGGGCCCGGCGGCGGGAGATAAAGAACAGATGTCGTTGTACGACAAAACCCGCAGCCTCTTGGAAAAGGCCGGTTACCAAGTCGTCTTCCCCGACAATCAGGACAACCTGTGCTGCGGCCAGCCCTTTGCCTCCAAAGGCTACGTTGAACAGGCCGAACACAAGCGCCAGGAATTGATCGGCGCCCTGCTCCACGCCAGCCGCGGCGGGCTCGACCCGATTTACTGCGACACCAGTCCGTGCACCTTGCGCCTGGTGCAGGATCTGGCTGAAACACGGCTGGATCTTTACGATCCTGTGCGTTTTATCCGCACTCACTTGATGGATCGCCTCGATTTCACACCACAGGCAGCCCCCATCGCCGTGCACGTCACCTGCAGCACCCAGCATCTGGGCGAGAGCCAGGCGCTGATCGACCTGGCCCGGCGTTGCTCCAACACCGTGGTCATCCCGGAAGGCATTCATTGCTGCGGGTTTGCTGGCGATAAGGGTTTCACCACGCCGGAACTCAACGCCCACTCACTGCGCACCCTCAAGGACGCGGTGCAGCATTGCAGCGAGGGCATCTCCACCAGCCGCACCTGCGAGATCGGCCTAAGCCAGCATGGCGGCATTGATTATCACGGGCTGGTCTACCTGGTGGACCGTGTTACACAGGCCCGCGCCCACTGATCCTGCAAAAATGAGCCTGCAAAAAAACAGAACCCTGGCGCGCCAGCGTAGTCATCTGCATAGGCCTCGACAAACGAGGCTCATCACTGATGTCGCTGGCAGCCGTTCAACGCCAGCAGCGTCGAGCCCTTTTGCGCAAGGAGATACCCTATGAAGCGTTCCGCTCTTGCTGGCTTGTTCATTACCGCTGCGATGCTGGCGTCCCCTGCTTTCGCGGCAGGTGATAAAGACCTGTGCCAGATCAACCTGGACAAAATCAACAACGGTAAAGCGCTGCTCGCCACCGACACCAGTGGCAAAAGCGGCGAAATAGACATCGCCGTGTCCTCGGCCAAAGCCGCCCACGCCGCAGGTGATGACAAGAAGTGCATCGAAATCACCTCCAAGGCCCTGCAAGACCTGCAGAACAGCGAAAAAGGCGGCCAATAGGCAGCACCGTCAGGGACGACCAACCTTCGGGTTGGCCTTCCGTGACGGTTTGGCGTACACTGCACAGGCTTGTCTCTCACTAAGAAACAACGAGTTACAAGCAAGGGGCCGTTTAGGATTCGACGCCGGTCGCGAAACTTTAGGTGCATGCCGAGTTGGTAACAGAACTCGTAAATCCACTGTTGCAACTTCTTATAGTTGCCAATGACGAAAACTACGGCCAGGAATTCGCTCTCGCTGCGTAAGCAGCCTTAGCCCTGAGCTTCTGGTACCTTCGGGTCCAGCAATCACCAGGGGATGTCTGTAAACCCAAAGTGATTGTCATATAGAACAGAATCGCCGTGCAGTACGTTGTGGACGAAGCGGCTAAAACTTACACAACTCGCCCAAAGCACCCTGCCCTTCGGGTCGCTGAGGGTTAACTTAATAGAAACGGCTACGCATGTAGTACCGACAGCGGAGTACTGGCGGACGGGGGTTCAAATCCCCCCGGCTCCACCAAATAAGCTATACAAATCAGGCACTTAGCGTTTATCGCGAGTGCCTTTTTTGTGCCTGAATGGGTGGTTTTGGCTCGGTTATGCCAGCTTAATGACAGCTTCAACAGCCGGAGAATGGAATCGATGTTCAATCTATTGGTAATGGGCGGAGGATGGGGTGACCGTAGAGATGAGATCTCGGTCGGTCGTATCTACATCACTCCTGAGCAGCAAGCTGAATTCAAACCAGGGGGGATGCTTAACCTCAATCGCCTGAAATCGCTGCCTGCGATCTTTGCAGGAGAGACGGATGGAGACCCTACCCAGGTTGCGCGCGTGGGCGAAATAACGAGCGCTCGTATCAATGGAGAAAACGTAGCTATTGAGTACCGATACGATCTTGACGTCCCGCCTATTCTGCAAAGTGATTTGATTGCGCTCGCTCCGGCACTCGGCATTCACATTCCTAGGCGAGGCTTCGGGCCGTTCGAGCACAGTCACTGGGCTGTTAAAGAGCCAGACTTATTTCGAGTACTCATGACGGAATGGCGTAAGCCAACCCGCAAGCCAAATGTGTTTGATTTGGATGAACAGCCAAAGATCAACACCAACCTACTGTCTGCCATGATGCCATTTGCAGGGTTCAATCCAGTTTGGGAAGCGATACAGCGTGTCGCCGCATCGCAGGGGATGGTGCACGGTAGAGCGGATAACGTGTGGGACAACCACGAAATAATCCAAGATATTGTTTCTCTGATTGACCGGTCTGCAATCGTAGTTTGTGATTGCACTGGACGTAACGCGAACGTGTTTTACGAGATTGGTATAGCGCATACCTTGGGCAAGGAAGTCATTTTGATTACACAAAATGCGGCAGATATTCCTTTTGACCTGGCTCATCTCCGTCATATCCGGTACCTGAATAATGGCGAAGGAATTCAGGGGCTTGAGCGAGATCTATCAGCGAGAATCACTACTATAAGGCAAGGCTGAATAGGTGAATTACCCTGTGCTACACCCCCATCGCGATATGTGCTTGAGAGGGTTGCACGAGACATAGAACGGTTTGTTGCTTGAAGCACCTCAATGAAATAGTCTCGAACAAACCATTAAAGGAAGAAGAATGCCACTTACAGACGGAACACTAACAGACGACGAGTTTTCTACAGTGACTCTCAAACTCTTTGAATGCTGGATGCCTATCCATAACGGCCCCCCGCCCTGCCCCACATGCGGAAGCAAAGAGTTTTTTATTCATCCATCACTATTGGGAAATAGGTCTGACACACTAAGCCCTCTAGAAAGCCATACGCGACTTCCAACAGTCGGAAAATATTGCAAGAAATGCGGCCACCTTACAGAGTATGTGGCTAGGGTATTGGGCGTCCACGTTTTAACCGTAGAGCCCAAATAAAATGAATGACAATATCAAAAATGGTGCGGACATTAATATGATCATGGAACGAGGTCCAGCTACTTCGCCAGGGAGCCTCCTGCATACGATCAATGGACATCGTCAAGTCAAGGCGTATGTATTAACCGAAGACAACCTTGATTCACTCAGCGTATTAGACAGCATATTTAATATTTGCCTGGCGATCGGGTCAGCTCTTCTTAGTTTTTCCGGGGGAATTTACCTGTCACTGTCACTTGCGGATAGCTCTGTGGCGGCAGATATCAAAGCACCTTGGACTGCATTTTTCTCGGTGTGCCTAGCATTTGGTTTAATATGCGTTTTCGTCTGCTTTTGGTCTTTTTTTAAACGAAAAGGCAGCATACAAAGAATCAAAGAGGAAACGAAACATGCCTCAGGATAAAACACTACCTCGCTCTGTAGGTGATGGGTGGCATCTCAAAACGATCGCTGGATAATAGACTAATTGCTTCCTTGGCCTACCCTGGCGCTGACGAATGGCTAGCGTCGCCCTATTCTTTTTTTCCTTACATTCGTGGCGGTTAAACTTATTACTGCCGTGAGTGTAGCTCAGCTCACGATAGCGCTAACATAACTCTGACAAGCCGGCAGCGCGGTCAGCCCATAGTCGAGCGTCAGTGATGGCGAAGCTTGGGTTGGACCTTCAATATGTCTGTCGTGGTTGGCGGATTAGTCCAATTGATAAGTGACCTCTCTCTTCCCTTGAATTGCCTTTTCCTGTGAACCGGCTTCTTACCCGGTATATTTACTACGGGCTCGGAAAATTCAGGCCAATGTCCCTCGAGAAAAGCCTCATAGCGTTTCATGCTGTACAAAAGGGCAAGTTCGATGGAAAACGTCACAGGGGGGCTAGCGCTTACGTTATGGATAGAACCTACCTCCTTCTTAAGAATGGATACATTCCCCGAATGTGTGGCGGAGATCGGAATGAATGACAGCAAAATGGCAGCTGAATGCTGAGAGCCGCGTAATACGATGGCCGGATGCGGGTTAACCACCCCAGACCCACAAAATAATCCATATAAATCATGAATTTGGAACTTATCGCAAGTGCCTTTTTTGTGCCTGGATGGGTGGTTTTGGCTCGGTTATGCCCGCTTTATAACAGCCTGCTTACCCGTGAAGCCTATCTTTGGCTGTCGCCTTTTCCTCAACAACCGACAAAACGTTTTCCGTCGTTTTTTTGGTTTGAAAACGCGCCACAGCGCTCTGTCAGCGGTATTAAATCTGTGTCGGCTTACACACAGAGACCCACACATGCCAGCGTATACCCCAAAAAAATACTTGATCAGTCATACCTCTCTGCAGCACTGTTTTGACAAGAGCCGTTCCGGCCTCGAAAAGCTCCGAGAAAACGATCCCAGCTTTCCTCGTCCCATCAAATTTGGCCCGAGCAAACAGGCTGGCGTTTACTTCGTCGTCGCGGAGATAGAGGCCTGGCTTGAGAGCAAGATCAACGAGCGTGATGGAGTCACCCCGGATCTCTCCAAGAGAGATGACCAATGACCACACACGAGCAAATCCCGCCATTCTTGGCAGAGATGCCCGAACCGGCACTTGCCTCATATCTGAGTCCGGAAGTTGTTCCAAAGCCGCTCCCGAGCGGGCTGCCTGGGGTCATGCCCTGGCGTGACGAGCTATTGCCAGCCGATCTGCGGGAATATGTACGTGATGTCGCTGAACGCACCCAGTGCCCGCCAGATTTTATTGGGGTCGCACTCGTGGTTGCAGCCAGCGCAGTGGTGGGTCGCAAATTTACCATACACCCGAAACAGCACGACGACTGGATGGTCGTCCCCAATCAATGGGGCGTCATCATCGGTCGGCCGTCTGCGATGAAATCGCCAGCACTCAAACAGGCACTACGCCCATTGCATGCCCTGGAGTCCAGGGAGCGAAAACAGTACAGCCTGGCTGAGACCGAGCACAAGGCCAGCAGCGAGCTGCTCGAAATGGAGCGCAACGCAGCCAAGGTCAAGGCAAAAAAACTTCTCGGTAGCGGCGACAAGAACGCAGCTTTGGCGGAACTGAACAGACTTTCCAGCGAAATGCTGGCTCCAGTCCTGCGCCGGTACATCGTCAACGACTCAACTGTCGAGAAACTCGGCGAGCTTCTCAATGAAAACCCCAACGGCCTACTACTTGTGCGAGATGAGCTGGGAGGCTGGCTAGCGACGATACAGAGCGAGGACGGTTCTGTTGCGCGAGCGTTCTACCTGGAATGTTTCGATGGCAACGGCTCATTCACCTATGACCGCATTGGACGCGGCACCATTTTTATCGAGTCATGCTGTTTATCCTTGATCGGCGGCATTCAACCGTCACGAATCTCATCGCTGGTGCGCGCCGCGATCAGCGGCGAATTGGATGACGGCCTAATTCAGCGCCTGCAACTCGCCGTTTATCCCGACGATGTCCGCGAATGGCGTCTGGTGGATCGCTGGCCGAACAAAGCCGCCACTGAGCGCGTGGATTGGGTTATCGAACAACTCGACCAAATACCCGACGAGCCTCGTTCTGCGCTCAGGTTCAGCCCGGAGGCACAGGAGATATTTAACACTTGGTATACCTGTCACATGCAGGAAAGCCGGAGTGAAGAGTTACATCCGGCTTTGCAGTCCCACTTCCTAAAAATGCCGCAGACCATTGCCGGATTAGCACTGCTTTTCGAACTTATCGGCGGAGGACGGCACGTGGTGAGTGCAGAGACTGCTACCCGAGCCATTGGCTGGGCAGCCTACCTGATGAGCCATGCACAACGGTTGTACGGCGCGGCAATTAACGCCCCACTACTCGGGGCGCGGTTGCTCCTGGAACGTCAGCAGAAATTACCCGAGCCGTTTACCGCACGGGAGGTGCGCCAGAAGGACTGGGCGGGATTGGGCTCGCAGGACGCCGTGAATAATGCGCTCGCAATTCTGATTGAACACGACTTTATCGTTGGCTACGAAGTTGCCGGTGAGAAAGGTGGCCGCCCATCCACGCGATATGTCTGGCGCAATACGTAGCCTCGTCCCAGCATATTTACTCAAAAGGACGGTAGGTCGACCTACAAAACCTACGAAACTTGGTTCTGTAGGTTTCGTAGGTAGCCCCGCCATGGTTGGGAGGAATAATCTGCACTCTTATTGAGGCACCTTTACACGAATTCAGCAGGCAAAAATATAAATTTGCCTGCGGCGGCTACCGGCCAGGAGCAGTAACTCAGCGTCTACAAAACCAGGAGCCCCTCCGTATTAATGGGCTCGGCACCGAGCAAAATGGTATCGATGCGGATTATCACAACGGGTCTATAGCGCATCAGAGAATACCGATTTGAATGGAGAAGGCTTGGTGCTGTGCATCACCGAAATCGACCGCATGGCCTATTCGGACCAGATCCTTTCAGGATTTCCACGATCATTCATTATCATTCCCATGCTGAAAACCGCCAGTTGGCCACGGGCATCCTTCAGGACTAATTTACGCCCCTCCTTAATTGGTGCCTATGCAGATAGCCCTTAAGAAATCATACGACGCTTTTTGATGTAATTTTCAATAATAATCACTAATTCTTTATTTCTGGCCAACTCATGTCGTCTCCCCAGCCGCTGTAAAAAAATCTGCATAGCAACGACTGCCAGGAAAACGAATGGAAGATAAAATAGATACGTAACGTAATTTGCGAGTAAAATAAATAGAGACCCCATGAACACAAAGGTAGCGGTGAGAGTAGTAGAGTTATCGATCTGAGATGACAGCCTTTCATTGTGGATTTTCAAAAAGTGAACAACCTCCTCCCATTGCCCCACACTGACCTCCTCATTTCTCGATCGCGGTATATCATCAAGCTCCGTCTCAAAAACTCTGTAAAAATCCATCTCTTCATCAAAGTACTCTTCAGCTCTCGGCGACTCCGAGACTGAAATAATCTCACGCCATTTTGGTTTTTTCGGCCAGGTCTCAGCAATAAACTCCGCACGTTTTGTACCATAGCGAGTAATGACATCTTCAAATATAGTTTTCATTAGTACTTTTATCTAACAGCTGAAAGTGACTGTAGTGTACATATTATCGCTGATGCAGAACTGACCCGGCCGACTTGACGTCGCTCCCAACCCGAGCTGCGATGGCCGCAAGTTGTGTAGTAAACTCAAAAATTTCCGCAGTTACGTATTTCAAATGATGAC
The DNA here is from genome assembly GCF_900005865.1 of Pseudomonas sp. 58 R 12. Taxonomy (NCBI): domain Bacteria; kingdom Pseudomonadati; phylum Pseudomonadota; class Gammaproteobacteria; order Pseudomonadales; family Pseudomonadaceae; genus Pseudomonas; species Pseudomonas sp. 58 R 12. Next base: position 87,351 of record NZ_CVTP01000014.1, read on the forward strand.
TGGTATCATAAGCAATCCAGTTTGTAGAATTACCTATCAACTTACCTACACTACATTGCTTAATCATGGCATCACCCCAACTAAAATTAGGGTGTTTATAATGAACAGATTGCACAACATCGACTGCGAGCTTTTGACTTTGAGCAAAGCCGTCATCACCCTGCACCGAATGGCCGCGCACTATATAAAATCCGTTGTTTATGGTGTGCCGAATTTTGACGTTCATATGAGGTGCGATATTGTCTGAGGAACGGGGATTTCGTACCCCGTAATCACCGAAATACAATGATGCAGTAGGGTTTGCCGATAAAAAGCCTTTCCAGACAATCATCTCCTTACGGTGAATGATTCCATTTGAATCGCGCTCCTTTACCGCTTTTTCAATGGAGTCTGGGATCGAGCTTGCACTCATTATAACGATGCTAAAACCAAGGCTTTTCATGTGACTATACGCAGTTTCGACAGTCTCCATGAGCTCTTGCATCGGAATTTTTGTCACATCTCCAATGTCGATAAGTACAGGCGTCTGTTCCTCGTTAATCCCTGTTGTTAAAATCATATCCTCGACAATTTCGTCAAGGTGATCCAGATCACCTAAATCTTCAATTGCCAAGCTATCTAACCGAATGCAAAAAACTGCGGTTTCAGCGAGTACGATTGATCTTATAGTTTCTCGATACTCCGCTGATTCCCACCGGTCATAACCGATCAGCGGGCATACGATAACCCCCAGATCTTTGAGGCTTTGGCATACATAGCTAAGAACCTGCTCTCCGCCTTCAGTCGTAAAGCCGGTTGGCCATTGGGAGACATCCAGGAGAACACGCTTGCCTCTGAATATTTCAGCGATTTTATGCGCACGCGCGTCGAGATACTCTTCATACGGGGTGGAGCTATTTTTCTTAGCTACTTCTAACGATCTGCCTTCAAGCTTGGTAATCTCAAATATTGGAGTGCATCGGGACAATGAAGCCTTATCTAGTTTTTTGAAAAATGCCAGTGCTTCTAGCTCGCCGCCTTTTGCTCGAACAATAGGATAATACTGATTGTTCATTTTTCACCTCATGGATTTAGAAGTTGAGACCGGACCATGCCCTGGCCGATAAGGTCAGTAAACTGATTATAGTTACCAGCCTCTTTCCTGAGGCGCCCAGCTACAATAGCTGGGTGAATTTTCAACTCCCTAGCGAGTGCAATAATGGTCTCTCTACTTGGCTTTAGGTACGCATCGGTGCGTTTCCACATAGACCTAGGGATGAATGAGTCTCTTGCTATCCTATTAGCCTCAGATTCTCGCTTGTCGGTGCTGGGGTGCTCCAGGTCATCAAGAATAGCTTCATTGGTGTCGTCGATATGCTTCCACACATGAACCAGCTCATGCACTAAGGTAAACCAAAAGTTATCGATCCTGTCGTACCTAAGCGTCAAAGCTATGATGGGTGTTCCATCTAACTCTTTCAGCGCTGCGCCATCAAGCATGGTACCTTTTAGTTGAGGTTCGATCACAACAGCAATACCATGTTTTTTGAGCAAGTCTATTGCCATTCGAGGGCCGTCCTCAAATCGGCTAAGCTGAACAAGCTGCTTGATCAATGCATCTCCGATTTTTTGCTGATCATATTCCGGAAGTTGATCTTTAATCTCTCGGCTTTTTTGTATGACCCTCGCAAGCCACGCATATAGCGCATGTGTAGTAGTAGGCGTGGCTGAATCGCCGGAAAGCGTACGACGGAATGCGACTCCACTCTCCTGCAAACCCATATCACTAATAAAGCCTTGAACCATTTCCTCAACGGTCTTCTTTGCTTTACTCGTAATATTGTCAATCCATCCCCTGGCGACCATTTCTTTGATAGGAAATTTGGCCCAGTCTACCGTTGCTTTAGAATGGCTATTTTCAACCTCGTCTAGTCCGACCAAGGTATCAGCCGATATACCTAGGCCGACCGCTAACGACCTAATCATTGGAACCGTTAGCGGCCGCTTCCTGGCTAAGACTTCGGATACCCTGCTACGAGTTCCAAAATAAGGAACCAAATCTGCTTGCTTCAAACCTTTTTCAGCCATCCGAAAAAGAATAGCGTCAATGGGGTCCGGTGCTTCTACTGGGTATTTTTGCTTTTCGTAATCTTCAATCAGTACTGAAAGTAACTCTAGCCGATCACTTTCTTCCGAGCCGAGAGTTGGAGTTGAAACAATTAGTGAGTGCACTTCATTGAAGTACTCGAGGTATTGCTCCTCAGTTTTAATGATTTTTAGATTAAGCATGTTCATAACTTCTTCACTATCGCAGTGATGATTGCAATACCTTGAGCAAACGCGACCTTTAGTTCTAGGAGCATGCTTGATTCGCAGATAGAGAATAGAAAGGTGTCTTCGGCAGTGGCAAAGGCAGTCGGGTACTGTTCCAGTATCTCAGCTGGAACCTTCCACCCAGCATGGCTAACCTCGCTTACCCAAACGCTCAGCCACCTCCTGATTTGCTCGCTTTCCTCTTGAAGAGGCGGCAGCTTTTCTCTACCAAGCAGTCTCATAATCGTCGCTATGTTCCCAATTTGGTAACAAATTATCCCATCGCCTGCATGAGGTCAACAAAATGTTCCCAAATCGTGAACAAGCAAATGCGTGCGCGCGACGCGGTATGTTCGAACAATGCGTTTCACTTAAGAGATGACCCTGACCGAACGGCCAGGATGGGAAGTCTTGGGCGATGGCGCCAATCGCTTAAGCGTGAGCAACGGGGGCAAGCTCGTAAAAGTGCACAGTGGATGAGTCTCAGCTTCTGGCCGATATCTACCTTCGATCTATGCTGCAATCAAGGACGCAGCCCGTCGTCGTCATCTGTTGCACATTCGTTGAACACACCCTTTCCCTCAGCGAGTAGGTCGTCATCCGTCGTTGATCCGCCGCTGTCATACGAAACATTGTAACTGTGAAGCCCCTTAGTCCCGGGACTGTAGCGACGACATTTCGTCACGCCCCCCCTACGGACGCCCTCCTTACACAACCCCCCCTTAACCTGCACAAGACGCCCTGAAAAACCTGCATCCCAGCAACCATGCGGGTTGCAGCAGCAACACCTCTTCATGACACCCCATACCTGGGTGACAACACCCCTTTACGACACCCCTTCACCTGTACAAGACACCCTCAATTATCTAAAACCCAGTAACCATGCGAGCTACAGCGGCAACACCTCTTCACGACACCCCTTACCTGGGCGACACCCCCCCTTTACGACACCCCTTCACCTGTACAAGACACCCTGAAATACCTGAACCCCAGTAACCATGCCGGCTACAGCAGCAACACCTCTTCACGACACCTCTTCAGCCAAAATCTGCAGATTCTCTCTATGTGAGGTGAACCATCAGACTCCCATAAGCAATAGAGGTAGTGTGAGTATGCTTTTTTGAAACACGTGTCGCGAAGCGGATATGAGCGGCGCGCCGGTTGCCCTCGAATTCAATCGGCCAGGTACCGGCGGCAAGGGATTTGAGGAGGATGAAATCCTTGGGATTGGCACAACGGGTGAGAAGCTGAAGCCAGTGCAAATTTTCAGTCCAGAAGGAACAAGACATGAACTCTATTGAGCTACTGGTTTATGCGGTCATCGGCGTGGTCGGCACGTTGGGAGTGGCAGCGGTGATTGGCTACAAGGTCGCAGATCATCTCGACAAGAAACATCACACCGACTGATTTTGTAGCATATCGGCACATGCGCATGGTGGTGGCTTGGGATTCGCCAGTGCTCGGGTAACGTTCGGGCATGTGCCAAGTCCAGCAGGTTCACATAATGAGCAAAGTTAAGTGCCAGTGCTGCAAGAAGATGATGGTTCCAAAGGTGGTCACCAGCGCGCCGCTCTACATCAATGGAATACCAGTGGGCGGCCGTGACCCGGAGTCGTCCGTATGCCCCTTCTGCCTGTCGCAGAAGTGGATGCTCACCGAACATCAGGCTCTGGCTGCCGGTAAGGCCAATGCCGAGTTCTACGGCATCATGGTTCTCGCCATGGTGAACATCGTTGTGTTCGCCCGTTTCGGCGAACTGGCGGTCGGTATGACGCTTACGGTGTCAGTCGCAACCTTCCGCCTGCGCGCCAGAATTATCAGGGCATTGCTAGGGCACCTGGGCCGTTAGACGAGCCAGCGCATTCCAGGCGACCTGAATGCTACCCAGGCGGCGAATACAGCCTGGGTAGAATTAGTAAAGGGTGTCACTGCTGCTCGCCAGTGCGCAAAACTGCGTAGCTACTTGATCATTTCATCGCGGACTTAAGCGCTGTAGTGGTACAGAATCCTGTATCGCGAGCGGTTGCCCAAATACCCTGGGCATCGCCAAGTAGCTCACCAACGCGCTGATGCAGCTCCTTTTCAGTCGGACCTTTATAAACACCGGAAAATTTCGCCCCTCCTAAGGGGAAGGTTGGCCGTTAGAACCGGCCCTGGGACACCATATAAATGGGCACTCTTAGGCGTATCCGTCGTTTTCAGTATAAGGCTGTGACAGCAGGATGGCACCAAGAGGCTCAGAAAAGCCCTGTTTGAGGAAGCTCGGACGGGGCTTTTTTTGTTCAAACCAACACGGCCCTGAGATGATTGGTTGACTCGCTGATTCCCGGCAGCACCGTTAATTGTCTTTACCTTGCCGCGTGCCTAGCACCTGATCCGTAATATCGGCTGCGATACTTGAGCAGCATGGTTACTTTCAGAGCTTCTACAGATAAGGATTTCTCAATGGATATGTCAGCAAAAAAACGCAGAACCGCCGAAGCAGATCTGACCGCGCTCCTCAAGCCGACAGCGTTGATGCCTAAATTGCAGGCTTACAAAAGTCTCGATTTGATAGAAAGGTTGAGACGGGAAATACGAACGCCTGGCGGGCATTCGTTGTACTTTTCGGAAAAGGGCCTGGAAAGCTTCTCAAGGCTCAGTGCTACGGTGGAGGAGATTTTGCCAAGCCGGTCAGCGCTTGAGCCGCAAGACATCGGTATCGCTTGTAAGGCAGCCCTCGGGCACTTGTACGAACAAGACACCCCGTCGAGAGAAATTAGGTCTTACCTGACGGAGGTGGACAGAATCGCCAAGGAATCAATTAGCACGCACAGGTTCTATACGTCCTTAGCTGGTCTTGAATTTGACGGCGTGGATGAATTCAATATCGGTTATCTATCCATCCAAAGGCCGGACCTCGACGTCTTGAAACGCTGTGTCGCCCATGAAGACTTGGTTGCCAGCACATGGAAGCAGATGCAGCAGGGGGTGTGGGTAACGGCTGAGGTCACAGGAAGTTTTGAATACGCAGAGCGTCGTTTCTTCGACGACGTAAAGATTGCCTGCGGATTGCTAGCTCTTTCGTTCACTACTGTGTTGGAGCGCGGCGGCGCAGCGGTGAGGCTGATTCCGAGCATGGATGGCCGTTTTAAACCTGGTGCGGTCAGTTGGTTTTCTTTTTCGACCACATCAAAGGAGCTCCGCGCGACAATCAATATGGTGGGCTTTCAAAGGCTCACATTCGGTGAGGCGCATAAGAGCGGGCTGTTGAGCTGCGGTTGGTATCACGATTTAGTTCGAATCACCCAAAATGGAAAAGGCTCAGATGCGGAGCTTGCTATCCGTAGGTCGGTTTATTGGTTTTTTGATGCCCAAACAGACACTTCTCCAGAAATGCAATTGGTGAAATTTTGGAGCTGCATTGAATGTATTTTTTCGATTGGGGCGAGTGAGACCACGAAGAAAATAAAACGTGGAATCACTGCGATACTTACATGCGGACAGTACCGGTTTTCAGACGCGAGCAATTGGAAGCGGCTTGAAACGGAAATCGGCCACCTCTACGATTTGCGTTGTGGCGCGGTGCATATGGCTGAGCATAATCATGTGAAAGCTGAACACGTCACGACGCTCAGCAAATGGGCCGCTTGGGTGCTGCTAGAAGTGGTGCAACTGATCAACGATGGATTCGACACGCGGGTCAAGATCAAGGCGGAAGTAGATAGGGTACATGGATTGCAGCAGGCTGATAAAGCCAAGCTTGGCTAATGGGAGCTATCCCGAATACGCAGAACGGTGGTGGTCGAGCAATCGGCGTGCCGGGCCGTGGCCCGGATGCCAAGACCAGCCGCCAGCAGTTCCTTTACGCGCTTGTGCAGATCGGCGTCTACAGGGCGACCCTATACTTACCCTCGGCTTTGGCCTTCTCGATGCCCTGCGCCTGGCGCTCACGGCGCTGCTCGTAATCCTTGCGGGCGATAGCGGCCATCATTTCCACCAGCATTGAGTTGGGGTCATTCGAGGCGGCTAAAGCATCGGCCTTTTGCGCCTCAGTACTGGACACGTTTCGAGAAATTGATATATTCAATTTGATTGAATTTTCTAGATTCAACCAAATCAGTTGTTTTTTTAGCCGCTTTTTTTTTCGCCAAGTCAAGGGTTTTCGATGAAAAATGGGATCGGTGTCATTACAGGTGACTTGTACAAGTCGTCTGTAGGGTACGAGAGGGGCTTGCCTTATCTAAAGAGCATGGAAACGGTTCTTAAGAATTTGGAAAGCTTAGATATGTTTTCAATACAAAAAATCGATATATTCAGAGGCGATTTTTTTCAAATTACATTAAGCGATCCTGCCTACTTTCTTGATTTGGCAGTATATCTTCGTTCGTGTTTAATATCGCTTAGTGACGATATTGAAACAAAATATGATGCTCGACTATCACTTTCATATAGCGAAATGGATTTATTCACAGAGCTAAGAGATCGATCTTACTTCGAGGAAGCCTATTTATTATCAGGCAGAGGACTCGATGATATGCCGAAAAATATGATGATGGCTTTCAACTCCAGTATTGAAGGTTGGCATAGGTCATTTAATGGCCCAATTAGGTTGCTTGACTTTATTATTGGCTCACTGTCCAAACCTCAGGCTCAAGTGTTATCTGAAATCATCCTGGAAAGAAAGATTAATGTCCTGGGGTTGTCAGCGACAACAGGAAAGACACAACAAAATATTTACAAGCTTATGGATCGAGGAGGCATAAGACAAATCTATGACTTCCTGGAGTACTCAAGAGATCAAATTCATTTTCTGAGGCGCTAAAATGAGTGTTTATTTACTGCTTTCACTTTTATTGCTAGGACACGTGCTGTGTGACTTTTATTTTCAGACAGACAATTGCGTGAAAAAGAAAAGATTTTTGAGCTTCAATCAACTTGATGACTTCCTAATTGCGCATTCACTCCACGCCTTGAATCATGCAGTAGTGTTAACGGCAACTGCAATGGTCTGGTTTTATACCAACTCTGCAGCTGACCGCACCTATTCATTTAGCGCATATTTTTCTTTGTTTTCTAAAATAGCCGTAATCTTATTTTTTAGCCACTTATTTATCGACATGCTGAAAGATTTTTTTTCAAGCAAAGTCAGTTCGTATAGCTCACTTGTTTTTCTGGCTGATCAATTGCTGCATGTTTCAATCATATTCTGGCTTGTTTTAAAATTATTCTATAAAGTGGAATATTTAGGCACAAAAGCCACCATTCATATCGAGCTAATTACAGTAACAATCTTCCTACTATCATTATTTTTGCTACTTAAGCCGGCATCTATATTTATTACATTATTTATGAGCAGCAAAAAAATTGGAGGAGTATCTGACAAAATACAAATAACAAAAAGTTTCTTGTCAGGGGCCTATTACTCAGAGCTGGCAAAGCATTACAGCTCAGACATTTCAGGGACTGCGCTTCACAATGCGCTGGAGAAAAGCAAAGACAAAGCCGATCAGTTAGTTGTTTTTTTAGGCAATGGAAAACTTGAAGTAAGCTCCAACAGAGCTTTTGACTCGAATGGCGCCGGCAAGTGGATAGGATATATTGAAAGAGTAATGATATTTGTTTTTTTCATCTTCAATCAGCCCGCTGCAATAGCGGGGATTATGGCAATTAAAACTGCATTCCGCTTTAATGACTTAAAAGATGATAATGACAGTGCTCGGTCGGAATATATAATGATAGGTACCTTTCTAAGCTTTTTTATTACAATGATAATTGCTGCCACTGCCAAGTTTTCAATTGAATCCATATGGGATGGTAGTAATGTAAAGATCATGGATTTTGATATTCTGCACTGGCTGAATACCAACATTTTTGGGTTCTGAATATGCAACGCGTGAGTCACTGGGTACGCGGCTCCCTGAACGCATGGGAGGGACACAAAAAATCCAAATTGATTGAAAAATAGAAAAACAACCAATTTGATTGTTCCTATCGACAAGAAAAAAAACAGCTAGTCAAGAGAATTTTTGACATTTTTGGTTCTGGAATTGGTTGCCTTTACTCATAAGAGATATGTCAGAGCTCTCAACAGCGATGGGACGAGCACCCTCTTTTGTCCGGTAACCGCTGGTCAACTTTGAAATGCGCTAAACGGCCTGAAACCCCTCTGCGCTGGGGCTTTCAGGCAAGTTGATACCTTTCCTGAAACACGTTAAAAGCTCCCCTGCTGCGAGTTGTTGAGAAATCAAAAACTCGATAAGACGCTTGTTTTCCAATAACGCTCCCTTGCAAACCGGCCTCTAGAAATCGACCACCGACCTGGTTTGCTTTAGGCGCTGCGCAAAGCCGCTGCACTTCTTTTCAAAACTTTGTACTTCGTGAAATTGCATAATGCTTCCCAAACCCCGCAGCGGGCTTGGGCTCGACCTTGATTTGCACCACCACCCACCTTTGCACAAAAAAGGTAGCAAGGCCCGTCGGCGGGAGGGTGATAAGTGCTTTTTTCATCAATTTTTTCTTTAGCTCCGAGTTTTCGTCCATAATTCGCACAATGCATCAGATAACTTATTTTGAGACCTCGGAGAAAACCGAATGCCGATTAGAGTTGAAGATGTTGTCCGGCTTGGAACCGAATTGGTAGCCGAAATATCAAACTCCGTGGACGCTCACGTCGATAAAGTCAAATCGTTTTTAGAAGATGATGATTGGTCCCTGGTAATAAAACTGCATGCACTGATTGAGGCGTCACTTACACAGTTGATCGTGAGCAAGACCGACGATGCCCTCCAAAAAGTAGTCGAACGTCTTCCACTTTCGGATAACTCTATAGGTAAGGGGCGCATGGCTTTAGACATGGGTCTAATTTCTGACTCGCAATATCGATTCCTTCGTAAATTTTCGGAGTTAAGAAACGACCTTGTTCACAAGGTCAGTAACGTTGACTTCAATTTACAACAGTATGTGGACTGCCTTGATTCAAACCAACGTAAGGGATGGAAGACTATGCTGGCCTGGAGTCTGCCAGGAGCCCCCGATCAAACCCCGAACGACGAAGATTTACTATACCCGCGCACAGGGCTATATCTCTCAGTGTTACGTCTCGTAATGGTCATGGCAACAGATGAGCAATTGGCGCGAATCAACAAAAAAACTCAGCTTTTATCAGACGAAACAGAGCGAAAGCTTTTGCTCAAGGATGTGTAGCCATCAAACTTACGCTAGCTTCTTAATGAAGTTATCAAATGAATCGTCTCAACAGCAGTTTAAGAAAACCCGGCGTATTGAAAACGAATTGCGCGTAGACAACATTTCAGTACCCCCGGCAATAGCGGCAGATCCATCCAATAACTCACAACACTGTGAGCGCTAATTCAAGGACACTTCAAAAGTGCGAGAAATAAGACCCATAGTCCGCAAACACCATTATGTATGGTCTTACTACTTGAGTGCTTGGTCCGGCGAGAACGACAAAGACATCTGGCATGTAACTACTAAATGCAACCTCAGTCAAGACAGCATAAGGGGACTTTCAAGAGAGAATGACTTTAATAAAATCCATACGATCACGGACACGGATGCTGCTTATATCGAACTTTGGCCAAGTGGTGATACACCGTCCCTTCAAAAATTCCAGAAATCTCAACTCTCTTTCTTCAGAAAAGCATCCGCGCTCATTGATTCGCACATTGGACTTGAACACATAGAGGATTACGCCGAACTCAAAAATATTTGCGAAAGCATTCAATATGGGGTGTTTGAAAAAACACACACGATAATTGAAAATTTAGCTCGACCAATAATTGACGACTTAAAGCTTGGAAATGATCAGTGCTTAGTGCAAGGCAAGCAAATGACAAACTTTTGCAACTTCCTAGCCCAGCAGCTTTTCAGGACCAAGAAAGTCAAGGAGAAATGCTTAGAGGGATTAAACCTACTACCAGAAAACTCTTTAGGCGAAGACGCATTTAAAGTGCTTTTTGAGCGTAACTGGTGGTTCTTGAGCTACAAGCTCGCACTAAACATGGGCGCATCTCTAAGCGCCACCGCGCGAACGGACTACCATACACTAATAAAAAACACTACAGGCATAGATTTCATTACAAGCGACTGCCCTGTAATCAACATCCATGATTCCATGCAGAGTAAAGTTCCGGGAAAACCTCCAGAACACCTTGATCTGTACTTTCCAATCTCGCCAAAAATCGGATACATTATAAGCTCTACAAACACATACAACTCACTTTCATCTTCAGTTGAAGAAAAAACAATCAAGATGTTAAACAGAAAAATTTATCTAAACTCTCATCAAAGCATTTATGGAACTTCACGAGAGTCGATAAGAGCGGCTATGCGCGATTATCGATGGTAAATCCGCTTTTTAGCACTACAGAACAATTGGTTTTAGCTCTGAATTCAGTTTAAGAGCCGTTACCGCTTTTGCGGTAAATGCAGCTGCATCGCTCGGCGTTGGAGTTGGTCCGGGCTGATGAGTATGCGTTGCTAGCTGAGTATTCATTTGCTGAACTAGGCCGAGCAAATCACTGAGAACCTGCAATACGTTCACTCCCTCAGATCCCAACCGAGTTTTGGGCGCGACCAGTCTTTGGCTGACCGCCGCCACGCTCTTGCGAAGGCCCTGAATCCTTTCTTCCATATCACCACCCACCGTGGCGTTATGCTTCTGCCCCACCACCAGGTTCAAATCCCGCCCAGTTCGCCTGGTGCAGATCATCCACCGCCGCCAGACTCGCAGATCCGCCCGACAGCAGCTTGAGCGCGCCCAGCGCCTCGATCTTCTTGATCCCACCCACCGACTCAGTTGAATGATCCTCCACCGTCCTCGTGTGGCTCTGGAAGCTCTCAGTGTTCTGCATTGCCTCCACTTCACGTTCGATCGCCTTGTCCTGGATCTTGCCGTCCGTTTGGCGCAGCCAGTTGCCATCGGCGTCGACGCGCTGCTGGCAGGCTTCGCTGTGCTGCCATACCTGGTCACCCTTCGGCACCCGAGGCAAGCTAAGGCCGTGGGGCAGGATCTGCGTGATAAAGGGCTTATGTGGCAGACCGTAAGCAAAGCTGACCACCACGGTGGTGCCCTCTTCCGGGAAGCCGAACATGCCCGCATCTTGCCCGCCCATCGGTGCCGGCAGTGGCAGGCCGGTCAGGATCGGTAGGTTGGGATCTGGCTCGCCATCGGCAGCAACACTTCCACGTCGACGCCAAAGCGCGGCCGGAAGTCGTCGCACAGACCAGGTGCGGCCAGCGCATCGGGCACGGCCACCACACGGCCAAAGCGTGGCAGGTGGTATCCGCCGGTCAGTTCGGGGAATTGCCGCTCTACGCTGCGACGGATTGCGTCGTCCATTTGATCGCCATTTGGTTGCCGGCAAGGCCAAGCTGGTGACCCTTTCGCCCTGGTTGATGGTTGCACCTGGTCGTAGTCCTGGAAGGGCCGCGATCATTGCGCTTTGATTTCCCTGGTAGCCGTCGAACAGTTCAACGGGTAGCTGCAGCGGCGAGTGGATGCCAAAGAAGCTGTCCGCCCAACTGCCCACAAATACTTCGCCGTTACCCTGCTGCCAGATAAAGTCGGGGATGCTGAACACGCTGGCCAGGCTGTCCATGGCCAGGTAACCGGCAGCCAGGCTGTAGAAGAACGGCGCCTTGACCTTGGCGTAGGCCTTGTCCGGCACGCGAAAGCGCAGGCCGGTCCTGTCGCTGACTTCCGCCAGGACGCCCTGCAGGTCAACGTGACGCAGGTTCAGCGGCATAGGCTGGGACAGGACCACCGCCAGTTCGCGACAGACCAGGATCTGCTGCACGCTATTGATCGCCGTGGAGCGCTCAACAAAGCCGATGAAGTGGCGCTGCAGCGGGTTGTCGTTGTAACCGACATCGAGCGTCACCAGACCTTTGACGGGCCCGTCTGCCTGGATGGTGAAGGTCGCCCGGCCGGGGGTTTTGATATCCAGCCTTACTTCGTCTTTGATCAGCGGGTAAGGCGTGCCCGTGGCACTACCCCCTGTTGTGATCACTACAGCTTATGGCGGCTTGCAGAAAACCCAACGGCATCCTCTGCGACAGAGCCAGCTTGGGATTTCCAAGACCAGGCATAGCGTGTCATGCAACGTCATGCACACGGAGCACCACCATGGAATTTCGTAACCTTGGGAACGGAAGAGTTTTCCCACCAGTAGCACCGAATGGCCGGATTTACGCCGTACCTGTCACCCAAGAAAGCCAGGTAGAAATTTTCTGCCTGACACCTGAAGGAGTCATTGGAAGCGGAATCAAGGCCAATTGGGCTGAGATCACAGGTTTCTACTACGACCACGAGTCCTGGGAAATCATCCTGCGCAACTACATCGGCAGGGGAATGCGTTTCCGGCGGGGTGTGCCCTGTGGAATCGTCGAAGACGGTTGCGAAACCCTCAAAACAAATATCCAAGGATTCGCAATTCCAGTTTGCGTAATGAACCGCATTGCATACGAACAGAAAAGGCTTCAGCAGACCTGAGCGTTTCATAGGACAACCTGCAACCTGACTCGCGTTACGTCACTCCGCGCAGGCTCACGCACGTTTCCTGGCTGGGAAATCCTGATTTCAAATTCCGCCGCTTTTGTTGCCTGAAAGCGAAACACACTCCGGGCAGCCGCTCGTAGCCTATCCGGGTAGCTCAAAGGAACTCGGAAAATGAACCAGCACAGGGTTAACCGCTGCATTTACATGCAAGAAGTCAACGACAAGCCTGAAGACAACGCTGCTCCAGCGAACCGGAGTCAACTAACAGATACGTCATCCTGCGCGCAGTCGCTAACCCTGACGAGTCAGGATTAACGGCATATGCGCTACGTGACCGTCAGGAAATTCGCCAGCGAGTCTGGCTACTCCGAAGACGCTATCCGCTCGAAACTTCGCGACGGGATTTGGCGGCTAGGGGAAATATGGATCAAGGCCCCAGATGGCCGAGTTTTGATAGATGTTGAGGGATATGAGTCATGGGTAGAGATGGGAGGGGAGTCCGGGCAGTGTCCGAGTCGAGTATCGAAATCACGTTCATGTTCCGTGGCGTTCGGTGCCGCGAGCGCATCTCGCTCAAGCCCACCGCCACTAACCTGAAAAAAGCCGAGCAGCATAAGGCTGCGATCGAACACTCCATAGCTATCGGCACATTCGATTACGCAACCACCTTTCCAAGGTCCAAGCTGGCTGGAAAGTTTTCCAGTTCGGTCGGGCAGATGAAACTCGAGCGATACCTCACGACATGGCTGGAGAAAAAACAGCCACAACTAAAATCCAGTACTTTTGCCGGCTACAAAAAGATCATCCAGGGTCGACTCATCCCGCTTTTCGGTGAACGGACACTGGGCGAATTGTCACGCCGGATGATCCGCGAGCAGCTAGAGACACTCGAAACGGGCAACAAACGGTTGGCCAACATCCAGAGCTGTCTGCGCTCGGCTCTCAACGACGCCATTGACGACGAGCTGCTGGAAACTAACCCTCTTGCCGGCTGGACATTCAGCCGCAAGCGCGCTCTGAAAAGGGTCGACGACGTAGACCCATTCGATGCCGAAGAACAAGCTGCCATCCTCAGCATGCTCGATGGCCCGGTGCACAATATGTATAAGTTTGCTTTCTGGACAGGCCTGCGCCCCAGTGAGTGGATCGCGCTGGAGTGGGACGACATCGACTGGGTTAAACGCATAGTGCGCGTGGTACGGGCGCAGACTCAGGACGCTGATGAGCCAGAAATAACCAAGACCGACAGCTCCGAACGCCGGGTCAAGCTGCTTGGACCAGCGCTACAGGCCCTTATCGCGCAGAAGAGCTACACCTTCCATACTGGCAATCATATATTCCTCGACCCGCGCTACGAGAAGCCTTTCAGCGGGGATCAAGCCATACGCAAGAGTTTCTGGATACCGGCACTGAAAAAAGCAGGCGTGCGGTATCGCCGCCCTTACCAGACTCGGCATACCTTCGCATCGATGATGCTGTCAGCAGGGGAGCATCCGATGTGGGTCGCCAAGCAAATGGGGCACGCCGACTGGATGATGATCGCGCGTACATATGGCCGGTGGATGCCATCGGCGGACGAAAATGCCGGGGCAAAGGCTGAGCTGGTGTTTGCCCGAGACAGTCAACGGCAAGAATCAGATCAAATTCTCAATGACAGCTTTATGCCAGCTTCTGCCTTGGAAGCCCCAGAATTAGAAGAATAAACGGGGGTTCAAATCCCCCCGGCTCCACCACTTCATCATCTAAAGACGTCCACGGACGTCTTTTTTTGTGCCTGAAATCCGGTAAATACGGGGGTTTCAGGGCTACGGGAGGCTTTCCAGGCTTTTTGAGTTCCAGGCAGTTTGGTATTCCCAATGGTATTCCCGGCTGCCCGGCGCTAATCTTGGGAATACCAAAAGGTGTCATGGAGTACTTCTCATGTGCGCTCAAACCACCCGCCTCTCCGACCGCCAGCTCAAGACGGTCAAACCGAAAGACAAGGATTACGTCCTCACGGATGGCGACGGGCTCCAACTGCGAGTCAGGGTCAATCGCTCGATGCAATGGAATTTCAACTACCGGCATCCGGTCACCAAAAATCGAATCAACATGGCACTCGGCTCTTATCCCGAGGTTTCTCTTGCGCAAGCGAGGAAGAAAACCGTTGAGGCCAGAGAGCTGCTTGCACAGGGCATCGACCCAAAGGCTCAGCGCAATGAGCTGCAGGAAGCCAAACGAGCGGAAACGGAACACACCTTCGAGAACGTGGCCACCGCCTGGTTCGAGCTGAAAAAGGATTCCGTCACGCCGGCTTATGCCGAAGACATTTGGCGCTCCCTCACACTACATGTTTTTCCGAGCATGAAATCAACGCCTCTCTCGGAAGTCAGCGCCCCAATGGTCATCAAGCTCCTTCGTCCGATTGAGGCCAAAGGCAGCCTCGAGACAGTTAAGCGAGTGAGCCAGCGCCTTAACGAGATCATGACCTACGGGGTCAATTCTGGAATGATCTTTGCCAACCCTCTCAGCGGCATTCGAGCGGTATTTAAGAAACCCAAGAAAGAAAATATGGCCGCGCTGCCACCTGATGAGCTTCCGGAGCTCATGATGGAAATCGCGAACGCCAGTATCAAGCGGACGACCCGCTGCCTGATCGAATGGCAACTTCATACCATGACCCGCCCCGCCGAGGCGGCCACCACTCGATGGGCAGATATCGACTTCGACAAACGCATCTGGACCATCCCTCCGGAGCGAATGAAAAAGCGGCGTCCGCATACAATCCCGCTGACCGAACATGCACTCTCATTATTGGAGACGCTTAAACCCCATAGCGGCCACAGGGAATATGTGTTCCCGTCAGATAGAAACCCGCGCACCCATGCGAATAGCCAAACAGCCAACATGGCGTTGAAGCGGATGGGTTTCCAGGACCGCTTGGTCAGCCACGGCATGCGCTCCATGGCCAGTACAATCCTGAACGAGCATGGATGGGATCCGGAACTGATCGAAGTCGCACTGGCGCATGTCGATAAAGACGAAGTTCGAAGCGCCTACAACCGGGCGGATTACATCGAACGCCGGCGTCCGATGATGGCCTGGTGGAGTGAACATATCCAGAAGGCAGCCACCGGCAGCCTGTCGGCATCCGCCATCAATCAAACTAGGGACCGTAACGTCGTGCCGATACGCTGAGCCGCCGACAATCCGTGCCGTGCAGCAGGGCGACTGAAGTGGCGACTGTCGCTAAATCTGCCGCATGCCTGCGCTTCTTCGGCCAAGCCCCTGAGTATGGGAAGGCTCCGCATTCCCATACTCAGGGGCTCACACTTAAAAGCGTCTATCAGACAACCACGAGTTGCGCCTTTCTGCGGCGGATCAGCCCTGCTGTTAACTCATAGTAATAGACGGTCGCTGGTGCTGAGCAACGCAGATAGTGCTCAAAAAACCATCTGGTGTGCTTTTCCTTCCAGGACCAGGGGGTCGCACAACTCCAGCGCTCACGAATCGCCTCGTGCATCCTTTCTGCCTGCCTGATATGCCGCTGCCGCGTGGCATGCGCACCTTTGAGCACGGGACTCAGAAACAACGCCATATCGAACTCGGACTTCATCGACGACCTCCGATGTAGACACTCACCACGTCGATGCGGTTATGCCCCAACTCGTGGCTGATCTGCTGGCGTGCACGCTGATCGAGTGCTCGATCCTCTCGATGACCACGACCGCCATTGATGGGCGCGGAGAAGCCGGTCAGTTGCTCATAGCGCTCACAGGCGTAAGCCGCCCGCAGTTCATGAAAGCCTTTCAATCCATGCTCATGCAGGATGTCCCGTGCCGGTCGCACGATTGTCTGTAAGAAATCTTTGTAGCTTTCATCAGGTGTTAACAGATTCCGACTGCCCTTGGGTGAAGCCTCGCTGGCCCTGTCGAGGGCGCCACGAACTTGATCCGTGACCGCAATCCAACGCGGTGCCGATGCGCCTGATCGGCCGCCTTTGGTGCCGTCCTGGATATTGATCTTGCCCAGTTGCCGAGCCTCACGTTGCAGCCGGGGCAAGTCCGCCAAGATCGCTTCACGCAGGCGCATGCCGGTCTCCCGAGCAAGGAGCACAATGGCACTCACCCTCGCTTGCTGGCCTCGCTCTGACAACGCCTGTGCAATCAACTCGACCTGGACACGGTCTTGGCCTTGCGGGGCCTCACTACGCACACCTGAGCGCTGCAAGCCAAGCGCCTTGCTCGGACTGGGGATTTTGACGTACTGATCACCGCGCAGCGCGGCCATCGTTCGGTTCACGCTGGACAGGCGGTTCTGCGCGGTGGCGACGCCGACGTTGCCCTGATCAACCTGCTCGCGCAAATGGAAGGCGTACCGCATAAGGATCTCGCGGTCGATCTGTCGCGCGTCATTGAGCCTTGGCCCTTCCTCGGATCGACACCAACGCACGAATGCCTGCCAGCGATCGCTATGGGCTTTGACGGTAGCAAAATGGCCGTCGCCAAACAGATCTTTCAGCGCTTGCGGTCCGGCATAGCTGAGCTGGCGACCGAAGCCAAAATTACGTCCCGCTCGCTTACCGACCCGAGCCATTTTTCTGTTCCTGATCGACTGCAGCGAGATCATGCAAAAGGGCTTGCCAGTGCGCACTCACGATGGCGAGCTGGGCCCAATCCGTCGGACGAAAACACAGCCTGTTATCGGAGACGTAGAGATGCGCGCCCTCCTCTTTCAACCATTGGATGATGGCTGTCGGCGAGGTGATAGCTTTATGGGG
Source organism: Pseudomonas sp. 58 R 12 (assembly GCF_900005865.1). Classification (NCBI taxonomy): domain Bacteria; kingdom Pseudomonadati; phylum Pseudomonadota; class Gammaproteobacteria; order Pseudomonadales; family Pseudomonadaceae; genus Pseudomonas; species Pseudomonas sp. 58 R 12. The sequence goes on from NZ_CVTP01000014.1 coordinate 104,903, forward strand.
GGTGGCGACACCGGCGACACCGGCGACAACCCTTGTCCTGCCTGGCTTTGAGCGTGGCGACAAAGTGGCGACAGTCACGGCGACAAACCGCGCTTTCGGCTCCTTTTGGCGCTGAGCCAGGTGGTTGCGCAGCGCTTCATCAAGATTGAACATGGCGCACCTCGAAGGTACAACCGTCAGTGCTCAGCCACTGATGATCAATCAACTCGACCAACAGCTTGGCGGCATGACGACTACTCTTACGGGCAAAGCGAGGACCGTTGCGATTCAGCTCTCGAATACTGAAGCGCTTCCAATTCTTGACCTGCAGCCAGCGCAGCAGCCGGTCTGCCTCCTCTTTTACTCGGCACACCGGCTCCTGTTCGGTCAAGCGCTGGATCTCGGTGAGGTAATAGCCAACTAAGGTTGAGGCTTGCTGGATGTGATCGACCTCCACAACACTGCTCTCCTCCACGACGGCCAAAATGCCGGCGACGCGCAACAGGTTGTCGGCGGCCTTCGAACCGCTGGGCCGCACGCTGGCCAGCTCACCAAACTCACCCAGTTGAGCTTCGATAGCATCATGCAAATCAATCCAGCGACGGCGGGCTAACGGGCTGAGTGTCAGCGGTGATAGCCGCAAGGCACCGTCAGCGGAAAGTGACCAAGGCTGATGAAACAGGGCCGAAAGACGGTGGTGATATCGCTTTAGTGCGGGGTCTTTGGACAAGTCGACAGACTGGTAACTGCGTTGTCCGGCCAGGCTGGTGGGCCAGGTGATGAGGCAGCGACCGAGAATGCCTTGCCCCTGCAGCAATGGGTCACTGAGTAACTGCATGGCTAGATACGGTTGCAGCATCAGGTGCAGGCTTAAGCGTCGATCGTAAGCTCGCAAGCTTTCACCCGCCATAGACCGCGCGCGATCTATCGGACTGCCGTCCCAGAGTGACGACAAGGTCGTAACCGCTTTCAAACGGTTATCTCGACTCATGGTGCTGCTACCGAGGAATTGCCCCCCCTCGTCACAGAACAGGCCCATGCTCGGCAAGTCATGGCAGAGTCCCTTGATCAGGGCCTCGATAGTTGGATCGGTGGTGATCAGCCTAGGTGCAGAGGGCTCTGCTTCAAGCGGTACGCCGTTTGTGGGGTCGGGATCGCGAGGATTGATAAGCTGCGCCTGTCGCTGCGCGACACGGTACCGGGCGAGTTGTTCACGGTAGCGCTGCCACTGCTCTCGCTCCCATTGCCGTGCTGGCAGTAATGCAGATCGGTCTGCCGCCGTTTTACGATCCCCCGAAGCTGCCACCGTGATCAGGTACAGCGACAGGGGATAATTTCTCCCGTCGAGCTGTAAGCCGGCATGACCTTGGGTAGCCAGGGCCGAGGCGGCCAACACCGATTGCGCTGCCAGTGCTTGGGGCACGCCGATGACCTCGGCCATGCGCTCCACCGCAATCCCGAGAATCCCACCCAGTGCCTGCACGGGATAAGGCTGGGGCACGGGGTTCGACTCAATCAACGGTCGAGGTGGTCGTGGTAGTTCAAGCTTCGGATCTAACTGCTGCATGGGCCCTCTCCTCAATCATTGCTAGTTGTCCTCACGTAGTCCCGCCACGACTGTTGAGTGTTATCAGGGATCAAGGCCCCTGCGGCCTGTGAGGTGTTCACTGACGCGGAACGAACGGCTCCTTACAACCGGGAGCGAGGGCATAACCCCATGAATCTGGCCTCCTTAGTCGCATCCGAAGATGCGGGCGGGTAGAGGCTGTGCCGACTGACGAGTTCGGCACCTGGAGATCTGGAGTAGGAGAAGGCAACGACATGGACACCTGGGGCATGCCTGACTGTCAGTCAGATGCAGCCTTTCCATTGGCTGCGGCACCGGTGCCTGTGTCGTTGCGGATGGCGACGAATCGGATTTGTCAGGTCGATTGTCACGAGGAGAGGTGCGGCAATGCCCTGTACAACGTGGCTTGCAGCAGTGGTACGAGCGCCCGTCTCTTTCCAGAAGAAAGAGACGGGCGCGGATTGGCGCAGCGAAGTGTGCCAAGAGGTGAGGTTGCTGCAATGCAGCGAGGTAGGTCCATCGTCTGCCGCAATGGGCAGATTGGTCGAGTAGGCATCCATCACTCTTGGGGAGTGACCGTGCGAGCCGCCGGACGCTAATCGCACTTGGGGAAGAACCCCCACGCGAGTGGCGTAGCCTTAAAGGTTCTGGCTACCTGGGCAGGTGCTGTCAACGACAGCGATCCGTGCGCCAATTGTTATACCCACTCGAAAAGGCGGTCAAGCGTCACGGCCAAAGCGCTCAGAAAATGGCGACTGTCGCCACTTTTGTCGCCATGCTCCAGGCCATGTTCTACGTGGGTTGTCGCCACTGTCGCCGGTGTCGCCATACCTATATCCATGCCCAACGAAAGGATCCGCTTTAACACTGAAACGGCTCTGCGCCCTATACAGATCACGAGCAATTACTGACGGGTAAAAGAAGGCTGGCGCTGATCAAATTTGAAATGAAAGGGAGGGACGCGGTGGCTGCAAGAAAAAGCGAGTGAACCCTCCGATCGGCGCGATCAAGATCGCTTGATCGGAGGGTTTGGCGGGAAAAGCAAAGTCTCAAACGTCAATTACAAACTCAGGTATCGATGCTGGTTGATTGGGAAGTGACTGCCTCACGTCGCATGATTAGCGTCTGCTGCAATCGCAGCAGAAAACCTGCTTCAAATGCTTCTTGGGGATCACCTGGACGATGATGCTTTCGGTTTTGCGCCAGTGCCCACCACAGCGGCAATGATGAGCCATCGAGCCAGGTCTCAGCGCACCGAACGCCGTCCTCAATCATCGGGCGGAATTCATTGCCCCATGGTGTTCGAAGACCAGGACGGCCTTCAGCTGAAGGGACAGAAACGTACTCACCAACCTGTTGATGAACGCGCTGAGCTGGGATACCGGACAAACATCGAAACGCCTTGTCGAACAATACAGCCGCGTCATCCAACAGCTCTACCGCCAGCTCAACATCCTGTGGAAAATGAAGCAGGACGCTCTGTGCTCCATTAAGCCGAAGTATTGCAGCCTGCCGTAGTTTAATCGCTGCATCTTCAGGGGTAAGCGATGAAGTATCGATGCTGTTGGGTTTGGGTAGGCCAATGAGAAGCGAAAGATCAAACATCGCGGAATCCTCCGAGATATTGTGCAGCTTGAATCATTTGGCCAGGGTGGCGCACGAGCTTAAAAGGGGGACAGGTCATTTTCCTTATCTCCTCGGACAGTTAAGGAGCCGTCCACCCAGCCGTTCTGACACGAAATGGGTGGCGGACCGTACGGGGGTCAGAAACCGGCGTCCGAGGGAACCGGCCAGGCCGAAGCCTGCCCCGCACGGACCGCCATAGAAAAGCAGCAGCTAAGCCTATGTAAGCACTTAATAGCTGGCTATGGCGCTATGCGCCTCGAACAATTCAGGTTCTGACACCCGGCCACGGGATTGACCGTGACGGGACAAAGCGTAAATGTGAAGCAGTGACAACACAAGCATGCAGTATCAATAAGCTATACATCGAATGAAGCTGCCAGCCAGATGATGACGCTCGACGGTGACTGGTGGCCCTCCACCGCTTCAGGTCTGACCTAGCGAAGAATAATGCAGAGTCCGACCACGCTGATAGAATCGGCATGGTTGTACATAACGCCCTTCTGAGAAATGTTATGAATACAGAATTGACGGAAGAAGAGATGCGCCGGGCGCTATTCGGTTATTCTCAGTCCCCTGCGCCAGCATTTAACACACACGTGCACGACACCGTCTCGGATGTCGTGACGGTACAACCGGTAAACGCAGCGAAGAAAAAGAAAGTCTCAAAAGGCTTCACGCCCAGGCTGAGAGTCACGCTGCGGGTGGGAAATGAATTTGAAGGCAAAATGCACGAGATGGTGCATGAGGCCGATACGCTGAGCTCAATAGTTGCGGAGCAAGAAGCTACAAAGACGGCCAGAAAAAAATTCAGGTTTGTGGAAGTTGTATCGGTCAAGTCGATGTAAGCGGCCCCTCTAATTTGGCACTAAATCGCTTTCTGTTACCACGGGTCACCCGACCGACCAGTTCGTGTCGATTGAGGCCTTAAACCTCAGTTACGCTAATCATATCGCAGGCTGGATTTAACACTGACGCTCCATCCAAAGTCTCGATACTCAACTGACCGCCAGCTCCCCGCAGCCGAGGGTAGCGACGGGCAGAAACCGGCCAGAAGCGGACGCAGATGACATGTCACTTCCCGGAGGTCATTCATGGCTCTACAATAATCAGCAACGATACAGAGCGCCCTGCATAAATTCCCAACAGATGGTTCATATCTGGATGGGTAATGGATGCTCGAGCTCACTGCCGTTGGTTGTCTACTGTAGATTACTTAGTACGTACCGAGGCAGCGAGCAGATGGACGAATGTCGCGCCAGCTTGGCTTAAACAGAGCAGTAGTTAGCGGGCGATCATTCCGGCAGCTTGTTCGGTTGCTTCTGTAGTGCGAGTCGCGAGCTTGCGAACCTCGTCGGCAACGACCGCGAAGCCACGACCCGCTTCGCCAGCGCGCGCGGCCTCGATCGCCGCGTTCAGTGCCAGGAGATTTGTCTGGTTCGCAATGCTCTGTATAGTCCCAACTATCTGAGACAATTGAGCGATGTTTTCCTCAAGCGTCTGCTGATGCGCGACCTCTGCCTGTCTTAACGCTTCCTGCTCGTGCTGCAGATGGACATCCACGAGGGCCCCTACTACCCGAAGCGGCGAGCCGGAGGCGTCGCGCCGAGTCTGACCTCGAGCTCTGAACCATCGATATTCACCGCTCTTCATCTTTAGCCGGTACTCGATATCAAAGGGCGTCATCCCAGACCGGTCGTTCAGGTGAGCTCCAAATGCGTTGAGGCTTTGCTCCTTATCATCCGGGTGAAGCCTGGATGCCCAGCTATCCAAGACATCTGGGAACTCCTCCACGGTTTCAAATCCAAGCAATCGTCTGAATTGAGGAGACCACCAGAATGGGTTCTTTGGATTTACCGGGTCACCCGCGATAACTTCCATATCCCACAAACCGTCCGAGAGCATTTCCCTGGCCAGTTCGAACCTGGTGATGATGACGTCGTGCTCTTCGTCTCGCTCAAGCTGATCATGGATGTCACGCAGAGAACCCGCTACGCGTATAGGCATACCTCGATCATCCCGCAGCGTTTCTCCTTGTGCGTAGAACCAGCGGTATGAGCCGTCCTTCATCGCAAGCCGATTTTTCACCTTATAAGGGGTGTGCCCGGATTTATCGTTCAGATGGCGGGTGAAAGCGTCAAGAGTGGCTTGCTTGTCCTGCGGATGCAGGCGATCAGCCCAACTCGCTAGAACATTTGGGAAGTCGCGCTCATCGCTGAACCCCAGGAGGTTGCGTAGTTGCTGAGACCACCAAAAACGATTTTTAGGATTCACGGGGTCGCCGGCGACTACCTCCATATCCCAAAGCCCTTCGCTGGAAGCGCGGTTGACAAGGTCAAACCTGATCTCGTGTGCAGAAGCGGACGATGCTGCGTCGCGAAGTAGCTCACGAGCTGCTTCCAATTCCTGCTCAAGCTCCTGTATACGGGACCTGGAACCGCGATCGAGTGAATCAAACGCCCTCCAGGCATCCAGGACTGCAGCAGCTTCAGCGCATCCGTCTACTTGTGGCGGTACTCCGCGAGTAATCGCGGTCACCAATTGTTGTATCGCGCGACGATCACGGCGCATTCCGAAAAGGGTAGTCATGGCAATTGGACTCATAATTGTTGCGGGCCCTATCCATGGCACCTCGCCATCTATATCGTCACTGAAGAAAAAAGCTGTACACAAATTTAAATTTGTACACGTTCTTTTTTTATGAATTGCCCCTGAATGAGCAGATTTCTCAACAGACCTCGATTAGGTCGCGTGTGGTCGGCTTCTAGCGTTAGTGATGGCAGTATTCGGCCAAAGGCGGACGCTTGCCGACCTGAAGCTCAAACTCTGCAAGCAAAAAGCCCATCCTTCGCTTACAGGGCTACCTGAAACACATCACTCCATCGCTTTCTGGCGCCAACAGGATGCATCTGCACGGTCCTACGTCGATGCGGCTGTTGGCTATTCGATCAAGGAGTAGCGCTCGGCAGAACGCAATGTGAGCAACGTGATTGGCTAGCGGTAGTTCGCCAACTTTGAAAGATGCAGTCATTGGCTTCGCGGGGCAAGGCACGAAGGTTGCGAATTGCTCGGCGTATACCTGAGGTGTCGAGCCTGCTCATCGTTGAGAGATTAAACGCTGCACAATTGCTTTAAGCTCTTTTAGGGCAAAGGGCTTTAGCAGGAGTTCGGTCTGGCCGCTTTTAAGTGCGATCGCCGGGACAGCATTTTCCAAGAAGCCGGAAATGAAAAGAACTTTGAGCGTAGGGCATTTTTTGAGCGCGATCACCGCCAATTCATCGCCACTCATACTGCCGGGCAGGCCGATGTCCGTGATCAGTAACGCTGCCTCTGCTTTTGCTGCTAGCTCCCGCAGTGCTTGTGCAGCGGTTCCAGCCTTGGTGACTTGATAGCCGACTTCTTCCAGCGTCTCGCCAATAAGGTCACGAATAGCATCTTCGTCGTCGACCACGATTACCCTTGCGTTATGTGCCTGGAAATCGTGTTCCATACTGATCGGTACGCTGACATCAACAGTTGTGACTTGACTGTGGTGCAATGGCAGGAAAAGGCTCACCGTAGTGCCTTTCCCCATAACTGATTCGATCCGGGCCTCGCCCGATGATTGCTGGGCAAAGCCATAGACCATCGAGAGGCCCAGGCCGGTTCCAGAGCCCAAGGGTTTGGTGGTGAAGAATGGGTCGAAAGCGCGCTCAAGCACGCTTTGGGGCATCCCCGTCCCGGTGTCAGATATCCGGAAAAGTGCGTATTGCCCTGCGTTCAGCGCTGTAGCGCCATCCGTGGTATCAACGCGGGCCTTGCTGATTTGGATCTGGAGCCGACCTCCATGAGGCATAGCGTCGCGCGCATTCATGCACAGGTTCAATATCGCGTTTTCCAATTGGTGGGCGTCACATATGCACAGCAAAGTTTCTTCTGGTGCCAATAGCTCCAGTTCGATTCGCGGCGTGAGGCTCCTGCTGATGAGCTCCCTCATTTCTTGAGCTAGCAACGCCAGGTCGACAACTGAGCTCGCCAGAGGCTGACGTCGGGCGTAGGCCAGCAGCCGATGTGTCAGAGAGGCTGCTCGGGCAGAAGCATTTCGTGCGAGCCCTACATATAGTGGTAGGTCCTCTTGCTTGCCCTGGGCGATACGTCGGTCAAGCATGTCCAAGCTGCCCGTGATTACGGTCAGCAGGTTATTGAAGTCATGGGCTAATCCACCTGTTAGCTGGCCCACTGCTTCCATTTTCTGGCTCTGCTGCAACTGCGAGCTCACTTGCTCCAGCGCTTCTTGACGTTCCTTGTATTGAGTAACGTCCCGCGCGACCGCAAAGTACAGCCCCTCTCGACGTGCTATTCGCCAGTTCAAGTGCAGTGGTTTGCCATTGGCGCGAGAGCCTTGGGTATCGAGCTCTGCGATATCCCCTCTGCCCAAGGTGAGTAGGGCATCCGACAGTTGGGAGGGGGAGATGAAGCAGAAAAATGCACCACCCTTGAGTTCTAGATCTGAAAGTCCGGTTTCGGTTTGCCAGGCCGGATTCATCGCCACGACGTCACCGTCCTCGGACAGCGTGCAGATTAGGTCAGGGGATACATTCCAGATACCATCTCGCTCCAGTGTACGACGCTCGACCTCATACTCCAGACGATCGTTGACATCGGAGAGGGCGCTCAAGGTTCTTCGGAATAAGGCGCAAACAACCGCCATGCCGAAGGTCACGAATGCGAAACTTGCGCTACTAACCCAGGCGGTCAAGCCATCATTAAAGCCAATCTCGCCAATGAAGAAATAGTGTGCGGTGAGCACTGCTAGCACGCAGCCTATGACCGATGGGCCAACGCCGAAACAGAAACCGATGAACATAAGCCCCGGTATGAAAAACAGGTACGGTAGTGCTGTGAAGGGAAGCTGCACGCGCACGGCGGCACAAAGCGCAATCACCACGACGGTGCCGGCGTAGCTAACCGGAGGGCTTGGCTGATTACGTGCAAATCGGCGCACCAACTCAAGACTACGAGAGAGAATACTGATCAAATGTTGCTCCGTCGGGGCCAGGTCGGAGAGCTGAGGTGCGAATTGTCGGCAGTCGATACGGCGATGGTTCGCCACCTCAGATAATTATCGGCAACCGCTACTTCAGCTTTAAGCGGTTCACAACCAGGCCTATAGTTTCTGATTATCAGCGCAATGGCTAACCATAATTGTTGGAATTTGGCGCCGTGATAAGCTGAAGGCATAGAATCAACACCTAATCTTGGTATTTCCAGCCGACTTATCACTCAATAGTAGCCGAAATGACCACATGCAACTTATGGCCCGAAGAAGAACGCGCTCGGCTGGTCGACGTAGACCGTTTGACCTCCGACTTGGAAAGCGGCTCGGACCCTGTGCTGAACAGCATTGTGGCGATGGTCTCCAGCTATTTTAAGGTGCCTACTTCGCTGGTCAGCATCATCGAGCGCGACTATCAAGTTTTCAAAGCCCGTGTGGGCATGGAGCCTGAACGGACTTCGCGCGAAATATCCTTCTGCGCCCACGGTCTCGACGAAGGGGGGATATTAGAAATATGTGACCCTGTCGCTGACCCGCGGTTCTTGAGCAACCCCTTGGTAATAGGCGCTCCGTTCATCCGGTATTACGCAGGTGCTCCGTTGACAATCAATTCAGGGCGCAACCTGGGCAGGCTCTGCGTGCTTGACTATAAAGCGCATGCGCCGATGGACGAGCAAGGGCGAACCCTTCTGCGCAACGCGGCCCAGGTTGTGGTGGCGCGGTTGGAATCCATGCACCGCTCGCATTACATCGACCCGATGACTGGCTTACCCAACCGGCAGCGCTTTGAAGCAGATATTCTGCAGGCACCTGATCAGCATGAGTGGGGCGCTGTCCTTATAGAGCCGCTCTCCGCATCGGGCATGGACAGTTTGGCGAAGTCGCTTGGCAGCGAGTTTTTCACCAACTTCATGCTGGCGGTCAAAGAGCTGGTCTTGAAGTTCCTGCCCGCAGAGACGCGTTTGTACCGCTCCGGCACTATGGGCTTTGTCGCATTGCTCAACCACCGGACACTGTCGCTGTCCAGCCTGGCCGACAGCATAGTGCATGCGTTCGAAAGGCCGCTGTACTGTGTGGATATCCCCGTTTTCTCCGATGTAGGGATCTGCGTACTGCCGCTCAAGCCCGAATCTGGCCTGCCGAAGGATATCCTGCGCCTGATGTCCAGCATCACTGATGCTGCGCGCCGAAGCGAGAGGCGTTGGCTCGATTACGATCCCGCGATCGATTCGAGCCTGCGTCGCAGCACCGTACTTCTGAATGACATCGAAGCGGCACTTGGCACCGTTGATCAGTTCAGGCTGGTCTACCAACCTCGTGTCGATCTTGCCAGCAACCGGTGCGTTGCTGTTGAGGCACTGCTGCGGTGGTCGCATCCCAAGCTAGGTGAGATTAGCCCTGCTGAATTCATCCCGCTGGCCGAAACCACAGCTTCTATTCGCCACATCACCAGCTGGGTAGTGCGGCGCGTCTGTAAGCAGCTATCAGAGTGGCGCGCTAAGGGCTTGGAAATGACTGTCTCCCTGAACGTCTCGGCGCTGGATCTGACTGACGGACGTCTGTTCGATAAGTTGGTCGAGGCCCTGCAAGCCTTCAAGGTAGCACCACGATTCATTGAGCTCGAATTTACCGAAAGCGTCCTAGTGACTGACTTCCAGGCCGTGCGGGTTCAGTTACAACGTTTTCGCGATCTCGGCGTTGCCATTGGGATTGATGACTTTGGCAGTGGTTACAGTAACTGGGCCTACCTGCGCCAGATTCCAGCAACTAGCGTCAAGCTCGATCGTTCACTGCTAGCTGATCTTCAGCCGGGTAACAACGAATGGCACATCTTCCGAAGCCTGATCAGCTTAATGCGGAATCTTCGTTTGACCGTCGTGGCGGAAGGAGTTGAAACGGAGCTGCACTACCACCTGCTGCGAGGTTGGGGCTGTCAGCAGGGTCAAGGATATTACTTCGCCAAGCCATTATCCCCGGTCGCGCTTCTCGCCTGGTTTGAGGAGGGTGCCTGGTTGTCTGGGCGGCTTAGCTGACGTATCCGCTCTGGGCCTACGAGACTGGAGGAGATTCAGATCGCGTCATTAAAAGCAGGCTTGAGGTTGATCAATTTCTGGGTATTTGGGTCCGAAGGGTTGCCTCATTCCCACTATTACTAAGGGTTGAAGCTTGCGCTCATTCAAAAAGGGGTTGTATCGATGGCGATTGAAGACTCCAAGACGTTAAAGACCGTGAGAACTGAGGGCAAGGCGCAGAGTTGTAAAGCGCCGGGTGGGTGCTGTTGGGGCTGTTCGACCGTAAGGACGGCAATGACCAATACGTGGAGTACCACTTGGGCCAGCCCGCCGAGGCGACTGGGAGCGCGAGGGTATATCTGTCTAAGAGACTGCAAAAGTAAGCCCGGCGCGTTACCAATAACGCCGCTCACGTTCAAAAGGCCGCTACACCTAAGCCGGGTGTGTGGGCCTTTTTTTGCCGGCGGAAACCACACCCCCATACAGTGGTTTTACGCACTGATGCGCCCTCACTCGAAAAGGAAGCGCAGCCATGCCCTTACCCCGCTACGTGGTTTTCCCGTCGAGGAGTGCGGCCACAACAATTCACTAGCTCTAGCAATTGCACTCTCTGGGGGCGAAGGTGGCAAGACAAAAGTTCAGGGCGCATACGAGAATGATTTCCTCAGCACCGACAGCCACGAAAAGGCTATGGCAATCTACGCCGAGCACTCGGAGCCCTAACCCTAGGCTCAAGTTCGCTCCCTTTGGTCGCATAGCTTGATTGTCGCCTTCGGGTCGTCAGCTGCCGGTAGAGATAAGCTGCAACCGACCCTGTGCTGTCGCTTGTACCCCCCGCCCCACTTGAGCAGTGAAGGAGTCCCTATATGAAAAAGCCCCCCTTGTACCTCTTTGCCAAGGTGCGGTGCATTTGTGAGTATCGCCCCAGTGTTACGGCTATCGTGCTGTTTGGTCTCGAGGTTGAGGGTGAGGACGAACCACCGGTTTATATGGAGATTCGCTTCATTGATTACACCAGCCAGCAGATTGAAGGGGACCATCTGATGCTTTCGCTGGAGGAAGCACTTGAGTACGCTCAAGCTGATTACGGTATCCACCAGACTGATTGGCGTGCGATGAACCAAGAGGAAATTGATCGGATTACCTGGTAGCTAGAGCAGCTACCGGGCCTGTTCCTGACTCGGCGTTGAAAGACGAGTGAGAACCGCAACTGATCAAGAGGAGCCCCTTCCGATGATCGCTCGCAAGACGTTGCAGCCCTCAAGGCCCCAGAAGGAATCCGTTTCGGACATTGTAGAGTTCGGTAATTTGACTGCTCGCCTGCCGCTATGAGTCGAATGCCAGATCGCAGCTCGACGTTGCACTTAAAGCTGTCAAGGTTGCCTAATGCCCTAGGCAGCGTCCGATCCGAAACTGCCATTGCGTCTTTTACACGCCGAGAACGGCTTGGGCTTGGATTCGTTCGAACCTTTCGTGGATGGTTCAGTGCAGAATTTGCGCGATGGCAAATCCCTCTTCGAAACAGGTGAAGCCAAGGATCAGAAAACTGGCTCTGTGGGCTACTGCGAATAGTTGCCAGACAGCGAACAGCATCCTCCCACTGCGCCAATGCAAGCCAGGTGAGTATTTCCAGCTCGAACCAAATATGCTGCCAAGCCGCGTCGGCTTGGATCAAGGCAGTGTCTTGCCATAAAGATTCGGTTTGCGCGACAAAAGCCGACCATGCAAAGAGATTCTTCGACGCTTGTTCGCTCTCGCTGAGCCAGTACGTCCTGGCACCCATAAAATATCCCCTGGCATTGATCCGTAAGTGGCAGCCATCGGCTAGGCGTGAATCACACGCCCTTCAGTTAACATCGATACCAGGATAAAGATCCGCAAGTGGGTGGTAATCGGGATCTTCAAAACGACTATTGTTGTAATGCATTTTGGCAGTAGGCCCCTCGCCTTCGTACGTCACCTCAGAATTGGGAGTCAGATGCCATCCGGTCCCATCTTTGTCGCGTTCGATCAGCGACGGATACAACGTACATGTCCCGCCCGAACCGGATGTCAGCATGAGTTGGTAATAGCGTCCGGCTTGGAGCGTGAACTTTGCCGAGACATAGCAGTAACGAGTGCGTGTCCCGTGGATACGCCAGCGGCTAAATCTGTGTCTCGTGCCCAAGAAGCCTCGCAATAACCGTATATATTTCTGGAAACTGTACAAATCCCTCGCGGTCGAGAAAATGTCCCCCACCACTAACGACTTGTTGCTCGGCTTTGAGGTTGCGGGACAGTTCGATAGATGCTGCAGGCTCAACAATTGAATCGTTGTCGGAAAACAGCGAGATGATTTTCTGTGTACGACGGCAAACTTCCGCGTGGTCCAGCGGTGCATCTGTGAAGGCGTGTAGCTCTGGCAACGTAGACACCGTTCTATCGAAGCCGGAGACCAGCAAGACTCCGCCAGTTAAGGTGTGTGCGGGTAAGGACAACAAGTGCCGTAGAGCAGCGATGCATCCAAGACTATGCCCTATGAGGATCGTGTTTGTGTCAGCTGCTGGCAGTGATTGCTGCAACGCCAATGCCCATTTTATTGGATCAGGATTGAACGAATCAGGCATAGCTGGAATGCTAACTTGCGCGCCTTGCTCCCGTAGCACCTCCGCCAACCAAGGAAACCAGTTCACATTGGGCGAGGCAGTATAACCATGCACAATTACAACGTGTATACCGTCATAGCGGTTCGATGTTCTGTTGACTGCATGCATATTGGGTATCAGAGATCAGCGGATTGATCGGTCGCTGATACTACACTTTCTACTTTCGGCCGGCGAGGATGTCACAGCTGAGAAATTGAGCTAGCTGGATAATTCCCTGCAACGCGTGTCGTGGTATGCGTCCAATCGCGGCCATCGGCAATGCGGTTGTAATCTAGGGCTGATGGCAATTCGTGGCCGTCAATGACCACGACTCGTGCTGGTCACTCCGTTGAAAATGGCTGGTGAAATGCGATGCAAACGAGTGGTCAAGTGAGGGCCAATTTCGCATGAGTGACACAAGACCTGATTTCGGCAAACTTGCCCTCCGTCCAGCCACAGGGTGCGCAAAATTCCCGTGGTATTGCCTAAAGGCGTTGGTTTTTGTGCTGTTAGCGCCGGAAAGTATGCATAGTGGGAGCACTGCCGCAAGAAGCGATGTAGTCGTGTTTTTTGCGGCACAGGCGGCAATGGCAATGGATCACTGATTTGGATGTGGCGGGGATGGCTCCTAGGTGACGTCTGCGCATAAGCAGCTTCCTTGGTACACCGTTGTCGTACGCTTTTCCGATCATGCGAAAATGTCAGCGTAACCGTCCAATTAAGTCAGTCGACTACCCGTCAAGATACTAACTAACCAAACCGTCGAGGGCGTGGGTGGCTCACAATTACACTGCGATTTATCGGGCTGGCGAGTTGGAGGGCTGATGGGGTTTTCGCGAGCAAGCTCGCGCCTACAGGCGTGAGATGTCGGGGGGACGTATGCATAGCCCCAGGTCAGCGCCTTTCCAGCCAGGCAAGCCTGAGCATTTCATTTGCCTCGGTCGGTTACGAGGCCCATGGTAGCTCCCTTAAGCCACCGATATCCTGAGGCAACGCCAAGTAGAACGATAAGGCACCGAAATATACTGGCGAGCGTCTGCTTCTGGCCGAAGCACCGCCTCCGATCAGGCTTGTTTGACGCCGTTGGGTAACATCAGCAGGCAAGCATCAGCAACGGCATGGGCAAACGGGGCGAAGTCCTCGGTATTAGCGGCGATGATGTGATCAGTCGCGCCATGGACGCCCGCATAAATGAGCAATGCCACAACGCTCGGATGTTCTGGCGCCCAATTGCCGGCCAGCTTCCCCCCTTCAATAATCGCAAGCAATTGCTCGAGAATAGCGTTCTTCGAGCCGTTGGCACGATCATGATGGTGGTGGTTCACGTAGACGATATCGTGGATACGATATGTCTTGACGTAGGTTTCGATGTTGGCGTGAATCCAGGCGCGAAGACGCTCTTCCCAGTCATCGGCAGCGCAGCGCGCCATTGCATTGTCCAGGCTGAGCATGAAGCGCTCGGTGTAGCGCACGGCCAGGGCGTCAAGCATTTCGTTCTTGGAAGAAAAGTAGTGATAAAACGTGCCCTTGGCCACTTGAGCTGACTCAACGATCTCGTTGATCGTGGTGGCCTCGACCCCCTGAGCTAGAAAAAGCTCCTCGGCTGCCGCCATCAGTTCATCAAGACGTACTTCGGCGGGTTTGGTCCGGGGCTTGGGAGCACGTTCGGTCACCGGAGCTTTTACGGGGGCTTTGGTTTTCATCGTCTCGTTTCGAACAGGTCGTCAAATGAAATCAGTGTAAAGGAGGGAACCAATCGAGGTGGTAAAAAGTTGGAAAGCTCCATTGACCGACGGTCGGTCGGTTAATATCATGAGGCATGAACATTGATCGCTCTGCCTCAGATAACCCGGTCACCCGCCCCTTTCCACGCATAGCGGCGCTATGTGCAGCCTACTTGGGCACGTTTCTCGCCACGCTGGATATCAGCATCGTGAACGTGGCACTGCCGACACTGCAAGACGCGTTGCAAACGGATATTTCCGGTCTTCAATGGGTCGTCAATGCATACACGATCTGTTTGTCAGCCTTCATGTTGTCTTCGGGGCCCATCGCCGATCGTTATGGGCATAAGCGGGCTTGGCTGGCAGGTGTGGGGCTGTTTACTGTCGGCTCAGCAGTTTGCGTTATGGCATCCAACCTGGATTTACTGCTGTTCGGGAGGGCGGTGCAGGGAGTCGCCGGTGCGCTTCTGATCCCGGGTGCCCTGCCAATTCTCAGCCA
The DNA here is from genome assembly GCF_900005865.1 of Pseudomonas sp. 58 R 12. Classification (NCBI taxonomy): domain Bacteria; kingdom Pseudomonadati; phylum Pseudomonadota; class Gammaproteobacteria; order Pseudomonadales; family Pseudomonadaceae; genus Pseudomonas; species Pseudomonas sp. 58 R 12. Next base: position 119,966 of record NZ_CVTP01000014.1, read on the forward strand.
TGCATTTCCAGACGCTGAAGAGCGTGCTCACGTCATTGGTGGCTGGTCGGCGTTCAGCGCATTGGCGCTTATCCTGGGGCCATTGCTGGGTGGCTTGTTGCTCCATGGCATAGGTTGGCAGAGTATTTTTGTTATCAACCTGCCTCTTGGGATGATTGCCATAGGCCTGGGCATCTGGGGGATCAGGGAGCGCAAGCAGCAAGCGCGCACAGCGCTGGACCCGGCAGGGCAAGTGCTCAGCGTCGTGTGTCTTGCCAGCCTGACTTATGGGCTCATCAGTATCGGCCAGCCGGGCTTGAACCCTTTGATACCCATAGCGGCGCTGGCAGTTGCCCCGGTGGTGTTTTTTTTGTTTATGTTTGTAGAGCGGTGTGTAGATCGACCGTTATTGCCACTTTCGCTGTTTCGCAGGCGTTCGTTTGCCGTGGTCAACCTGGCCTCTTTTACCCTGGGTTTTTCGTACTACAGCTGCCTGTTCTTCTTCTCGATCTATTTACAGACGATTCAAGGCTTGTCGGTGGTTGAAACGGGTTGGCGAATGATGCCGCAGTTTCTGGTCACTGGCTGCGTGTCGATTTTGTACGGGCGCTTGAGCGCAGTGATGACATTGCGAAGACTTCTGGTGGCCGGTTATGGCGTGACGGCGCTGGCGATGTCTACCATGGTGACCTTCACAGCACATACCCCTTATTGGATTGTGGGCACCCTGTTCGGGCTTCTGGGGCTCGGAGCCGGTCTCGCAGTACCTGCCACCAGCATGGCGGTTATGACCGCCGCACCGATTGATCGTATGGGTGTGGCCTCTACCACGATGAACGCGTTGCGTCAGATGGGCATGACAATTGGCGTCGCCTTTTTGGGCACGCTCATGAGCAGCGAGGCGTCACGAGTGCTAACTGCCGCGTTGCGTGATCAAGGGGTAGCCAAAGCGCCTGAGATTGCGCGGTATGTGATTGCTCATGGTGTGGCATCAAGTGACTCGCTGATTGTTTCTGCACTTTTTGTTCCCGCGATGGAGCACGGGTTTCATGTGGCAATGATGGTTTCCGGGCTCGCCTGTGCACTGGTGGCCCTGATGCTGTTAATCACCTCTTTTGACGCCGACACCTTGCCATCGCCCCCACCGAAACACACAGATGGCGGCTGACTTTGCTTCAGAGTGGAGCCAGCCTTGAAATTCACCTGCAGTTCTGTGGTCTGTACAACAATCCCGTAAAGGACTGTTTTATGTCTATTCGCCGTACCCTCTGTTTCCTGACGCTGCCATTGTTCGCAGGTTGCCAGTATTTGCCCCACACCAACTACTTCACCGCGCCCGAAAACGAGCCCAACCCTGCCTGGGTACGTATCGTCGACTACACGCAGCACGCCGAAATTTACCAATACGAAAACGGCAAACGTTCGGGCGGCGCCGTTCGCACCGGCCCCCTGCCGTTCACCCATACACAAGACGTGGGCATGCCCAAGACAGGGCAAGACCTCACATGGGACTATTACGAAACGCGGATCCGACCCGGTATCGAAACGCAGGTGGATCTTTTCTGGGAGGGGTCACGCACTCGCTCCTGCCACATCTCGACGAAGTTTACTCCCCAAGCCGGACTCTATTACCAATTCAGGTTGACATCCGGCTCATCAGGCAGCTGTAGGGTGTACGCATCGCTGATTGAGCGCGACACAGAAGGAAACGGTTGGCATCTCACGCCGAATCCGCAGGTGACCTACAACGGTGATGGACCGACGGCCCAAACCTATTACCAGAACAGTAGGTTCGAGGACCCCGATTATCATCCACCTGAAGCTCTGTATCCGGGGATGGACATTTACTAGACAGGTGCACGACTACAAGGAATCGTTAATTGGCTAGCGCAAAATACTTCCGAAGGCTCGACGAGCGAGCCTCAGAAGATGTGTTCGCATGGGCGGCATTTGTCGCGCAAACAGAATTCCTGTGGAAAGACACAGCGTCAGTCCAGGACGCCGTCGCCTGGCAGCGTATTTGGTTCGAGCTTGAAATACTCAACGGACTTGCGTTGGCGCATTGGGAGGATGAGGGAAAGCCTATTAACTGGTCGAGCCGCTGGAATACCGACTATCGACAAGAAGCGGCGGCCCTGGCGAATGACTTGCTGGAGCTTTTGTGCGATGCAGAATCATCTGGAGGCTGAACCATCACGCTGGTCTCACGCAAAGTGCCCAGAAGTCGGATTGCGGCGAACAACGACCCGACGGTCAACTCAATAGGCATCTAAACCGCTCTTCAGGGAGTTCCTCTGCAAAATTGCGTCGGCTTTCAGCAGCACACCCTCAAATATGCCAGCTTATCCATACCCGTCCGCGCGCTTATGCAATAGAGCATTTTATAAACTGCTCACACCGTATTGTTCCTCACTGCGTTGATGCTCTTTTGGCTGATACTGCGCGTCGAAGTTGTAGGGTGATCACGGGATGACTGCTTCTGGCCGAAAGAGGTCTGTTATGAAAACCTGTTACTGGCCCGACCTTTCGTAGACGGGCAACCACGGGATCTGTACGCTTCTGAAAATCCCCCCAACCTGAGTAAAAACTTCTGGAAAGGAAATCCCTGCGTTGTTTTGCGATAGGAGTCGCGCCATGTTTTCAAAAAACAGACTGATCGGTTTGGCCGTGATGGTTTTTATAATATCGGTATGGGCGATGGCGTGGCCTGTATCGAAAGCGCTTCCTGGTGGGGCTTTCAGCGAACCGGTAGGCTCTGTATACAATGGACTGAACGTTCTTTTTACAGCACTGGCTTTTGGTGGAGTGATCATCACTTTGCTGTTCCAGGCCGAAGAAGCCAAACATGCAAGGCGTGAAGAAATCGAACGTTCTATATTCGATTTATTTCAAACGTTCACCTCTCAAGAGTTTCAAGACGTCAAGAACGGAGCATTTCGTGCCCTGCTGGCTGGCGTACAGAACGAGGAGTACGCGCATTTTCTAGCCAGTCGACTATACGCCGTGGATCAATTGCCTTTTCCGGCAACAGTTATTCCAATCCTGCGTGTACTCGATGAGTCGAAGGCGAACCTTGACGATGCTCAGATCGAGCAAGCGGATCGGGCTGATCGATTGAGGCTAGACAACGTGCTCAACTTCTTTGCACTGCTGGCACAGCGCAAGTCTTCGTCAATGGTCATCAAACACTGCGACTTTGCATACGATTGGTGGAGGCCAACTTTATGGCTAGTGGCACTACTGCAGCAGGAGCATTTTAAAAAGTCCGAAGCGATTCAGGTATATTGCAGAACTCGCAAGATCGCCGAGACTCTGATCGTACTGGACGAGATCTATGGGCACCCCCCTCTGACTTCGCCACTGGAGATACGTCATTATATTGATACGCATCCAAAGATTCTAATGTTTCGTAGAAAACCAGAGCAGCAAGGGTTGAGCAGTCATCAGCTACCAGTCAATGACTTAGAGCCCTATCCAATCCCATGACTCGTGCGGTGTCCTTTGCCGGCGGTAAGCCGAACAGGCGCATGTAATCCGGAGCTGAGCTGAGCTCTCGTAACCAATCTAGAACGCAGCCGCGGAAGCTGCGCGACGGGTTTTGAGCGTTGAACGTTACCCAGGTTTTGCAACGCCCGCTCAAGTCTTCGGGAGTGGCTTTTCCGCGAGCATCGCGGGCACTCAAATCTTTAATCGCGGAAATGTGAGTCGCTGCCCACATCGAAAGGTTGCCACGGGTCGATTTCTGTCGTTCGCGCCAGGCAGAAATTGGCCAGTTTCTGCCTGTCAGCACCTTCAGCCTCTTTCCAAATTTAACCTATGCTGCACGTAGATCCTACCTCCTCATAGATGAGAGGCAAGGGTGTCAAATCAATTACAGGCGACGAGCTAAGGCATGACTGTCTCGTGAGGTATTCCAATTGGTATTCCAATCAAAATAAAAAAATAAATTAATCTTAATAATCAATGACATAGAATATAGATTCAGATTACCCCGGCCCACCACTTCGAAGCATCGACAAAACCCGCCTAGTGCGGGTTTTGTTGTTTTTGGGTCTCTGAAATCACCGCCAAACCGCGCTTCGGATTTTTCCTTCAAGATGTCGCGCCCTTGGTGAACTGGTTCCACTCCACCTACCCGGCTAACCTCTCCACGTCGCTGCAAAATCAGCGACCGGGTTTAGCAGCTCGGTTAATATCAAGGCCTGCAAAGCCACCATCCGTTCAAGCGATGCTTTCAGCATCCGCTGGTTCGCATTATGGCGGCTGTGCGTGGGGCACTTTCGGGTGCGCTGGGTTCCTTGATTCCTGGTCTGCTAACCCGCGTACGGTCGCCACCCTTTTCGTTTAGCAGCGATGTCTGGCGACTCCACTAATCAAGGAGATTCAGCCATGAAAAAAATCACGCCCAATCCTCCAGCGACTCTCTTCACGGTCAATGAGAACATCGATCCCGAAACACTGCTGATCCAAGCCAGCGAAACCCTTGCATCGCTGGACGCAATCATCACAGACCTGGCCTTCGAACTCGACGGATTAACCCGTCAAAAACTCTTGGGTAGCCAGCAACTGGTGGTGCTGGGCGGATTACTCATCGAGCGTGTGCTCGTCACGCTGGCTTCCACCGCTGACGCGCAACCGTTCCCGACGTAACCTCAGTAGCAAATCAAAAAAGCCGAGTCGCGTGCAGGCTGACGCCGCTGAAAACGGTCCAACAACTCACCCTGGCAATCACCACTTCACACTGAGCTCAGGCTTTCACGCCCCTTTCACACTTGAGCGTCTATGGTAATCCCAGCTCCTTGTGAATATCCCTTTCAAGCCCGCTTCTCCCCATCGCGGGCTTTTCTTTGTCTGCGATTTGCCATCGTCTCATTTCCCCGGCTCACGCTCTCAGCGCACCACCCAAGGGGCACATCCATTACAATTCAATGCTGCACTACTGCCCTGTCTCCGAGAGACACCAGCGGCAGGCTCCGACTACAAGGACGAACGTCGCATTGAACAAAAACTCCTATGCCTACCTGATACCAACCACCATTGGCCTGCTACTCCTCATCGCGCTGATTCTGGTCTGGACATTCATTATCTGGCCGTCTGCACATTTCAACCCGATAGCTGAAAAGATCGCCCTGATCTCATCGCCAGCGCTGGCAATCATCTTGATGGTGTGGGGGTGGCATACCGGGAACTCCAGGTTCCTGCGCAAAAAACCGCTGGATCGATTAAAAGTCTTTTTCGGCTTGCTCATCGCCAGTGGCTTGGTGATGGATGCGCTGCTATCGGTGGTTATTCTGCTTACGAGCACGGTATTCAGCAGCTATGTGACTTCGTACGAATATGCAGCGGGAGGCAGGCATAATTGCGCAGGCATCCGGGTATTCGATACGGAAGTGAACAAACAGATTAAAATTTGCCGTACCAGCTACTACGGTGAACAGGGTTGGGTAAGGGTGGAAAAACGTAGTGGACCGTTGGGAATTGTTGTAATAGACACCACGCGCCTGTGACTTCCTATACCGCCCAATAGGCGCCCCTCACTATTCTCCCATCTGTTCACGAAACGTTCAGAAACACAGACGGATACTAGCCAACTGCAATGACCGTTCCCCCGGACGGTCCTCCTGCCTTGGTAGCCACAACCCATGACGCGTCCCGCTCCCCTATTACTCCTGCTTGCTGGTCTGTTGTTCTTCTTCGCCCTGGGTAACCATGAGCTGCAAGGCTCCACCGAAGCGCGCGTCGCCGGCATCGCCATGGCCATGCACCTGGACAATAACTGGGTGGTGCCCCAGTTGTTTCGTGAGCCCTTCCTGGAAAAACCGCCCCTGAGCCTGTGGATCGATGCCGGGGCCATTCGCCTGTTTGGCGGCACCACCTGGGCCGTGCGCCTGGCCTCGGCGTTTGCCGGGTTGTTCAGCGTGATGCTGCTCTATGGGATGCTGCGCCGGTTCGGACGGCCGCAGACGCTGGCGTTCAGCGCCGCGTTGATTCTGGCGACCATGGCCAGTTACTGGAGCAATGTGCGCGGCGTGGGCGAGGATTCGTTGCTCAGCCTGGGCGTGACCACCGCGCTGCTGGCGTTTTACCAAGCCGTGCGGCCCGATCGCCAAGGTTCAAGCGCTGGCGCATGGGCGCTCTTTACGGGCGGGATGGTGATCGCCACGCTGAGCAAAGGCGTGCTGGGCCTGGCGATGCCGGGCATTGTGATTTTTGTGTACCTGGCCAGCACCAGCCTGATGGACAAGCGCCTACGCATCGGCGACTGGCTCAAGCCGGCGCTATTTACCTTGTTGGCGCTTGTGCCACTGCTGATCTGGCTGGGCTTTCTGTTCCAGCGCGGCGGTATGCAGGCGGTGGGCGAAGTGCTGTGGACCAACAGCGTCGGGCGTTTCAGCGGCTCGTTTGTCGAGGCAGGGCACTATGAGCCGATGTATTACTACATCGCAAAACTGCCTCAAGCGTTCTTGCCTTGGAACATCCTGGTGTACCTGGGCCTGTGGCATTTCCGTAAAAGCCTGGTGCGCAACCGCTACCGGCTGTTTTTCAGTGTCTGGCTGGTGGGGCAGTTCACCCTGCTGACGCTGGCGTCCAGCAAGCGCACGGTGTACCTGATGGCACTGACGCCGGCCGCCGCCGTGTTGGCGGCGGAATATGCGCGGGTGCTGCTGGGCTGGCTGAAAGACCACAAGCCCGCGCTGTATAAACACCATAGAACACTGGTTGGCAGCGTTTTCACCCTGGCCGTGGCCTGCTACCTGGCAGCCGCCTTCTGGTTCGCGCCCAAGGCCGACGTGCGCCAATCGTTCGTGCCGGTGATCAGCCAGATCCAGGCGCTCAAAGACGAAGGCAAAGAAGTCGTGCTGTTTCAGCCCAATGAACGCATCGCCGGGGCCAGCGTGTTCTATCTGCGGGGCTACCTGCCCATCCTGCAAACCGAGGCCGAGTTGCACAATTACCTCGCCGCCAAGCCCGGCAACGTTGCATTGCTGGACCATACCAACGGTTTGAGCACGCCTGTGAGGGTCGCCAAGGAGATGTCGATCAATCGCCAGCCTTACTATTTCGTGGAACAGTAAGGCCAGCGCACACATCAGTGCTTGGTGAGTTTGTCCAGGTAGCCCATGGCGAACGCCGACACGACAAAGGTCATGTGGATGATCACGTACCACATCAAATGCTCCGGATCGACGTTCTTGGCGTCCATGAAGATGCGCAGCAGGTGGATGGACGAGATCGCCACGATGGAGGCCGCGACTTTCATCTTCAGCGACGAAGAGTCCATGGTGCCGAGCCAGTTGAGCTTTTCTTTGTTTTCATCGATATCCAGCTGCGAGACGAAGTTCTCGTAGCCGGAAATCATCACCATCACCAGCAAGCCACCGACCAGCGCCATGTCGATCAACGACAACAGCAGCAGGATCACCTCAGATTCCAGCATGGTAAAAACCGTGGGAATGACGTGGATGATTTCCTGGAAGAACTTCAGCGCCAGGATCAGCAAGCCCAGGGACAACCCCAGGTAGATGGGCGCCAACAGCCAGCGTGAGGCGTACATAGTATTTTCGATAAAGCGTTCCATGGGATCTCACACAGCGTGGCTAAAAATGGTGGCGAGTATACCAGCGGTTACAAAACACCTGTAACCACGAGAAAACTGACCTGGGCGGCATCTGTAAGAGAATTTTTCTGCTAGTGTCGAGCCCAATAAAAATCGGCTCGATGATGTCGGACAGGAAAAACTCAGATGATGGATGTGCGATCCCCTTTGGCCAATCTCGGCCTGTGCGCGGCATTGCTGCTGGCCGGCGGCTGCTCCCCCAGCGACGAGCAGAAGCAGGCCACCCTCGAAGAGAAAACCGCACAATTCGAACACTCCCTCGACAGCATCCAAGACCCCAAGCTGCGCGACGCCGTTGCCGAACTTGGCGGTTCACTGCTGTTACTGGAACGGGCACGGGTCAAGCTTGCCACCAAGCCCATCGAAGCCGAATACGGCGAAGACAGCCTGGCCCTGCTCAGGCACTACCCCACACCCCAGGCGCTGGTGGACACCTACATCAATGGCCTCTTCGTGCTGCGTAAAACCTCACACTCCGACTATTTGACGGACTTGCAGCCGGTCTTCCCGTTTAATTTCAGTGTCCCGGACCCATTCCCCTTTCCCCATGGCCTGGAATGGAAGTCCGTGACCTTGAGCAACAACAAGGTCATCCCCTTTCAGCCGGAATGGTCGGAAACCGATCCGGGCATCCAACTGAGCCCCAGCAGTTCCAACCTGACCAACCCCGACGACTTGACGGTGACCTACCCGTTTATCGACGGCATCGAAACCGAAAACAAGAGCCAGCCGCAACCCGTCAACCTAAAGGGCACCATTGAAGTGGTTGCGCCGGGCAAGGTGTTGACGTTTGATTTGTCGAAAAAGGACGTCGGCCACAAGCGTACCGAAGGCAATATCACCCTCAACCTGCTGCTCCTGGAGAAAAACTACGCCGAGATCGAGCTGATCAACAGCCAACCACTGGCACCGGAAGTGGGTGACGAGTCGCCCAACCCACTGCTGGTACAGGCACGGGACAGCACTGGGCAATTCCTCACACGCTCGGGCTCGATCAACGAAAGCAGCGCGCAGGTGGCGTTCTACGAGAAGCAACTGGCCGAAATGCGAAAGCAGAAAGTCTGGTCGGAGGCATTCGAAAAACAGCTTACCGATGAACAAAAAGCCTTCGAACACAAGCAGAGCAGCCATTACGCCAAGGTGTATTTCAATGGCGTGATCGACAACCTGCAGGTCAACGTACTGGATTTCTCCACCGCTACGCTTACCCGCAAAGACCTCGACCTGCCCGTGCTGCGCTTTGATAAGAACAGCCTGCAGCAAACCGTACAGGCCTTGCCAATGCCGGTCACCGTGTACGACGACGGCGCCGCCAGTTGGCTCAAAGACGCGAGCATGACCGAAGAGCAGCTGAAAAACAGCGTCACCATCAGCCAGTCGGTCGAGGACGCCAGTGCCGCACACATCGTGTTTGACCACCCGTTCACCTTCAATGACGACCTGGTGGGCAGTGAGCGCAACAGCAGCGAATCGCCGGTGACCTTCTTTACCGCCGACGAAAAGGGCGAACGCGGGGAGCCGATCGAATTGCCGACTGAGGCCTTCGAACTGAACCCGGCGCGCGGCACCCTCACCTATGACCTCAACCTGTTTCCGGAAAACCCGGCGTTTGTGGTGGGCTCGATTCCACTGTTCCTGGCGACCATCGAAAAAGCCGACATTGAGGTAGGCAAGCTCCCCAAAGGGCTGTCGCTCAAGGACAACGCGCTGGTCGTGGACCAGAAGGAATTCCCTGCCGACAGCTGGCGCTTCTACGCCAAGGACGCCAGCGGCAACTACCTCAAGGAAATCCTGGGAGTGAGCCACCGCGCCGAGGAATACGGCACGGCGCTGTTTGACGTGCATTATTTCTACGGCCAGCCTACGTCCCTGGAAAGCTACCAACGCACCGACCTCAGCACCGTGCAGTACGGCTTTGAAGTCAAGCTGGACAAGCCCGAGAGCAAATAGCACTCAGTGCTGGGTATCACCATTGAGCTGTCGCAGATGGGCCTGCATGTGCAGGCTCCAGATCTGCGGATCGCCCGCCTGCTCATAGCCATGCAGGGTCAGGCTATCAACGATGGATTCCAGAATGTTCTCCGCCACGAAGGGGCCGTGAAACGGGCCCTGGGACTTGATAGTGGAGGGTTGTTCGCCGGTCATTCCGGCGGCAAACAACAACGTCCACATGCCGTTATCGCCCGCGAGAGGGCGAATGGAACATTCGATACGGGTGACCAGGCCAAAGCACTGGCGGGTGAGGCAAAGGTTGCGCGGCATGGCGGCGACCCTCGTTAGATCGGTGTTCAACCTGCGCCTGGGGCGAGGCTGTCTCTATCCAGCGACTCCTGTGGATATCCCTTGAACACAGAATAGAAGAAAACCGCGACAAACCAAGGCTGTAGGGACCAACGGCGCTGGCCCCTCAACCTAAGTCAAATTTATGGCGGTTTCGTAATTTCTCCGAATACACCACCGTCAATGTGGGAGCTGGCTTGCCTGCGATGACTGACGTCCAGGCAACATCTCCGTTAACGGGTAGACCGCTATCGCAGCATAAGTATCTACACATCTTCAAAGTGAAATTGCGTAGCAGAGGGCACCCTCAAGATGTGTAGATACCTATGGCTATCGCAGCGGTGCGGCGACCCGACAAGCCAGCTCCCACACTTGACCGCATCACGACAAAAAAATCAGGTGGGTTTGGCTTCCGCCAACGCCTGCTGTGCCAACTCCTTCTCCGCCTCCTTCAAGTCTTCCTCGCTGATCATCTCGGCAATCGCGCGCAAGCGCTCTACCACGCGCGCATTGACCGTGCCTTCAGGGAACTGCCCTTCCGCATCCGGCTCACCGGCATCCTCACCCACCAGTAGGCTCAAGGCCTCATCCGCCTGGCGCACGGCATAGATGTGGAACTGCCCGGCGCGCACCGCCTGCAGCACCTTCTCATCAAGCATCAGCGTGGCGACGTTGGCTTGCGGAATGATCGCCCCTTGCTCGCCGGTCAGCCCGCGTGCTTCACAGAGGCGGAAGAAACCTTCGATCTTCTCGTTGACCCCGCCCACCGCCTGCACTTCACCAAACTGATTGATCGAACCGGTGATGGCAAAGCACTGTTTGAGCGGCGTCTTCGACAAGGCCGAGATCAAGGTGCACGCCTCGCCCAGGGACGCACTGTCGCCGTCCACGTAGCCGTAGGATTGCTCCAGCGCGATGCTGGCCGAGATCGCCAGCGGGAATTCCTGGGCATAACGGCTACCCAGGTAACCGGTGAGGATCATCACCCCCTTGGAGTGAATCGGCTGGCCGAGGTTAACCTCACGCTCGATGTCTACAATGCCGCTGCCGCCCGGGTACACCGTGGCGGAAATCCGCGCCGGCACGCCGAACGCCGAGTCACCGACCTCCAGCACCGTCAGCCCGTTGCACTTGCCTACGGCCGCGCCTGCGGTGTCGATCAGGATGACCCCGGCCAGCATGTCGTCGAGAATCCGTGCCGACACGCGCCCGGTGCGCGTGGCCTTAGCCTTGAGTGCGCGCTCGATATGACCGGCGTCGGTCATTTCGTCGCCCGCCAGGTGGCGAATGAAATCCGCTTCGCTGACCAGCTGGAACAAATCACCAATGCGCGCCGACAAGCGCCCCTGGTGTTCCGCCAAGCGTGCGCTGTAAGTGGCCAGCCGTGCCACCGCATCCGAGGTCAGCGGCGCCATGCCTTCTTCCGATGTGCGGGTTTTGAGCAATTGGGCGAACTGCTCCAGGCTCTCATCGACCATCGGGATGTCTTCGTCGAAATCCACCAGCACCCGGAACATCTCCTGGAAATCCGGATCGGCGTCCTGCAACGCGTAGTACAGCTGGCGGGAACCAATGATGATGACCTTGACCTGCAGCGGGATCATCTGCGGGTTGAGGGTCACCGTAGCCAGGCGGCCCAACTCGCCCAACGGCGATTCCATCTTCAGCTTGCGCGACTGCAGGGAGCGCTTGAGGGCGTCCCAGACAAACGGTTCGCTGAGCATTTTTTCGGCTTCAAGAATCAGGAAACCGCCATTGGCGCGGTGCAAGGCGCCCGGACGTAATTGGCGATAGGTGGTGTAGAGCGCGCCCTGGTCGGTGCTGTATTCGATACGGCCGAACAGGTTGTCGTAAGTCGGGTGCGGTTCAAATACCACCGGTGCGCCACCGTTGACCGGATGGCCCACCACCAGGCTTGGGCAGTACTGCTCTTCAAGCAGCTTGCGCGCCTGGGCGTCGGTCTTAGCGTCGTCCACCAGTTGCTCGACTACGGTCTTGAGCAGGTACACCTGCATGGCTTGCAGATAACCGCAGACAGCGGCGTTTTCCGCGTACTTTTCCGACAGCGGTGCGAGCAAAGGCTGCAGGGCCAGCGTGATGGTTTCTTCGTTGAACTGGCGCAGTTGGTTATTGGACTCACGTTTCCACTGCGGCAGGCTGGCCAGTTCCTCATTGAGACGTTCTTCCAGCTCGGAAATATCCGTGTGGAAACGCTCGCGATCGGCTTCCGGTAGCTGCGAGAACTCGGCCTCGTCCAGCGCCTTGCCGTCGAGCATCGGGGTAAAGGCGATATTGGAGCTGTCGCGGTATAGCGCGACGTCTTTTTCCAGGGCCAGGCGTTCGATTACGTCCAGGGCCTTGTCGTAGCGCTGGTTGAAGGCGCGGTCGATGGCACTCTTGCGCTGTTGATACGTCGGATGCTCGAAAACCGCCGGGAAGGTGGCGACCAGGTTGTCGACCAAGCCGTTGATATCGGCAATAAACGCCGCCGCCCCGCCGCCTGGTAGTTCCAGGGCGCGGGGTTCGCGAGGCTCATCGAAATTATTCACATAGACCCAATCTGCCGGGGTCTGCAGGCGTTTGCCTTCGGCTTTCAGGTAACGTTTGACGAACGAAAAGCGGCCGGTGCCGGGCTCGCCCATGACAAACACGTTGTAACCGGGGCGTGGCATGGCCACACCGAACTGCAGTGCTTCAACCGCACGTTCCTGGCCAAGCACACCGCGAAAGGGCTCCAGATCATTGGTGGTCGAGAAGCTGAACTGTTCAGCGGAGAAAGGGCGAGTCAGCGCTTCGGGCGCTAGACGCAAGCTGGCAGCAACAGGATCAGGCATCGGGCTTCCTTACATCAGGCGGGGCAGATAACGGCATTCTGGCTCCCGGTTACGCGCTCTGGCAAGGCGCGCTTGAGGGAAAGCATAGACGCGGGATGCGTCCCGCAAAAATAGTGCGACATCGCGAATTGTTTTATAAAAATACACGGAACCCTTAGAACGTGCCTAAACTCCAAACTGCGCGGGTTGGACTAATAACCGACCCCTAGGGCGCGTTGACGTGCCTGAACCCTTGTCCATTGGTTTGCACACAAAGAGAACAAAGCTATGAAACGGATCCTTCTCGGTACTCTCTTCACCGTCGTCTCCCTCAATGCAATGGCAGAAGCACCAGGTGGCCCGAACTGCGGTTGGGGCAACATGTTGTTTGAAGGCCAGCGCGGTACTCCAGCTCACTTCCTGGCCTCCACCACCAACGGTACTTCGGGTAACGCCACCTTCGGCATGACCTCGGGCACCAACGGTTGCAGCACCAACAGCGCCCTGAGCTATGGCGGCAAGTCCTGGATTGCCATGAATGGCATGATGAACGAGCTGTCCGAAGACATGGCCAAGGGTAACGGCGAAGCGCTGACTACCTACGCTGTGGTACTGGGTGTTGCACCGGAAGATCGCGAGCACTTTGCTGCCGTGACTCACGAGCACTTCCAGCAAATCTTCAGCAAGGCTGACGTGACTGCTGATGACGTGCACAACAACACCATTGCTGTACTGAAAAGTGATGCCCGTCTGGCGAAATACGCTACCCAGGCTTAAGCTCGACCTGCCCGCGCCTTTCGAGGCGCGGGTTTTATTTTTTCGACCTGTCCCCCCTTGGGTCTTTTTTTTATTTCGACTTAAGTAGCCCCCATGCTCAAACGCCTCGCTTGCCTGGCTCTCTTCGCCTGCGCCCCGCTGTACGCGGCACCGCACCTCGATGATCAACGTTTGCAGCAATTGGCCAATGACCCCTTCTGGTTATCCCTGGGCCACTACGAAGCCGGCAAGATCAGCGGCTGGCGCAGTTATGTCAGCGAAAAAAAGTTTTTCCTCGCACCTGACGGCGCCCATCACCCGGATGCGGAACTCAAGGCCACCGTCGACGCCCTTTACGCGCCGGCCAGCCTGGGTGAACAACACGCCCAGTGCGTGTACCCCGCACGAACCCGCTGGCTCAAGGATCAGTTGCAACTTACTGACCTGCCTGCCGTGGACTGCAAAGAATTCAAGCAGTGGTTCAAGGACGTCGCCCCCCATAGTGCGGTGATGATCTTCCCAGCGGCCTACCTCAACAGCCCCTCGTCGATGTTCGGCCACACTCTGCTGCGCATCGACCAGGCCGACGTGCAAAGTAACAACACTGCCCTGCTCAGCTACGCGATCAACTTCGGCGCCTATATCGAGGGCTCCGACAACAGCATTCTCTACGCCTGGAAAGGCTTGATGGGGGGTTACCCCGGCCTGTTCGCCCTGGTGCCCTACCAGGAAAAACTCTCCGAGTACCGTAGTCTCGAGAACCGCGACCTGTGGGAATACCGCCTCAACCTCACCCAGGTCGAGACCGAACGCATGGTCGAGCACGTGTGGGAGCTCAAGCAGATCCAGTTCGACTACTTCTTCTTTGACGAAAACTGCTCCTATCGCCTGCTGGAACTGCTGCAAGTGGCGCGCCCTGGCCTACGCCTGACCGAGCAATTTCCGCTGACCGCCATCCCGACCGACACGGTCAAGGCCGTGAAAGAGGCCGGTCTGGTAGAAAAGATCGACTACCGCCCTTCCCGCGAACGCGAACTGCTGGAGCGCGCCAAGCCACTCGACAGCGACGAGCAGCAATGGGTATTGAAGGTCAGCGACGACCAGAAACAATTGCAGGAGCCTGCCTTCAAAGCCCTGCCCCGCGAGCGCCAGGCCCTAATCATCGACGCCGCTTACCGCCTGGGCCGCTACCGCGCCAATGGCCTGGAGCGCGACACCGCCCGCTCCCAGCGCAGCTTCGAACTGCTGCGCGCGATCAATCAGAACCCTGCGCCCGACCTTAAAATCGTACCGCCCGGCCTGCCGGAAAACGGCCATGAATCGCGCACCTGGCAAGCCGGCATCGGCACCCGTGGCGACAAAGCCTTTGGCGAATACGGCCTGCGCATGGCCTACCACGACCTCAACGACAACGCTGAAGGCTTCCCCCTCGGCGCGCAGATCGAAATCCTGCAAATGAAACTGCGCCAGTACGAGGGCAACCACTGGCAACTGCAGCAACTGGACCTGGCCACCATCCGCTCCCTGACCCCGCGCAACGCGCTGTTGCAACCCTGGTCATGGCAAGTCACCGGCGGTCTGGAGCGCGTGCCTGGCAAACACGACGACGAAACCCTGGTCGCCCACGTCAACGGCGGCGCCGGCGGCACCTGGCAACTGCGCGACGACATGCTCGGCTTCGCCCTTGGCACCGTACGCGTGGAACACAACAACGACTTCAACGAAGCCATCTCCCCCGCAGCCGGTTTCAATACCGGGGTGTTGTGGAGGAATCCGCTGGGTAATTTGAGTTTGGAAGCCAAGGGTGATTTCTTCACCAATGGCGAAGTGCGGCGCAGCATCAGCTTGAACCAGCAGTGGGAGCTGTCACGCAACCTGGGGCTGCGGTTGAGTGCACAGCGCGAGTACAGCCACCTTTCCACGCCGGTCAACGAAGTGATGCTTGAAGTGAAGTGGTATCACTACTAATCAAAGCCTGACGAAGATCAAAATGTGGGAGCGGGCTTGCTCGCGAATGCGGTGTATCAGTCACTGGAAACTTGGCTGAGCCACCGCTTTCGCGAGCAAGCCCGCTCCCACATTTGGTGTTGTGTTTAGCCAAACACCATCGTGCGGTCCGCACTTACAACACCTTTCTCACTCTCCTTTCACACCTCCCTGACAAATCCCCTTCTAGACTCTCCCTATCAGCCGTGAAACGGCCAGGGAGTACGCCATGTGGCGGTCTGCGTTATTGCTGTGTGCGGTGGTGTGGCTGGCGGGTTGCCAAACGACCCATCAGGATTTACTGGCCAAGGGTTATCCACCGGCCTTTGCCGACGGTTTTGACGATGGCTGCAGCAGTGGTCGCCAGGCTGCCGGGGTGATCACCGGGGAGTTTCGCAAAAATGTGCCGCGTTATCTGAAGGATCGGCAATACGCCGAAGGCTGGGAGGATGGCTTTCGACAGTGCAAGGCCATGCGTGAAAACGAAGAGTTGCGCGACTACAGGGACAACCACTGGGATGACCGCGAGCGGGCTTGGCAGCATGAGAAAGACCGCGACGCCGCCAGGGCCTATCGCTCGCAATAGGTCGCTTTCAGACATCCATCGAAACTATTGCGCGGCGAACATGGCCCAAACTCCATAGAGGGAGAACACCATGAGCCGAGCTTTTGTAAACGAGGACAATGCTGCCGCCCAGGCTGATCAGCCGGTGGAGCGTCAGGTCAGTGAGCAGCCCAACCGTCTGACTGCGCAGGGTTTGGCGCAATTGCAGGCCAAGGTTGCGCAGTTGCAGCAGGAACACAGCGCTGAATCCGCCAAGGGCGAGCGCGCTGACAAACAACGCCAGGCCGACCTTGAACGGGATTTGCGTTACTTCAATCAACGGGTGGAGAGCGCCCAAGTGGTGGCACCGGCCACTTCCAGCGATAAGGTGCAGATCGGCAGTTGGGTGACGTTCGCCAATGAGCAGGACGAGCAGCAGCGCATTCAGTTGGTCGGTGAAGATCAGGCGGACGCCAACGCGGGCTTGATCAACTGGGGTTCGCCCCTGGGCCGCGCATTGCTGGGCGCCCAGGTGGGTGACGAGGTGCTGTGGCTGCGCCCCGTCGGCGATCAGTTGATCGAAGTGCTGCTGATTGAGCCCGAGGCTTAGACGATGCCTTGAGCCAGCATCGCGTCGGCGACTTTGACGAAACCCGCGATATTCGCGCCTTTCACGTAGTTGACCCGACCGTTTTCTTCGCCGTAATGCACGCAGGCATGGTGGATCGACTGCATGATGGCGTGCAGCTTGCTGTCCACTTCGCCCGCCGTCCACAGCAGGCGCATGGCGTTCTGCGACATTTCCAGGCCACTGACCGCGACACCGCCGGCGTTGGAGGCTTTGCCCGGTGCGAACAGAACGCCCGCCTCGATAAAGATATCCACAGCCTCCAGCGTGGTCGGCATATTGGCGCCTTCGGCCACGCAGAGGCAGCCGTTGCGCAGCAGGGTGCGCGCAGCATCGGCATTGAGTTCGTTCTGAGTGGCGCAGGGCAGCGCGATGTCGCAGGCCAATTCCCACGGGGTTTGACCCTTGCGAAACTCCAGGCCAAAACGCTCGGCCAGTTCGCTGATGCGGCCGCGTTGCACGTTTTTCAGCTCAAGCAAGGCCGACCATTGCTCCTCGGTCAAACCGCTTTCGGCGTACAGGGTGCCTTCGGAATCGGACAGGGAAATCACCTTGCCGCCCAGGTCCATCACCTTGCGCGCCGCGTATTGCGCCACGTTGCCGGAACCGGACACCGCCACACGCTTGCCCTCGACACGCTGGTTATTGCGCTTGAGCATTTCTTCGGCGAAGTACACGCAACCGAAGCCGGTGGCTTCCGGGCGAATCAGGCTGCCGCCGTAGGTCATGCCCTTGCCGGTCAACACCGAAGTGAATTGGTTGCTCAGGCGCTTGTACTGACCAAACAGGAAGCCGATTTCACGGGCGCCCACGCCGATATCGCCGGCCGGCACGTCCACGTCTGCGCCGATATGGCGGTACAGCTCGCTCATGAAGGATTGGCAGAAGCGCATGACCTCAGCATCGCTCTTGCCCTTGGGATCAAAGTCCGAGCCGCCCTTGCCGCCGCCCATAGGCAGCGAGGTCAGCGAGTTCTTGAAGGTCTGCTCGAAGGCGAGGAATTTCAGCACACCCAGGTTCACCGACGGGTGGAAGCGCAGGCCGCCTTTATAAGGGCCAATGGCGCTGTTCATCTGGATACGGAAACCGCGATTGACCTGGACCTTGCCATGATCATCCACCCACGACACCCGGAAGGTAATCGCGCGTTCCGGCTCGCAGATGCGCTCCAGGATGCCCGATGCCAGGTAGTGAGGGTTGGCTTCAAGAAACGGCCACAGGCTGCGTAGGACTTCTTCTACTGCCTGGTGGAATTCGGGCTGGTCTGGGTCGCGTTTCTTGAGGCGAGCGAGGAAGGATTCGACGGATTCGATCATGAAAAGTCTCGGCAGATTTTTAGTTGTTAACAGAGATTGAGCCGGACTTTATCAATTCGTTTCGCACTGCGACAGGGCAAAATGTCGCCTTTATGAATTTAAATGGTGCATTTGATATAAATAACTACATTATTTCGCCCCCAAATGGGGATTTCAGCTCAAACCATGCACCAATAGGTAGTCGGGCATCGCAGGTAAGCCAGCTCCCACATTGATCGAGTACATCCGCATCAGCGCGGTCAAGTGTGGGAGCAGGCTTGCCTGCGATGAGATCACCTCGGTCACCCTGAAAAGCACGCAAAAAAAACGGAGCCCTAAGGCTCCGCTCTTTCAAAACACCGACCCAATCAGGCCAGTTTCTTGTGGCGCACACGGTGCGGCTGGGCAGCAGCATCGCCCAAACGCTTCTTACGGTCCGCTTCGTACTCGGTGTAGTTACCTTCGAAGAACACCGCCTGGGAGTCATCTTCGTACGCCAGGATGTGAGTCGCGACGCGGTCAAGGAACCACCGATCGTGAGAGATCACAATGGCGGCGCCAGGGAAGTCCAACAGCGCTTCTTCCAGGGAACGCAAGGTTTCAACGTCGAGGTCGTTGGACGGTTCGTCGAGCAACAGCACGTTGCCGCCCTCTTTCAGGGTCAGGGCCAAGTGCAAGCGACCGCGCTCACCGCCGGACAGGTCCTTGACGAACTTCTGCTGATCGCCGCCCTTGAAGTTGAAACGGCCCACGTAGGTACGCGACGGGATTTCATAGTTGCCGATACGGATCTGGTCAGAACCGTCGGAAATCTGCTGGAACACCGTCTTGCTGCCGTCGAGGTCTTCGCGGCTCTGGTCCACGCAGGCCAGCTGCACGGTTTCACCGACTTCGATAGTGCCCGAATCCGGCGTTTCCTTGCCCATCAGCATACGGAACAGCGTGGATTTACCCGCACCGTTACCACCAATAACGCCGACGATCGCGCCTTTTGGCATGGAGAACGACAGGTTGTCGATCAGCACACGGTCGCCATAGCCTTTGGATACGTTCTTGAACTCGATGACCTTGTCACCCAGGCGCGGGCCGGCCGGGATGTAGATCTCGTTGGTTTCGCTGCGCTTCTGGAATTCCTGCGATTGCATTTCTTCAAAGCGTTGCAGACGTGCCTTGGATTTGGACTGACGCGCCTTGGCGCCTTTGCGCACCCACTCCAGTTCTTCCTTCATGGCTTTTTCATGGGCCGATTGTTGCTTGGATTCGGCAGCCAGACGGTCGGACTTGGCTTCCAGCCAACCGGAGTAGTTGCCCTCGTAAGGGATACCGGCGCCACGGTCGAGCTCGAGGATCCAGCCGGCCACGTTGTCCAGGAAGTACCGGTCGTGCGTGATTGCAACCACGGTGCCCGGGAAATCGTGAAGGAAATGCTCCAGCCAGGCGACGGAATCGGCGTCCAAGTGGTTGGTCGGTTCGTCGAGCAGCAGCATGTCAGGGGCCGACAGCAGCAGGCGACACAGGGCCACACGGCGCTTTTCACCACCGGACAGGAATTCGACCTTGGCGTCCCATGCCGGCAGACGCAACGCATCGGCGGCCACTTCCAGCTGACGCTCCAGGTTGTGACCGTCGCTGGCCTGCAGGATGGCTTCGAGCTTGGCTTGTTCGGCTGCCAGTTTGTCGAAGTCGGCGTCTTCTTCAGCGTAAGCTGCGTAAACCTCGTCGAGGCGCGCCTGGGCGTTCTTGATCACGCTGACGGCTTCTTCAACCACTTCGCGAACGGTCTTGGTCGGGTCCAGGATCGGCTCTTGCGGCAGGTAGCCGATGTTCAGGTCGGGCATCGGGCGGGCTTCGCCTTCGAACTCGGTGTCGACGCCGGCCATGATTTTCAACAGCGTGGACTTACCCGAACCGTTGAGGCCGAGCACGCCGATCTTGGCGCCAGGGAAAAAGGACAGCGAAATATTTTTCAGGATTTCCCGCTTCGGAGGGACAACTTTGCCCAGCCGATGCATGGTGAAGACGTATTGAGCCAAAATGTGGACCTCATGAAAAAGTGAGAACAGGCCTACGTAGCGTCATGGCGCTGTACATAGCATTGCGAATCCTCAAGGTTAACCTAAGTGGCCGAGCGTATCGAAATCTATCTGTTAGATTAGCCGCCCAACCCCTCAGAGGTTCCAGGAGACCCCCTTCATGCTTGGCGTCATTTCTGCACTCGGCTTGCTGCTATTAATGCCGGGCCCCACCAACACACTGCTATTGCGCTCGGGAATACTCACGGGGTTCAGGCGCGCCTGGCCGCTGAGCCTGCTGGAGTGCCTGGCGTACCTGACGCAGATATCCTTCTGGGGCTACCTGCTCAGCCATATAGGCGACAGCGTGCCTTGGGGGCTGAAGCTCGTGCAGTTCGCTTCGGTCTGTTACCTGATCAGGACTTCCTACCTGCTGTGGTGCCACCCCGACGAAACACTCAAGTCTGCACCTGAAGCACGCGTATCCAGACTGCATTTCTTTCTGCTGACGCTGATCAACCCCAAGGGTTTGCTGATCGTTTCGTTCATCGTCCCCGTGCAGACGTTTATCGACCTGACGTTATATGTGCAGTTCGTCGCACAGTTCACAGCCGTGGTGGTACCGGTGGGGTGCGCATGGGTACTGTTCGGCGCCCGCATCAGACATGGCGGATACGCCTGGCTGACGCCGCACGCCATCAACCGCACGGCCTCTGTGGTTATCGGCGTCTTCACGCTCGCCATCCTGACCCGCCTGGCCGACAGCCTGATCCACACAGGTGCCTGACTTGAGTCCTGCCAGGCGGGGCTGGCACTTTGCCACAAGTCAGGGCATGCTAGCCGCCCTCCGGGCGTCCGGCTTATAGTGCACGTCGCGCGCCAGTCCAGCCAAACCGCAGGATCACAGCTTGTCCAAAGTCACGCCGCCTACTCCCCTGCGCGCCGCTCATATAGCGCCGGGAGCGCCCCTGCACGGCACCCTCAAAGGCGCATTGGCGACGCTCGTCCTCATGCTGCTCGCCTTATTGTTCTGGCAACTGCTTGACCAGTTGCAGCAAAACCAGAAGAACCAGCAGCAATACACCATCGACTACAGTGCCGACCTGGCCGAACAGATCAGCCTGAACATGGCCCTGAGCGCAAAAATCGCTCTTAACCTACTCCCGATGGTCGAGCCACCGCGCGACAGCGAACAGCAACAGGCCTTGATGCGCACCTTGCAGCGCTCGCTGCCGGAGCTGCGCAGCGTCGCCCTGCTCGCCCCCAGCGGCGCGATGATCAGTGACAGCGCCACCGACAGCCAGGACGGCGCCTGGCTTGAAGAGCTGGTGCAGCGCAGCCACTCCCAGTCCTATTACCTGAGCAACAGCAACGACGGCACCCTCATCTATCTGCTATTGCACCAGCCCAGCGGCGGTTCAAGGATGTACTGGGCATTGCGCCTGGCGCCCAACTACCTGGCCAACCTCACCCCCCAGGACGGCCAGGGCCAACGCCCGATGTGGGTCATCGAGAATCGCGTCAACCACCGCGTCATCAGCCGGGACAGCGGCATGCCGGCCCAGTGGGCCAGCGCCCTCACACCGGACGAACTGAATAAAAGCGTACTGGTCACGCCCCTGAGCAAGAGCGACTGGCAATTGCGTGGGCTGTTCGACCGCACCGCCGTGTTGGAGCAACTGTTGCCGGCGTTTATCGGCAAATGCCTGTTGGGCCTGGCGTTCTCGCTGATCCCGGTGATCGTGCTGTTGAACATGCGTCGCCGCCAGCGCCAAGTGCATGAAGGCCGGCGGCGCTACCAGGACATTTTCGAAGGCACCGGCGTGGCCCTGTGCGTGCTTGACTTATCGGGCCTGAACGGTTTCTTCGACAAGACCCGATTGCAGACCCGTGAGCAATTGCACGACTGGCTGCAGGCCAACCCCGACGAGCGCCAGCGACTGCTCAAGGAGTTGCGCATCACCGAGGTCAACCAGGTGGCGGTGCGCCTGTTGAACGTGGGCTCCTGCGAGGAGGCCTGGGGACGCCTGATCGATGACTGCCCGCGCAATGCCACGTCCATCGGTTGCCAGATACTTGATGCTGTCCTGACCCAACAGAGCCAGTTGGAGCTGGAAATCCAGCTCAAGGACGTGGCCGGCAACGAGCAATACCTGTGGTTGGTGATGCGCCTGCCCGAGCAACAAGACGACTTCAAGGCAGTGATCCTCAGTATCAGCGATATCACCAGCCGCAAGCTGATCGAGCTGTCGCTGGTCGAACGGGAAAGCTTCTGGTCAGACGTGGTCCGCACCGTGCCCGACCACCTGTATGTGCAGGATGTGATCAGCCAGCGCATGATTTTCAGCAACCACCATTTGGGCCACACTCTCGGCTACAACAAGGCCGAACTGCAGCAAATGGGCGAGTACTTCTGGGAAATCCTGCTGCACCCCGAGGACGCCGAGCATTACCACGATTTGCGCCAGCAGCAGCGCAATGTCGGCTACACCACGCAGTTACACTGCCAACTGCGCTTCCGTCATCGCGATAACCAGTGGCGCCGTTTTGATATCCGTGAACAAGCCCTGGCCCGCGAAGAGACCGCGCAGATCAGCCGGATCATCGGCGTGGCCAAGGACATCACCGACCAGATCGAAGCCAGTGAATCCCTGCGCGACAGCGAACAGCGCTACCGCATGCTGGCCGAAAGCATCAGCGACGTGATCTGCTCCACCGACAGCCAATTGGCCCTCAACTATGTCAGCCCATCGGTCAATGCCGTGCTGGGCTATGACGTGGATTGGGTGTTCAAGAACGGCTGGCAGTCGATCATTGCCAACCCGCAGCAACTGACCGGCATTTATAGCCTGATGGAGCAGGTCAGCCGCGCGCTGGGCGATCCCGAGGCACTGAACAAGCTGCGTGATGACATTCAAACCCAGCTGTTCCTGTTCGATTGCCTGCGCGCCGACGGTCGCAAAGTGCCGATTGAGTTGCGCCTGGTGCTGGTGTGGGACGAACACGGCGCCTTTGAAGGCATCCTTGGTGTGGGTCGCGACATCAGCCAGCAGCGCCGCGCCGAGAAAGACCTGCGCATGGCGGCCACGGTATTCGAGCACTCCACGTCGGCGATCCTGATCACCGACCCGGCGGGGTATATCGTGCAGGCCAACGAGGCGTTCAGCCGGGTCAGCGGCTATGCGGTCAGCGATGTGCTCGATCAATTGCCCAACATGCTCACCGTCGACGAACAGCAGGAAGCCCACTTGCGCTACGTGCTCAAGCAACTGCATCAGCACAGCACCTGGGAAGGCGAAGTGTGGCTCAAGCGCCGCAATGGCGAGCATTACCCGGCGTGGGTCGGCATCACTGCCGTGTTTGACGATGAGGGCGACCTGGCCAGCTACGTGTGCTTTTTCAGTGATATCAGCGAGCGCAAGGCCAGCGAACAGCGCATCCACCGCCTGGCCTACTATGACGCCCTGACCCACCTGCCCAACCGCACGCTGTTCCAGGATCGCCTGCACACCGCGTTGCAGTCGGCCGAACGGCAGAAGTCGTGGGTGGTGCTGATGTTCCTCGACCTCGACCGCTTCAAACCGATCAACGACTCCCTGGGTCACGCCGCCGGCGACCGCATGCTTAAGGAAATGGCTACGCGCCTGCTGGGTTGCGTGGCCGAAGACGACACCGTGGCGCGCATGGGTGGCGACGAGTTCACGCTGCTCCTGCAGCCACGGGTCAACCGTGAAATGGCGCTGAACCGCGCGATCCATGTGGCCGAGCAGATCCTCGCCAGCCTGGTAAAACCCTTTGTATTGGAAGGCCGAGAATTCTTTGTGACCGCCAGTATCGGTATCGCCCTCAGCCCGCAGGACGGTAACGAGCTGAGCCAGTTGATGAAAAACGCCGACACCGCGATGTATCACGCCAAGGAGCGCGGCAAGAACAATTTCCAGTTCTACCAGTCGGACATGAACGCCAGCGCCCTGGAGCGCCTGGAGCTGGAAAGCGATTTGCGCCACGCCCTGGAACAGGACGAATTCGTGCTCTATTACCAGCCGCAGTTCAGCGGCGACGGCAAGCGCCTGACGGGCGCCGAGGCCCTGCTGCGCTGGCGCCACCCGCGTCGCGGGCTGGTGCCGCCGGGGGACTTCATCCCGGTGCTGGAAGAGTTAGGCCTGGTGGTGGACGTCGGCGACTGGGTGATCAGCGAAGCCTGTCGCCAACTCAAGACCTGGCACCAGAACAAGGTGCGCGTGCCGAAAGTCTCGGTGAATATCTCCGCGCGGCAGTTCTCCGACGGCCAGTTGGGCACGCGCATTGCCACAATCCTCAAGGACACTGGCTTGCCGCCGGCGTGCCTGGAGCTGGAGCTGACCGAAAGTATCCTGATGCGCGAAGTCAACGAGGCCATGCATATTCTCGACAGCCTGAAAAACCTGGGCCTGAGCATTGCGGTGGACGACTTCGGAACGGGTTATTCGTCACTCAACTACCTCAAGCAATTCCCTATCGACGTGCTGAAGATCGACCGCACCTTTGTCGACGGCCTGCCGTCAGGCGAGCAGGATGCACAGATCGCCCGGGCCATTATCGCCATGGCCCACAGCCTGAACCTGGCAGTGATCGCTGAAGGCGTGGAAACCCATGAGCAACTGGACTTCCTGCGTGAGCATGGCTGCGATGAAGTGCAGGGCTACCTGTTTGGGCGGCCGATGCCGGCGCATCGGTTTGAGGCGCAGTTCAGTAACGACGCCCTCTTCATGTTCGACTGAGTTTGTGTGGTTGGGGCTGATGGCCTCATCGCAGGCAAGCCAGTTCACACATCAAAATGTGGGAGTCGGGCTTGCCCGCAATAGGGCCGGCACTGGCACCGCTTATCCCTAAGTGAATCCCGCTTGTCCGCGACATGATGTCCTTTCATATGCCATCTAAAACCCATTGGGTTAGAATGCCCTCCTTTTCTGCCCCCGATCCTTGAGGACCGCCATGTTCAGCCGTGATTTGACTATTGCCAAGTACGA
Organism: Pseudomonas sp. 58 R 12; assembly: GCF_900005865.1. Taxonomy (NCBI): domain Bacteria; kingdom Pseudomonadati; phylum Pseudomonadota; class Gammaproteobacteria; order Pseudomonadales; family Pseudomonadaceae; genus Pseudomonas; species Pseudomonas sp. 58 R 12. Next base: position 144,886 of record NZ_CVTP01000014.1, read on the forward strand.
CGCCGATCTCTTTGCCGCCATGGAGCAAGAAGCCGTGCGCCAGGAAGAGCACATTGAGCTGATCGCTTCGGAAAACTACACCAGCCCTGCGGTGATGGAGGCTCAAGGTTCGGTTCTGACCAACAAGTACGCCGAAGGCTACCCAGGCAAGCGCTACTACGGTGGTTGCGAGTACGTTGACGTGGTTGAGCAGTTGGCCATCGACCGTGCAAAAGAACTGTTCGGCGCCGATTACGCCAACGTCCAGCCGCACGCCGGTTCCCAAGCCAACAGCGCCGTGTACCTGGCCCTGCTGCAAGGTGGCGACACCATCCTGGGCATGAGCCTGGCCCACGGCGGTCACTTGACCCACGGCGCCAGCGTTTCGTCCTCCGGCAAGCTGTACAACGCCGTTCAATACGGTATCGATGCCAACGGCCTGATCGACTACGACGAAGTCGAGCGCCTGGCGGTCGAGCACAAGCCAAAAATGATCGTGGCCGGTTTCTCTGCCTACTCGCAGATCCTGGATTTCCCGCGCTTCCGCGAAATCGCTGACAAAGTGGGCGCGTACCTGTTCGTTGACATGGCTCACGTAGCCGGTCTGGTCGCCGCGGGCGTCTACCCGAACCCAGTGCCTTACGCTGATGTGGTCACCACCACGACCCACAAGACCCTGCGCGGTCCACGTGGCGGCCTGATCCTGGCGCGCGCAAACGCCGAGATCGAGAAGAAGCTGAACTCTGCGGTGTTCCCAGGCGCCCAAGGTGGCCCGCTGGAGCATGTGATCGCCGCTAAAGCGATCTGCTTCAAGGAAGCGCTGCAGCCTGAGTTCAAGACCTATCAACAACAAGTTGTGAAGAACGCCAAGGCCATGGCTGAAGTGTTTATCGCCCGTGGCTTTGACGTGGTGTCCGGCGGCACTGAAAACCACCTGTTCCTGCTGTCGCTGATCAAGCAGGACATTTCCGGTAAAGATGCTGACGCTGCCCTCGGCAAAGCCTTCATCACCGTGAACAAGAACTCCGTACCGAACGACCCACGTTCGCCGTTCGTCACCTCCGGCCTGCGCTTCGGCACTCCGGCGGTGACCACTCGCGGCTTCAAGGAAGCAGAGTGCAAGGAACTGGCTGGCTGGATCTGCGACATCCTGGCTGACCTGAACAACGAAGCCGTGATCGACGCGGTACGTGAGAAGGTCAAGGCCATCTGCAAAAAGCTGCCGGTGTATGGCGCTTGATAGCAGTTGCTTGAATAAGAAGCCCGGCTGAAGAGCCGGGCTTTTTTATGCCAATTCAAATGTGAAATACGGTCAATTGTGGGAGCTGGCTTGCCTGCTCCCACAGTTGGGCTGCGTTTCAAGTCAGGGTTGGTAGACCTTGGCAAAACCGTCGCGAATCTTCTGTTCCGGCAACTCATCGGCAATAAACACAATCACACTCTCCCGCGCCTCGCCTTCGGCCCACTCGGTATCCCAGTCGAAACCGTAGAGCTTCAGCACGCCCTGGAACACCATGCGTCGATCTTCCCCGGCAATGTTCAGCACGCCCTTGTAGCGCAGCAATTGCTTGCCGTGGTCTTCCAACAGTTCGTTCATGAACTCACTGAGGCGGTCGATATCCAGCGGCTGGTCAGTGCGCAGCACCAGGCTGGAAATGCGGTCGATGGACGGCGCGGCGCTCACCGGGCGCAGGCTCATGCCAGCATTGAGGTTGAAGCCACGCACATCGAGCAGTTCAGCCAAGTCGATGTTGCCATGGTCCACCACACGGATCGGCGCACGGCGGTTGATGCGGGTGAGGCGTTCGCTGAGCGCGTCGAAGGTGGCGTCATCCACCAGGTCGCGCTTGCTGACCAGCAGGCGATCTGCAAAACCGATCTGGGCCTGGGCGATGGTCTGGGTCAGGTGGTGCTCGGCGTGGGCCGCGTCCACCAGGGTGATGATGCCGTCGAGGATGTAGCGCTCGCGCAGTTCCTCGTCGATGAAAAACGTCTGGGCCACCGGCGCCGGATCGGCCAGGCCGGTCGTCTCGATCACCAGGCGATCAAACGCGATCTCGCCGCTGTCCAGACGTTCGAGCAGCAAGTAGAGGGCTTTGGTCAGGTCGGTGTGGATGGTGCAGCACACACAGCCGTTGGACAGGGTCATGACTTGCACCGGTTCTGCGCCCAGGAGCTGGGTGTCGATACCGGCGTCACTGAATTCGTTTTCAATCACGGCGATTTTCAGGCCGTGCTCGGCCTTGAGCAGGTGGCGCAGCAGGGTGGTCTTGCCGGCGCCGAGGAAGCCGCTGAGGATGGTGACGGGGATGGGAGAGGACAAAGAAAATTCTCCTGAAGGAACACAAAAACAAATGTGGGAGCGGGCTTGCTCGCGAATGCGGTGTATCAGTCAGCACATACTTAAACTGACAGACCGCATTCGCGAGCAAGCCCGCTCCCACAGTGGATCACTGCAAGCCCGAGTGCCGGGTCAGCAGCACTTAGGCCCACCCTTGCCACCGTAACGGGCTTCCTGGCGCTCCCGAAAGAACGCCTTGTAGTCCATCATCGGTTTGTCCGGGTGCTTGGTTTGCATATGCTCGACGTACGTGTCGTAGTCGGGCATGCCGACCATCAGGCGCGCGGCCTGACCGAGGTATTTACCGAGGCGACTGATGTCATTGAACATGGCTGCAATCCTCTATTACGCGTCCGGCACGGCCTGGAACGGGGCTTCTTTATCCGTACGTTCTTTGTTGCCCCAGGCGGCGACGCCGACTTTGAGCGCATAGAACAGGATGCTGAACACCACGAACAGGAACAGCGCCGTCAGCGTTGCGTTGGTGTAGGCGTTCCAGATCACGTGCTGCATCTGGTCGATGTTCTTGGCCGGAGCCAGTATCTGGCCGTTGGCCAGGGCATCGCTGTACTTCTTGGCCAGCGACAGGAAGCCGATCGCAGGGTTCGCGTCGAACAGCTTGATGAAGCCCGCCGTGGTGGTGCAGATCAGCAGCCAGACGGCTGGCAGCATGGTCACCCAGATGTAGCGTTGGCGTTTCATTTTGATCAGCACAACGGTTGCCAGCATCAGCGCGATACCCGCCAGCATCTGGTTAGAGATACCGAACAGCGGCCACAAGGTGTTGATGCCGCCCAATGGATCGATCACGCCTTGGTACAGCAGGTAACCCCACATGGCCACGCAACCAGCGGTCGCGATCAGGTTGGCCGTCCAGGACTCGGTGCGTTTCAGCGCCGGCACGAAGGAACCCAGCAGGTCTTGCAGCATGAAGCGACCGGCACGGGTACCGGCGTCCACCGCCGTCAGGATGAACAGCGCTTCGAACAGGATCGCAAAGTGGTACCAGAACGCCATGGTGTTTTCACCCGGCAGCACACTGTGCAGGATCTGCGCGATCCCCACCGCTAGCGTCGGTGCACCACCGGCACGCGCCAGGATGGTGGTTTCACCGATGTCATGGGCGACGGCAGACAGCGCCTCAGGCGTGATCGCAAAGCCCCAGCTGCTGACGGTCTGCGCCACGGTGACCACGTCCGTGCCGACAATCGCGGCCGGGCTGTTCATGGCGAAGTACACGCCAGGTTCGATCACCGACGCGGCAACCATTGCCATGATGGCCACGAACGACTCCATCAGCATGCCGCCGTAACCGATGTAGCGGGCATGGCTTTCACTGGCCAACAGCTTGGGCGTAGTGCCCGACGAGATCAGTGCGTGGAAACCCGATACCGCGCCGCAGGCAATGGTAATGAACAGGAATGGGAACAGACCGCCCTTCCATACCGGACCGGTGCCATCGATGAACTGGGTCAACGCCGGCATTTTCAGGTCGGGCATGGTCACCAGGATGCCGATCGCCAGGGCGATGATGGTGCCGATTTTGAGGAAGGTCGACAGGTAATCGCGTGGCGCGAGGATCAGCCACACCGGCAGTACCGCCGCGACGAAGCCGTAGCCGATCAGCATCCAGGTGATCTGGATACCGGTGAAGGTGAAGGCCTTGGCCCAGACCGGGTCAGCGGCAATCTGCCCGCCCAGCCAGATCGAGCCCAGCAGCAACAGCACGCCGATGATCGAAATTTCACCAATGCGGCCCGGGCGGATGTAGCGCATGTAGATGCCCATGAACATCGCGATCGGGATGGTCGCCATCACCGTGAAGATGCCCCACGGGCTCTCGGCCAGGGCCTTGACCACGATCAGCGCCAGCACCGCAAGGATGATGATCATGATCAGGAAGCAGCCGAACAGCGCGATGGTCCCAGGGATGCGGCCCATCTCTTCGCGGACCATGTCCCCCAGGGAGCGACCGTTGCGACGAGTGGACAGGAACAGGATCATGAAGTCCTGCACGGCACCGGCCAGCACCACGCCGGCAATCAGCCAGAGCGTGCCAGGCAGGTAGCCCATTTGCGCCGCCAGTACCGGGCCGACCAACGGGCCTGCACCGGCAATCGCCGCAAAGTGGTGACCGAAAAGGATGTGTTTGTTGGTCGGCACATAGTCCAGACCATCATTATTGACCACTGCGGGGGTGGCCCGCCGTGGATCGAGTTGCATCACGTTATTAGCGATGAACAGGCTGTAGTAACGGTACGCAACCAGATAGATGGCCACCGCAGCGACCACAATCCACAAGGCGTTGATCGCCTCGCCGCGGCGCAAGGCCACTACGCCCAGGGCGCACGCTCCTACAATTGCCAGCACCAGCCAGGGTAGATGGCGTAGCAGGCTATTATTATTTTTCATTTTTATATTCCAGCCAGGGTGGACAGAAAGGACAGCCATCCGGAGTTTAGCGCTACTGGCCTTAAAGGCCACCCCCCTACGTTGGTCTAGAGCCTTCTAAGGGTAAAAAAAGCAGAAATAACGGCCCGATGATGGCGCAGGGCTACAATCCTTCTAACCACAGAGGGTTTCACCATGACCGAGCAGCCGTCTGACCGCCGTCGTTTTCGCCGGATCGCCTTTGATGCCAAGACCGAACTTCGGCAAAACGGGCGCGAATGGCCAGTGCAATTAGTAGATTTGTCGCTAAAGGGCCTGTTGGTGCAACGGCCCGAAGACTGGAAGGGCAATAAGGCGCTGCCGTTCGATGTCGACATACGCCTGGATCCCAAGGCGCATATAAAAATGCAAGTGCGACTGACCCATGAGGATCATGGGCAACTGGGCTTTGTGTGCAAAGACATCGATCTGGAGTCGATCAGCCACTTGCGGCGGCTGATCGAGTTGAATCTGGGCGACCAGGAAGAGTTGGAGCGAGAGCTGGGTGCTTTGCTGGAGGTATGAACCGCCATTATGGTTGAGCATGAATGGCTGACAGGCGCTGGATTGGTGCTGCTGGGTGTTATAACGGGTTTTATCGGAACCAATACGGGAGGCAGCGTATTTCTAACCGTTCCAGTGATGATCTGGCTTGGGATACCCCCTCAGTCTTCGATAGCAACCGCTCGCCTGGCTTCGGTAGGCACTATGTTCGCCGGCTTGAGGCACTTTCATAACAGTGGAAAAGTGGATTACAGGCTAGCGGCCCCCGCGGCGGCACTTGGGTTGGCCGGCGCCTTGATCGGTGCAAGCCTGATCGTGCAAATAGACCCCGCGCTGCTGCATAAAATCATTGGCGGCCTGACGCTACTATTGGTGGCACTTTCACTCATCAGGAAGCCTCATTCACCGAAGGCCACCCCCTCATCGCTCAGACGCTTTTGCGGCTATGTACTGTTTGTTCCCGTGGGCATGATTGGCGGTTTATTTGGCGGACAAGCCAAGTTATCAACTTATTTGTATATTATTTTTTTTAAAAAAACGATCAGTGAATCAATTGGTACTCGGAAAGTCGGAGGTCTCATCCTCTCAGTTGGCTCGTTAATAATATTCGGTATCAGCGGCATCATTAATTGGCAGTACGGATGTTGCCTGATCATAGGCACGCTGGTGGGCGCCAATGCGGGCGCCAAGTTTGCTCTACAGAAAGGCGATAAGTGGATGGAGAGCGCTTTCAATGTCGTCGTCGTTGCCTTGGCGTTGAAAATGCTCTTCTGGTAGCGGTTCTCTCACGGGAAAAACGACAGTTCAGGGAAATGCCGTACGCGTGGGGAAGTCGCTTTCCGTGTCCCAGTAACCCGCTTTCTGGCTCACCGCGACCTGCCACTGCCCATCCACAAAACGATAGGTTTGGTAGCGGGTGGCAAAATCATCCTCGCCATTACCGTCCATAAATGAAGAAACTTGCAGCAGCTCATCCGCGCCACCTTTGACCGGCGATGCAACCCGCCACGCGGCCTTGCCGGTCTGGGCCAAGGTCAGCGTCTTGAACTTGCCGTCAGCGTCCTTGTAACTCATAGGCTCAAGTTTTTGCTTGGCCGGCAGCAGCAGTTGAGTTGCCGGGCCACTGTAACTCCCCATTGGCGCGGTCTGATCAATGATCAGAAAATACACCGCGTCCGGTAGGCCTTTGAGCGGGGCTTTCTTGACCTCGGCCAAGGGATAACCGAGGTCGTCGTGCGCGACTAAATCCCCCGACGCCGACAGCAATCGCACCTGGGCTCCGAGCAGCGGGTTTTCTACCAGGTCACCGGGTTCGTCGAACGAATCCTCATCCAGGCCACTGCCCCAACTGTCCTTGTGCATCTGGGCGCTGATGCGTTGATCTTCGAGTACCTGCAAGACGCTGCCGTCTTGCGTCACCAGTTTTTGGGCCAGGCGGTAACCGGCCGGCAGCTTGGCCGTGTCGGCCCACGCCATCGCAGGCAACCCGGCCAAGGCGATAAACAAGGCGATGACACCCCACCTACTCGATCGTTGCATTGCATCCATCCTTGATCTATTCGAAAAGTGCATCCAACGCCTGTTCCAACCGCGTCACGCCAATAATCGTGATCCCCGGTGGCGATTCCTTCGGTGCGTTGCCCTTGGGCACGATGGCGCGCTTGAAGCCGTGCTTGGCCGCTTCCTTCAAACGCTCCTGCCCGCTGGGCACCGGGCGTACTTCGCCCGACAGGCCGACTTCACCAAACACCAGCAAGTCATGCGGCAACGGCCGATTACGCAGGCTGGACATCACCGCCGCCATCAACGCCAGGTCGGACGCGGTCTCCAGCACCTTGACCCCACCCACGACGTTCAGGAATACATCCTGGTCATGGGTCGGAATGCCGCCGTGTCGGTGCAACACCGCGAGCAGCATCGCCAGGCGGTTTTGATCCAGACCCAAGGTCACACGCCGAGGGTTGGCCAGATGGCTGTCATCCACCAGCGCCTGCACTTCCACCAGCATCGGGCGAGTGCCTTCCCACGTTGCCATTACCACACTGCCCGGGACTTCTTCCTGAGCGCGAGTCAGAAAAATCGCCGACGGGTTGGAGACTTCTTTCAGCCCCCGGTCTGTCATGGCGAACACGCCCAACTCGTTTACCGCACCAAAACGGTTCTTCACCGCCCGCAGCAAACGCAGGCGGCCGTCGGATTCGCCTTCGAAATACAGCACAGTGTCGACCATATGCTCCAACACCCGTGGCCCGGCCAGCGCGCCTTCTTTGGTCACATGGCCCACGAGGAAGATCGCCGTACCGCTCTGCTTGGCATAACGCACCAGCAGCGCCGCGCTTTCGCGCACCTGGGACACACCGCCCGGTGCTGATTGCAATTGCTCGGTGAAAATGGTCTGGATCGAGTCGATCACCATCACCTTGGGCTTTTCGATACGCGCCGTGGCAATGATGCTTTCGATGCAGGTTTCGGTCATCACCCGCAGTTGATCCTGGGGCAAACCCAGGCGGCGGGCGCGCATGGCGACTTGCTGCTGGGATTCTTCGCCAGTGACGTACAGCGCCGGCATGCGACTGGCGATGCTGCACAGGGTTTGCAGCAGGATCGTCGATTTACCGATACCCGGATCGCCGCCGATCAGCACCACCGAGCCATCTACCAGGCCACCACCGAGCACTCGGTCGAGTTCGCCGGAAGCGGTGGAGAAACGCGGGATTTCTTCAACGCTGACTTCGGCCAACGTCTTGATCTGCGCCTGCTGCCCGGTCCAGCCGGCACGGCCGGTGGGGGCCGCCGCGCCGCCGCTTTCGATCATGGTTTCAGTCAGGGTGTTCCACGCACCGCATTCGCTGCACTGGCCGGCCCACTTGGGAAAGGTCGCGCCGCACTCCGTGCAGCCGTACATGCGCTTGGCCTTTGCCATTTGAGAACCTCCAACCGAAAAACCGCGATGATAGCTCAGCGCGGCGCCGGGGTCCGGATTTCACCGCTGGCCAATCGTGAAGCACTGTTGCCGATCGGGTCTTCGGCATTGAGGTCGGCGCCTTTGGCTTTCAGCTCATCCAACAGCTCGACGCGCTTGAACAGCCCGGCATACATGGCCGCCGTCTGCCCGGCGCCATTGCGCTGGTCGGGGTTGCAGTCGGTGGCCAGCAGGCGTTGGGCAATTTTCAGTTCGCCCTTGAAGATCGCGCCCATCAGCGCTGTGTTGCCGCGTTTGTCCTGCACGCAGGCGTCGGCACCGGCGTTGAGCAAGCGCTCCACGAACGGGCCCTGGCCGTGGTACGCGGCGAGGATCAACGCGGTGTAGCCCTTGTCATCCTGGGTGTTGAGGCTATAGCCGGAGTCGATAAAGGTATTGAGCATGTCGAGGTCGCCACGACGCGCGGCGTCGAAGTAGTAATCCTGCAACTGGGCCTTGAGCGCGACCGGGTCGGGCGACTCGGCGTGGGCGACAAAGGCCAGCATGGCCATCAGCAGACCGATAGAAATTCGCATGGGTGTTCTCCTGCCAAGGGTCGACGCCCGTCTCTGGGCGCCGACCATAACCAACGGATCAGTCAGTCAGTTTTTCCGCCAGCGCCTTCACGCGCGCCAGGTCCCCCTTGGCAACCTTGGCTACGCCAGTGCCGTACTCCGGGTCGGCTTTGTAAAGGAACGACAGGATGATGTGCTTGCTTTCATCATCGGTGGTTGCCAGCGAGCCGCCGAAGTTCTCGATCAGGTCCTGACGCTCTTTTTTATTGAAGGAGCGGTACAGATCACCGGCCTGCTTGAAGTTCTGCTCACGCTGGATCTTCGTCTGCTGGGTGCTGCCCGACAGGGCCGATTGGCTGTAGCGCGCGGTTTGCGGCTCTTCCCGAGGCTCCAGGCGGCTTGGCTGGTAGTTCACGCCGCTGGTGGTTTTGCCGAAATTCAGTGCGCCGTCCTGATTGCCATTGTTGACGGTCACGCGTGGCGCGTTGATCGGCAGTTGCAGGGCATTGGCGCCCAGGCGGTACATCTGGGTGTCAGCATAGGAAAACACCCGGCCTTGCAGCAGGCGGTCTTCCGACGGTTCGATGCCCGGCACCAGGTTGGCCGGGGCCATAGCCACCTGCTCGGTTTCCTGGAAGACGTTGGCCGGGTTGCGGTTGAGTACCATCTGCCCGACTTTGCGCTCGGGCACATTCGGCCAGATCTTGGTGGCGTCCAGTGGGTCGAAGTCGAACTTGGCCAGGTCTTCAGGCTTGAGCACCTGCACGTACAGGTCCCACTTGGGGAAGTCGCCCTTGTTGATATGCGTGACCAGGTCGTTGGTCATGTGGCTGTAGTCACGGCCCTGCACTTCGGTGACTTGCTTGGGATCAAGGTTCTTGATGCCTTGCAGGCTCTTCCAGTGGAATTTGACGTAGTGCACTTCGCCCTTGGCGTTGATCAGCTTGTAGGCGTGCACGCCGTTGCCATCCATTTCCCGATAGCTGGCCGGGGTGCCGGAGTCGGAGTACAGCTCGGTCAGCGTGCGCGTGGACTCGGGCACGTGGGAGAAGAAGTCAAAGCGACGGGAGTCGTCATCGAGGTTGGTGCACGGGTCAGGTTTGAACGCGTGGACCATGTCCGGGAACTTGATGGCATCGCGGATAAAGAACGTCGGGAAGTTGTTGCCCACCAGGTCCCAGTTGCCGTCGGCGGTGTAGAACTTGGTGGCGAAACCGCGCGGGTCGCGCAGGGTTTCCGGGGAGTGGTTGCCGTGGACCACGGCGGAGAAACGCACGAATACCGGTGTGGTTTCGCCCGCCGCGAATACCTTGGCCTTGGTCAAGTCGCTGAGGTTATCGGTGACCGTGAAGGTACCGTGGGCGCCGGTGCCACGGGCGTGTACCACGCGCTCCGGGATGCGTTCGCGGTCGAAGCGTTGCAGCTTCTGGATCAGTTGCACGTCTTGCAGCAGTACCGGGCCGTTGGCGCCGGCGGTCTGCGAGTTCTGGTTGTCACCCACCGCCGCACCGTTATCGCGGGTCAAGTTGGCGGCTTGCACAGAGAGGGACAGCAGGCTGGCGGTCACCAGTACCAGCGCGGTTCGCGCTGTAACAGGCCCGCGGCTCATTGGGGTTTTCATCAAGGTTTCCTCTGGTTTTTTTAATGCACATTCAGTTGTGCTTGCCAGAGGCTAGTGACCCGAGCGTCAGAAGATAAATAGAAAAGACGTACCAACCCGATTGATAAAATAATCTGGTAAGCACCTGATTTGGCGCGTATTTCGCGCGCGATTGATGGCACTTTGCAAACTATTTGCGATTTAATGTGTCGATAAAAACTAACATTGTTAACGGTTGTGTCAGGCAAGCCCGCTACGACTGACTTACACTGAGCCCCACCCTTCTCATCTGTAACAAGGAATAACCTATGGGCGTGATCAGTGAGTTCAAGGCCTTCGCGGTCAAAGGTAATGTGGTCGACATGGCCGTCGGTATCATCATCGGCGCGGCCTTCGGCAAAATTGTTTCCTCCTTTGTAGGCGACGTGGTGATGCCACCCATTGGTCTGTTGATTGGTGGCGTGGACTTTGGTGACCTGGCAATAACGCTCAAGGCCGCACAGGGCGATGTGCCTGCGGTCGTCCTGGCGTATGGCAAGTTCATCCAGAGCGTGATCGACTTTGTCATCGTCGCGTTTGCGATCTTCATGGGTGTGAAGGCGATCAACCGCCTGAAACGTGAAGAAGCCGTGGCGCCAAGCCTGCCACCGACGCCGACCAAGGAAGAAGTGTTGCTGGGTGAGATCCGTGATCTGCTCAAGGCACAGAACGACAAGCCGCTTCAGTAAATACCGGTTTGAAAAAAAGGCGCCTGCTTGAGGCGCCTTTTTTATTACCAGTAGTTTTCTACCGCCACCTGACCAGGGCGACGGCTCAGGCTCAGATTCATATCGCGCTGCTTGAGCAACTGCCGCGTGTCATCAACCATCTGCGGGTTGCCGCAGATCAGCACACGGGAGTGCTCCGGGGCCAGCTCGACGCCGGCCGCGCGTTCCAGTTCGCCATTTTCAATCAGCGTCGTGATGCGCCCATTCAGCGCGCCTGGGTGTTGTTCACGGGTCACGATAGGAATGTAGGTGAGCTTGTGCGCGTATTCGGCCAGGTACTCGCGCTCGCCCAGTTCCCTGATCAGCGCCTGATAGGCGAGCTCCTTGGCTTCGCGGGCGCTGTACACGAGGAGGATACGCTCGAATTTCTCCCAGACCTCGAAGTCCTGCAGGATCGACAAAAACGGCGCCACCCCGGTGCCAGTGCCCAGCATCCACAAATCGCGACCATCGACGAAACGGTTCAACGTCAGGAATCCGGTGGCCTGGCGTTCCACCATCAAGGTATCGCCCACCCGCAGGCGACTCAGCTCACTGGTGAACTCACCGCCCGGGACAACGATCGAGAAAAAATCCAAGTGCTCATCAAACGGCGAGGACACTAAGGAATAGGCGCGCCAGACGGTGCTGCCATCCGCCTTGGTCACCCCCACGCGTACGAATTGGCCGGCAGTGAACCGGAAACCGGGATCGCGGGTGGTGCGCAGGGTAAACAGGCTGGGGGTCAGCGATTGCACATCGAGCAAGGTCTGGCGGGTGAATTTCTCAGCGCTGGCCGTCATGGGGGCCTCCGTTCAACAGGTGCCCTAGTGTCCCTCAAAGTGGCGCATGGAAACACCTATGGTTGGTAGTGGTATCGCGCGATGCGTGCAGTAGTGGCTATCCAATTGCACCGCCAATCAATTTGCTATTAGCCTTTCAACCCTGTCTATAAACACGTTGTTAGCTGATCGTTACACCGCCTTTAAACGCCTAATAAACCGTGACATTCAGACGGCCCGCGGCCAACGCCAGCAGGTTCCTTTGCAGAAAAATTCTTAAAGACCTGCGCGCCAAAACGAAATTTTCCTCTCGATATGTAGCCGTTGTCCTACACTCATTTTCGTGCAGCGTTGGGGGTCCAGGACGTACCTCAAGGCACGGAGAATTCCATGGAGTAATACCAATGATTAACTGGCGCAACACACGGCTTCCCAAACTGGAAGGCGAAGATGAGGTCACCAGCGTGTTTGAAATGGTGGGCATCAGAACGCTAGAGCTCGGCTTCCAACACTGTTCCTTCAAGATGAGCGCTAACCTGCCAAAAAACCAAGTCAATCCGATTGAATTCACCAACTACCCAAATGAATGGAAAACAGTCTATGACCAGGCGAGCTTCTTTGGCGTAGACCCGGTGGTGAAGCATTGCAGGGAGAACCCGCTGCCCATTGTCTGGAAGGAAGAAACCTTTAAAGACGTACCCAGCCTTTGGTCATTGGCGCAGACGTTAGGCGTGCACATGGCGCTGACCATAACCGTCCATGATTTCCGGGGCATGTTCAGCATGTTGACCCTGAGCCGTGGTAAAGGCGCAATCACGCCGGAAGAGCTCTACGAAAAATCCGGGCTGATGCTGTGGTTGTGTCACGCGATGCATACAGTTCTGGCGCATAAATACGCCGACAAACCCAGCACCCACCCCGCCAGCCTATTGACCCCGCGTGAAACGGAAGTGCTCATGTGGTCCGGCAAGGGCAAGACCGCAGCGGACATCGCCGCCATCCTTTGTTTATCCGAACGCACTGTAGGCTTTCATGTCTGCAGTTGCCTGAAAAAACTGGGGGTCAACAACAAGATCGCCGCCGTGCTCCGCGCCGCGCAAGACGGGATTATTTAACCCGCCAACAATCACCGCATGTAATCCCGCTGAAAAAAAAGTAACATTTGCGGCCAATTCTGAGTGTTGAGCAGCCCCCCCGGGAGGCCGCCCGTGGTTCACTCAGACGTCTCGGCTGGCCACTGCCGAACACTTATCGTTTACCCAGAGCCTCCCCCGCCATGCCCCTGCTCGAAAGCCCCTTCGCCCAGCTCGATCTGATCCGCCAGCCAGAGCAACATAATGATCCGCTGCAAGCCTTCGATGCGGCAGACGAGTACCTGCTCAATCATCTGGCCGAACAGCAGCCGACGACTGATACCCGCGTATTGGTGCTCAATGACAGCTTCGGCGCCCTGGCCGCCAGCCTACAAGGCCACGTGCAGGTAACCTCCAGCGGCGACTCATTCCTGGCAGCCCAGGGCCTGGAGAAAAACCTGGTGCGCAACAGCAAGGCGTTTGACGCTGTGCCGTTCATCCCGGCCAGCCAGGCCCCGGCCGGGCCTTTTGACCGCGTACTGATCCGCGTGCCGAAAACCCTGGCCCTGCTCGAAGAGCAACTGATCCGCCTGCAAGGCCAACTTGCGCCGGGCGCCGAAGTGATTGCCGGGGCGATGATCAAGCACTTGCCACGGGCGGCGGGCGAGTTGCTGGAGCGCTACATCGGGCCGATGCATGCATCGCTGGCGGTCAAGAAAGCGCGATTGCTGATCGCCACTGTTGAAGATCGTCCCGCGGCTGTCTCGCCGTATCCGACCCGCTACACCCTGGACGCGCCAGCCATCGAGTTGCTGAACCACGCCAACGTGTTCTGCCGCGAAAGCCTAGACATCGGCACCCGTGCGTTCCTGCCGCACCTGCCGAAAAACCTGGGCAGCGCGCGGGTGGCAGACCTGGGGTGTGGCAACGGCGTACTGGCGATTGCCAGCGCGCTGCAAAACCCCGAGGCGCAATACACCCTGGTGGACGAGTCCTATATGGCCGTGCAGTCGGCGGCCGATAACTGGCAAGCAGCGCTCGGTGAGCGCGACGTCATCGTACGCGCCGCCGATGGCTTGGCCGGCCAGGCGCCCGATTCGCTGGACGTGGTGCTGTGCAACCCGCCGTTCCACCAGCAACAGGTGGTCGGTGACTTCCTCGCCTGGCGTATGTTCCAGCAGGCGCGTGAAGCACTGGTAGTCGGCGGCGCCCTCTATATAGTCGGCAACCGCCACCTGGGTTATCACACCAAGCTGGCACGCTTGTTCCGGGGCGTCGAGCAAATCGCCACCACGCCGAAATTCGTGATCCTCAAAGCGCGCAAATAAAAAAGGCCCCGCCACTGCGAGCAGAGGCGGGGCCAAAAAACCGTGCCGCAAGGCAACGGGATGGGATGTCAGTGGGTGGTCAAGCCAGCCGCGTTCATGAACATGCGCATAAGGCTCGCCACGACGAACAAGGCCAGCACGCTGCCAGTCCAGATCATCGCCAGCCACCCCAGGCGCCGCCACAACGGCTGTTTCTCGGCCTGTTCAATCTCGTGCAACGTAGGCTTGCCAGACATGAGACGACCCTCCTAGTGATAACCGTCTTCGTGGGTGACCTTGCCGCGGAACACGTAGTAGCTCCAGAAGGTGTAGCCCAGGATGAACGGGATGATGAATAACGTGCCCACCAGCATGAAGCCCTGGCTTTGCGGCGGCGCGGCAGCGTCCCAGATCGACACCGATGGCGGAATGATGTTCGGCCACAGGCTGATACCCAGGCCGCTGTAGCCCAGGAAGATCAGCACCAGTGTCAGCAGGAACGGCGTGTAGTGCGCGTTGCGTGCCACGGCGCGGAACAGACCGTACATGGTCACCAGCACCAGGATCGGCACTGGCAGGAACCAGAACAGGTTTGGCAGGGTGAACCAGCGCGAGGCAATTTCCGGGTGCGTCAGCGGCGTCCAGATACTCACGATGCCGATCACGGCCAGCACCACGAACGCCAGGGGCCGCGCCAGGTTGTGCATCTTCTCCTGCAACGGGCCTTCGGTCTTCATGATCAGCCAGGTGCAACCGAGCAACGCATAGGCCACGATCAACGCCACACCGCAGAACATCGTGAACGGCGTGGCCCAGTCCAGCGAACCGCCGGCGAACTGGCGATTCACCACCGGGATGCCATCGATAAACGCCCCCAGCGCCACGCCCTGGAAGAACGTTGCAGCCAACGAGCCGCCGATAAACGCCTTGTCCCACAGGTGACGCTTGTGGTCTTTGGCCTTGAAGCGGAACTCGAACGCGACCCCGCGAAAAATCAGCCCGATCAGCATCAGGATCAGCGGCAGGTACAGCGCCGACAACACCACCGAATAGGCCAGCGGGAACGCGCCGAACAGTGCCGCGCCGCCCAATACCAACCAGGTTTCGTTACCGTCCCAGACCGGCGCCACGGTGTTCATCATCACATCACGGTCGGTCTTGCCTGGGATAAACGGAAACAGGATGCCGATCCCCAGGTCGAAGCCGTCCATGACCACGTACATCATGATGCCGAAGATGATGATCACGGCCCAGATCAGCGGAAGATCAATACCCATCTCAATTCCCCTTGTGCTGGATGTCGTCGTGCTCATTGTCGGTGCCGTCATCGGCAGCAGACAAAGGACGTGCCGGCGTGCGTTTCTGGCCAGGGCCGCCGTGGGTTGGCTCGGTCACGTCATGGGCCACAGGGCCTTTGCGCACCAAACGCATCATGTAGCCAAGGCCCGCACCAAACAGCGCGAAGTACACCACCACGAACAACACCAGGGTAATGGTCATCTGCGCCAGGCTATGCCCGGACGAAGCATCCGCTGTGCGCATCAAGCCGTAGACCACCCACGGCTGGCGGCCGATCTCGGTGGTGAACCAACCTGCAAGGATCGCAATCAGGCCGGATGGGCCCATCCACAACGCCAGGTACAGGAACGGTTTGGACGTGTACATCTTGTCGCCCCGGCGAAGCCAGAGGCTGAACAGGCCGGTGAAGATCATCAGGAAGCCCAGGCCGACCATGACCCGGAACGACCAGAACACGATGGTCGAATTAGGACGATCTTCCGGAGGGAAGTCCTTGAGTGCAGGCACCTGTTTATCCAGAGAGTGGGTCAGGATCAGGCTGCCCAGGTACGGAATTTCCACCGCGTATTTGGTTTTTTCGGCCTTCATGTCGGGCCAGCCAAACAGGATCAGCGGTGTCGGTTCGTTGCCTTTGTTTTCCCAGTGGCCTTCAATCGCGGCGATTTTCGCCGGCTGGTGCTTCAAGGTATTGAGGCCATGGAAGTCGCCGATCACCGCCTGGATAGGCGCAACGATCAGGGCCATCCACATCGCCATCGAGAGCATTTTGCGGATCGCCGGATTGTCCTTGCCGCGCAACAAGTGCCAGGCCGCCGAGGAGCCGACAAAAAACGCGGTGGCCACGAAGGCCGCCGTGGCCATGTGCGCCAGGCGATAAGGGAACGACGGGTTGAAGACCACGGCGAACCAATCGGTTGGGATCACGCGGCCGTCAATGATTTCAAAGCCCTGGGGCGTCTGCATCCAGCTGTTGGACGACAGGATCCAGAAGGTCGAAATCAACGTACCCACGGCCACCATCACGGTGGAGAAAAAGTGCAGGTTGCGCCCGACCTTGTTCCAACCGAATAACATCACGCCGAGGAAACCGGCCTCGAGGAAGAAGGCCGTGAGCACTTCGTAGGTCAGAAGCGGCCCGGTAACGGCGCCGGCAAAGTCCGAGAAGCGGCTCCAGTTGGTGCCGAACTGGTAGGCCATGACCAAGCCGGACACCACGCCCATGCCGAAGTTGACGGCAAAGATCTTCGACCAGAAGTGGTAGAGGTCACGGTAAGTGTCGTTGTGGGTCTTGAGCCACAAGCCTTCCAGCACCGCAAGGTAACTGGCCAGGCCGATGGTGATCGCCGGGAACAGGATATGGAATGAGATGGTGAACGCGAACTGGATTCGGGCGAGATCTAGCGCCTCCAAACCGAACATAAGTTTTCCTCTTTCAGGTAATACCGAATGCCGGCCGGCGGCCTGCAATCACTGCCCCCATCGATATGGAGTACGCCGAATTTCAATTCGTTTCTTTTTTTGTCCAATCACGCTGGGATGCTTGCCTGGCCTGCCGCCTTGCACTGACGCTGCGAAGGCATTGACCTGGATCAAGCATTGCTAAAAGAGTAGTCCCATTTTTGCGGTTGGCCTGTGTGGTCTTTTGCCGCGTGACAGACTGCCTCAGCTCAGTTCTTGCAACTATCTGTTACAACTTAATGATAATCTCGGCGCTTCCTCCGGCCTTGACCCGAATTCCGATGCCTAGCGAACCTGCGTTGTTGTTACGTCACCATCGCCCTTTCATCGCGTTCTGGCTGGCGCGCATCTTCACCGCCAGCGGTTTCCAGATGCTCACCGTGGCCATCGGCTGGAACCTTTACCAACTGACGGGCAACGTGCTGGACCTGGGGTTGGTCGGCTTGGTGGAATTCGTGCCGCGCGTGCTGTTCATGCTGCACACCGGGCATGTGGCCGACCGCTATGAGCGACGTAAAGTTGCCGCCATCTGCCAGACCGTGCAGGCGTTTATCGCCTTGTCCCTGGCCATTGGTGGCCTGACCGGCAACGTGACCCGCGAGATGATCTTTATCCTCGCCTTCCTGCTGGGCGCCGCGCGCTCGTTTGAAATGCCCACCACCCAGGCCATGCTCCCGAGCCTTGTGCCCGCCGCTCTGTTCCCACGGGCCGTGGCCTCGTCGCAGTCGGCCCAGCAGCTGGCGACCATTGTCGCGCCGGCCCTTGGCGGTTTGCTTTACGCCTTTGGCAGCGTGTGGGTGTATGGCCCCACGGTGGCGCTGTACCTCATTGCGTGCGTGCTGACCCTGAATTTGCCCGCGCGCCAGACGCCGCTGAACAAAGCCAAGGCGACCATGGACTCTCTGCTCGCCGGTATCCGCTTTATCCGCAGCCGCCCGGACATTCTCGGTGCCATCTCCCTCGACTTGTTCGCCGTGCTGCTGGGCGGTGCCACCGCGCTGCTGCCAGTGTTCGCCAAGGACATCTTGCTGACCGGCGCCTGGGGCCTGGGCCTGTTGCGTTCGGCACCGGCGGTGGGCGCGTTATTGATGTCGTTATGGTTGGCGCGGTTCGCGGTGGACCGGCATGTGGGGCGAGTGATGTTCACCGCCGTCGGCGTATTCGGCGTGGCGACCATCGCGTTCGGCCTGTCTACCTCGTTCTGGTTTTCCCTGGCGGTGCTGGTGGTGCTGGGTGCGGCGGACATGATCAGCATGGTGATCCGCGCGTCGTTCGTGCAACTGGAGACACCCGATGAAATGCGCGGGCGGGTCAGTGCGGTCAACGGTTTGTTTATCGGCGCGTCGAATCAGTTGGGCGAGTTTGAATCGGGCATCACCGCCCACTGGTTCGGCACCGTGCCTGCGGTGGTCATGGGCGGGATCGGTACGCTGGTGGTGACAGGGGTGTGGATCAAGCTGTTCCCGACCCTGGCGAATCGGGATCGGATGCATGTGCCGGTGGAAGAGCCCAAGGTTTAAGCCACACCGCAAAACACTGTGGGAGCTGGCCCGCCAGCTCCCACACTTGATCTTCAGTGGCTTGGAGATTGGCGTCAAAGCACTTTGTCCAAGGTGATCGGAAACTCCCGCACTCGCTTCCCCGTAGCGTGATAAATCGCATTCGCCACCGCCGCCGCCACACCCACAATACCGATCTCACCAACCCCCTTGGACCCGAGGGCATTGACGATCTCGTCGTGTTCTTCGACAAACACCACGTCAATCTCGCCGATATCAGCGTTGACCGGGATGTGGTACTCCGCCAGGCTATGGTTCATGTAACGCCCCAATTGATGGTCGATCTGGGTTTCTTCGTGCAGGGCCATGCCAATACCCCATACCACCCCGCCGAGGATCTGGCTGCGCGCCATCTTCGGGTTGACCACGCGCCCGGCGGCAATCGCGCTGACCACCCGGCTGACCTTGATCGTGCCCAGGTCTTCATCCACGCGCACCTCGACAAATACTGCCGAATGGGTGGCAGTAGCAAACCCCTCGCGCTGCTTGTCGGGCTCGCTGTCGACCTGCACTTCCAACGCGTCTTCGCCACTGTTCTTGACCAACTGCGCCAACGACACACTGACGTCACCCGTATGCAGTTGGCCGTCTTCAAAGCGTACGGCCTCGGCCTCCTTGAATACCGGATACGTCTGCCGGGCAACGGCCAACAGCTTGGCGTTCAACGCTTCGCAGGCCTGCTGCACAGCCGTGCCGACGGAGGACACCGTAAACGACCCGCCCTGCAGCGGCGCAGTGGGCAACGATGAATCCCCCAACAGAAAGTCCACGTCCTCAACCGCCACGCCACTGGCCTGGGCCGCGATCTGGGTCATCACCGTGTAGGTGCCCGTGCCGATATCGGTGGTGGCGCTGCTGACGGTCAGTTTGCCCTTGGCATCAATACGCGCCTTGGCGCTGGCCTTCATCTGCATCGCCTCCCACACGCCGCCGGCCATGCCCCAGCCGATCAACTGGCGGCCGTCGCGCATGCTGCGCGGTTCCGGGTTGCGTTGGTGCCAGCCGAAACGCTCGGCACCTTCGCCGTAACACTCGCGCAGGGCTTTGCTCGACCAGGGCTTGTCTTCGTTCTGATTGCGTTCGGCATAGTTGATCAGCCGCAGTTGCACCGGGTCCATCCCCAATGCGCTGGCCAATTCGTCCATGGCGCACTCCAGGCCGATCACCCCGAGGGCCGCCCCAGGTGCACGCATGTCCAGCGGCGTGAATACATCCAGTGGCACCAACTTATAAGTCAGCTGCACGTTATCGCAGTGGTAGAGCATGCCGCTCCATTCCACCACGTGCTCACTGAAATCCTCGAAGCGCGACGTCTGGCCAATCGCGGTGTGCCCCAGTGCCAGCAGGCGGCCGTTGGCGGCGGCGCCCAGCTGCAAACGCTGCAAGGTGCGTGGGCGGTAGCCGAAGGTGAACATCTGCTGACGCGTCAGCGTGACCCGCACCGAGCGCTTGAGTGCCAGGGACGCCATCACCGCCAGCGGCAATTGGTACTGCGGGCGCAGGCCGGAGCCAAAGGCGCCGCCGACAAATGCCGCGAAGATACGCACCTGGCTTTTATCCAGGCCGAAGACTTTTTGCACATAGGCCTGGCAGTTCTGCGGGCCTTGGGTCTTGTCGTGGATGTGCAGCGTGCCGTCCGGCTGAAACAGCACGGTGCTGGCGTGGGGCTCCATCGGGTTGTGGTGTTCGATAGGGGTGCTGTAGTGCAGATCCAGGCTGACGGCAGCGCCGGTCCATTCGGCCTGGAAGTTGCCGCGCGGCTTGGGCGGCGTCTGCGGCGACGCGTACGCCTGTTCCTGCAAGGCCAGCAAGTCGGTTTCAAAGGCTTCGGTTTCGTACTCGATCTCCACCAGGGAGCCGGCATGTCGCGCCAGCTCGAGGTTATCGGCGATCACCAGCGCCAGTGGCTGGCCGCTGTACAGTACCCGATCGTTGTACAGCGGGCGAAACGGCGAGCCGTCGGCGGCATCATCGTCCTGGAAAGCATCATCGTAGCTGGCGATTTTTGGCCGATTGAGGTGATGGAGAACCTCCACCACACCCGGCAGCGCCAGCGCCTTGGTCGCGTCGATACGCAGCACCCGGCCCTTGGCCACGGTGCTCGACACTACGCTGCCATGCAGCAGGCCTTCTTCGGGAAACTCACCGGCATACCGCGCCTTGCCTGTGACCTTGAGCAGACCGTCAACGCGGTCCAAGGGTTTGCCGATAGCACTCATGGGCGTTCTCCTGCGACAGCGGCGTCGCTCAGGGCGCGAATAATCCCCCGGCGTGCCAGCTTGATCTTGAAGCCGTTGTGTTGCAGCGGCTCGGCGTCTTGCAACAGGGCATCGGCGGCGTGACTGAAGGTTTCGCGGCTAACAACCTGGCCGATCAGTGCGGCTTCCACCGCGCGGTCACGCCAGGGTTTGTGGGCCACGCCACCCAGGGCCAGGCGCGCGTCGATGATGGTGTCGCCGTCCAGCTCAAGCGCGGCAGCCACAGACACCAGGGCGAACGCATAGGAGGCACGGTCGCGGATTTTCAGGTAATTGCTATGGTTTGCCAGATGATCGGCGGGCAGTTCGATGGCGGTGATCAGCTCATCGTCGGCCAATTGGTTGTCCCGTTGCGGCGCATCACCCGGCAGGCGATGAAAGTCGGCGAACTCAATGACCCGCGAACCGCCGCGCCCCTCTACATGCACCCTCGCCTCCAGCGCTGCCAAAGCGACGCACATGTCGGAGGGATGGGTCGCGACGCACTGTTCACTGGCGCCGAGGATCGCGTGAATACGGTTCAAACCGGTGCGTGCCGGGCAGCCACTGCCGGGCTCACGCTTATTGCACGGCACGGTCGCGTCATAGAAGTAGTAGCAACGGGTGCGCTGCAACAGGTTGCCGCCGGTACTGGCCATGTTGCGCAGTTGCGGAGAGGCGCCGGCCAGGATGGCCTGGGACAGCAGCGGGTAACGCTGTTCGATCAGCGGGTGCCAGGCCAGGTCGGCGTTGCTCACCAACGCGCCGATCAGCAGACCGCCACCGGCAGTCTCCTGAATGTCATTCAGGGGCAATCCGGTGATATCGATGAGATGCTCGGGGCGGCTGATGTTTTCTTTCATCAGGTCCAGCAGGTTGGTGCCACCGGCAATAAAGCGCGACGCGGCGCTGCTCAGATGAACCGCTTCTTTCACATCCGCAGGCTTGCTGTAGTGGAAGGGATTCATTGTTCACCTCCCACTACGTCTTCAATGGCATCGCGAATATTGCTGTAGGCCCCACAGCGGCACAGGTTACCGCTCATCAGCTCTTGGATTTGCGCCGTGTCGTGGGCGCGGCCTTCATTGGCCAGGCCGACGGCCGAGCAGATCTGGCCAGGGGTGCAGTAACCGCATTGGAAGGCATCGTGTTTGATAAACGCCTGCTGCATCGGGTGCAGTTGGTCGCCGTTGGCCAGGCCTTCGATGGTGGTGAGTTCGGCACCGTCGCACATCACCGCCAGCGTCAGGCAGGCATTGATCCGTTTGCCATCGCGCAAGACGGTGCAGGCGCCGCATTGGCCGTGGTCGCAGCCTTTTTTGCTGCCGACCAGGTCCAGTTGCTCGCGCAGCAGGTCCAACAGCGTGGTCCAAGGCAACACGTCCAGCTGGCGGTCCTGGCCGTTGAGGCGCAGGCGTATCGGGTGGCTGACGAACGGCTGGGCCGCCGCGCCATTGGGGGTCGCGCTCATAAACACCTCACGGGTTGGTGTACATCCGCGGCGTTAGAAAAGTCGCCGTCTCAGGGGTACGACTTCTCGTGGTTTTGAGCGTTCAAGAAGATTGATCAGCGGATATTGAGCAGGGTTTTCAGGGTATTTCGCGGGGGGTTGATCGAGGCGTTGCTGTATTCGAACCAGCCTTGGGCTTGGACATTCAGGTCAAACACATAGATGTAGCCCATCAAAGTGCCAGCCCCGCTGCAGGCCTCGCTGATGTTGCCGACCTGGCATACCGGCGTGCGCTGGCCGTTCAACACCGCGCCATTAAAGAGGCCAACCGGGTTATTGCCCAGGCCGACTTCCATCACAGAAACCCTGGTGGGCCCGCGGTGTTCACACATTTGGGTAGTGCTTACACGTTCCGGAATGGTCTCGCTGCACTTTGCCGACTCGACCTTGAACACACGCACTTCGCTCAAGGGCGGTGCAGTCGCGCCCCACGCCGGTGCTGCGCCGAGCAACAGGCTGATACAGGGGATCAGGGCTAGACTCCACGGGTTAGCGTTTTTCATGCTGCGGGTGACCTTCGTTTAAACGTCGGCGCAGTATGCCTCAAGGCCTCGGCTGCTGGTATGATGCGCCGCTTTTTCCGATCCTCTCTGAAACCAAAGGCGCTTGGCGCAGTTTGTGCTTTGACTTAGAGGTCAACAAATCACGACGCCACAGAGCGTCACAGGGAGCAGGCATGCTGGAAAAGCTGTTTCAACTCAAGGCACACAACACCAACGTGCGCACCGAGATCCTCGCGGGCATCACGACATTCCTGGCCATGGCCTACATCCTGTTCGTGAACCCGAGCATCCTCGGCGAGACCGGCATGGACAAGGGCGCGGTGTTCGTTGCGACCTGCCTGGCGGCGGCCATCGGTTCGACCGTGATGGGCCTGATCGCCAACTACCCGATCGCACTCGCGCCGGGCATGGGCCTCAACGCCTTCTTTACCTACACCGTGGTCCTGCACATGGGCCATACCTGGCAGGTTGCGCTGGGTGCGGTGTTTATCTCGGCGGTGCTGTTCTTCCTGCTGTCGATCTTTCGTATCCGTGAGTGGATCATCAACAGTATTCCCCTGCCCCTGCGCTCGGCGATTGCCGCGGGTATCGGCCTGTTCCTGGCGCTGATTGCGCTGCACAACGCCGGGATTGTGGTTGCCAACCCGGCCACGCTGGTTGGCCTGGGTGACTTGAAGCAACCGGCTCCAATCCTCGCCACCCTGGGTTTCGTGCTGATCGTTGCGCTGGAGGCCCTGGCGGTACGCGGAGCCGTGCTGATTGGCATCCTGGCAGTGACCATCGTGTCGATCCTGCTGGGCGTCACCCCGTTCGGCGGCGTGACCTCAATGCCGCCGTCCCTGGCCCCGACTTTCCTTCAGTTGGATATTAAAGGCGCGCTGGATATCGGCCTGGTGAGCGTGATCTTCGCGTTCCTGTTCGTCGACCTGTTCGATAACTCCGGCACCCTGATCGGCGTCGCCAAGCGCGCGGGCCTGATGGGCAAGGACGGCCACATGCCGAAAATGGGTCGCGCACTGATCGCCGACAGCACCGCCGCCATGGCCGGTTCGCTGCTGGGTACGTCGACGACTACCAGCTACATCGAATCGGCTGCCGGCGTGAGCGCGGGTGGCCGCACCGGTTTGACCGCCATCGTAGTAGCGATCCTGTTCCTGCTGGCGCTGTTCTTCTCGCCACTGGCCGCCAGCGTTCCCGCCTTTGCCACCGCACCCGCGTTGCTGTTCGTGGCCGTGCTGATGACCTCCGGCCTGGCCGAAATCGACTGGGACGACATTACCGTTGCAGCGCCGGTGGTGATCACCGCCCTGGCGATGCCCTTCACTTACTCCATTGCCAACGGCATCGCCTTCGGTTTCATCGCCTGGACCGCCATCAAGCTGCTTTCGGGCCGCTACCGTGAGCTGAACCCGGCGCTGGTGATTCTGTCGATTCTGTTTGTGATCAAGCTGGGCTGGTTCAACGCATGACTTTTGACGCCGCACGCTACACCGCTCAACTACAAGACAAGGTCACGCGCTTGCGTGACCTGCTGGCACCGTTCGATGCACCGCAGCCACAGGTCTTCGACTCGCCCCTGCAGAACTTCCGCCTGCGCGCGGAGTTCCGCCTGTGGCGCGAAGGCGGTGAGCGCCACTACGCGATGTTTTCCCAGGACGACAAGCGCACGCCGATCCTGATCGAAGAATTCCCTATCGCAAGCCTGCGTATCAACCAGTTGATGCCGCAACTCAAGGCCGCCTGGCAAGCCAGCGCCGCCCTGAGCCACAAGCTGTTCCAGGTGGAGTTCCTCACCACCCTGGCCGGCGACGCGATGATTACTCTGTGCTATCACCGCCCGCTGGACGAGCATTGGCACGCTGCCGCGAACCAGCTGGCTGCCGACTTGAACGTCAGCATCATCGGCCGCTCGAAGGGCAAGCGCGATGTGATCGGCCATGATTACGTGGTGGAAAAACTCGACGTTGGCGGGCGCACCTTCAGCTACCGCCAACCCGAAGGTGCCTTCACCCAACCCAACGGCACGGTGAACCAGAAGATGCTCAACTGGGCATACGAAGCCTTGGGTGACCGCCCGGATGATTTGCTTGAGCTGTACTGCGGCAACGGCAACTTCACCCTGCCCTTGGCAACCCGCGTGCGCAAAGTGCTGGCCACCGAGATCAGCAAGACCTCAGTGAATGCAGCCCTGAGCAACCTCGATGAAAACGCAGTGGATAACGTCACCCTGGTGCGACTCTCCGCTGAGGAACTCACCGAAGCCCTTAACGAAGTGCGCCCGTTCCGCCGCCTGCACGGCATCGACCTGAAGAGCTATGAGTTCGGCAGCGTGTTCGTCGACCCACCGCGCGCCGGCATGGACCCGGACACCTGCGAACTGACCCGACGCTTCGACAATATCCTGTACATCTCCTGCAACCCGGAGACGTTGGCGGCGAACATCGCGCAACTGCATGACACGCACCGCATTACCCAATGCGCGCTGTTTGACCAGTTCCCGTGGACGCACCATATGGAATCCGGGGTGTTACTGACTCGGCGGTAGTTCAACGTCCTCAGGTTCCTTCTTGCGTGGCCGCCCGCCCTTCTTGCCATTGGCTCGGGCGGCGGCGGATTTGGCGGCGCTGCTTTTGCGACCGTTGCGCGAGGCAACCAAACTGGTGGCTAGGTCCATCAGCGGTTTGCTGGTGGCGATCAGGCCCGTGACCGAAACATCCAAGTCCTGGGCCTCACAGCACAGCGCCTTTCCGCCAAAGCCGACTTCAAGTTGCTCAAAGTCCTCCAAGGAAAACCCCGCGAACTCGGGCAGGCCAGCCACCGGCAGTACAACGCGACTGCCGTCGCTGAAGCCGATGGAAATGCAGTTGTCCTCATAACGCACAGAGCTGGCGCGGGCATAAAGGTGCCGTGTCTTACGCCCTCGGGCTATCGCCTTTTCGACATCGGCCTCAGTGAGCGGTTTATAGGGGACAACTTTGGCTTTTACGATTTGCTTCATAGTTCAATCTCCACAAAACCCGGTGCCCTGACCAGATTCAAAATTGTTTTCTGCCCAACGACATCGTGCCGGGCACGCGCGATCACATAAACACCCGGCTGAATGATCAGCCCAGGCAACACCTCGCGGGCCTCCCAATCCCAGGAGTGATTCTCCAGGCAGACCGTTTGCAGGTATTCCCACCAGATCCTGCGTGCCCACGCCAGGTAATGCCGCTGCATGATCGCCTCGCGTATTTCTTCCAAAACCGCCAGGGGTGGCTGCCGCCGCTCAGGCTCGACATCCCACAACTCAACATCCCCATCCAGAAAACTGAAACGAAAACGCGCATCCCATCCGTTCCCCCTCACATGCACATGGGGCGGGCAATGCTCATCCCTGATAAACACCGAAATCACATATCCCTTGTAAGCGCCTACCTTCATCGTAACCCATCCGTTAGGTTATCTTCCGCCAGGTAACAATTTTCCCGTGCCACCCGACAACCGGCTTCATATTCCCGAAGCTGTTTCACAGATTAGTAACCACAAAAAACCCGGCGAATGCCGGGTTGTAACCACTCATGCCGACGGCTGGAAATACCCCGCCAGCGCGCGCAAATCCTGCTCACTCAGCAACCCCGCGTAATACTTCAGCTGAATCCTCGCCAGCAGATACGAATGCCGCGCATTCGCCAAATCGCGACGGGCGGTGAAGAGTTGTTGCTCGGCGTCGAGTACATCAAGGTTGACCCGCTCACCGCCGGTGACGCTCTTTTTAGTCGCGGTAACCAGGGCGGTGGCGGAGCTGACGGCCATTTCATAGGCACGCACTTTGGCCGCGCCGCTGGTATTGAGGTTGAACTGCTTGCGCAACTCCACCAGTGTCGCCGAGGTTTGCGCGTCCAGCTCATACTGGGCCTGGGACAGCTGGTTCGCCGCCTGGCGGGTGGAAGCCGACACCCCGCCGCCGGCAAACAGTGGCAGGCTGACCTGAATGCCGACACTGTTGGTGTCGTACTTTTGGTTGTAGCTGCTTTCCGAGTCAGAGCTGGTCTGGCGACTGGTGGCGTACAGGCTGACCTTGGGCAGGTGGCCTGCACGTTTGCGCTCCACTTCATAGGACGCCACGTCCAGGGCGTGGTGCTGGGATTTAAGCTCAGGGTTATTAGCCATGGCCATTTCGCGCCAGGTTTCGAAACGGTTCGGCTCCAGGGGCGGGATATCGAATTGGCGGGTCAGCGGCGCCAGCTCTTCGATCTGTAAAGGTTGGCCGACGATGGCTTCCAGCTCGCGCAAGGCGCTGTCCTGAGCGTCCTGGGCTTCGATTTCTTCAGCCTGCGCCAGGCTCAGACGCGCCTGGGTTTCCAGCACATCCGTGCGCGTGCCCTCGCCGCCTTTGAGCAGGCGATCATTAAGTTGCAAGCGCTCGGCAAACGCGCGTTTCTGCGCACGGCTCAGCTCGATACGTTCTTGCGCCAGCAAGGCCTGGCTGTAGGCATTGAGCACCCGCACCGCCAGTTCCTGGCTCTTGCCGCGAAAGTGCTCGTCGGCCATCAACGCCTGGGCGGTGCCCTGGCGAAATCGCGCATAGGCTTCGTAATCCAGCAACGGTTGCTGCAAGGTCAGAGTCGACGCGTAACTGCGGTAGTCACGGTCGCTGGTGACATCACCCGCCGTCACTTCAGACTCATTGCGCGAGTTGTTATAGCTCCACGACAAGTTGGGCAACAACGCCGCACGGCCGATCACGCGATTCTCTTCACCGGCTTCACGCGCCTGGATGGCCGCCTGAAAAGTCGGATCATTGCGCAGGGCCAAGTCGTACGCATCCAGTAAACCCAAGGCGTGTGCCGTCGAGGTACAACCGAAACACAAGGTAAACAGCAGCGCCTTCATTCTTCCACCAGGGCCATATGGGTGCGGTCCAGCAGGGGTTTGAACAGGTAGTTGAGCATCGAGCGCTCACCGGTCTTGACGAAGGTTTCCACCGGCATGCCCGGGCGTATCCGTACACCGTCGAGCTGCTGCATATCCGCCGCGCTAACCTGGGCACGCAGTGTGTAATACGGTTCGTCGGTGCGCTCATCGACCTGGCGGTCGGCAGAAACCAGCGTCACCTCGCCGGCCACCCGTGGCGTGGTGGCCTGGTTGAACGCCGAGAACAGCAACTCCACCGGCAAGCCCGGATGCACCTTGTCGACCATCTGCACTGGCACCCGCGCTTCGACCAGCAACGGTTCGCCTTGCGGCACGATGTCCATCAGTGCCTGGCCGGGCTTGATCACGCCGCCTTCGGTGTACACGTCCAACCCCACCACCACACCAGAGGCGGGGGCGCGTACCAGGCTGTTGGCCAGTTCGAACTCGGCCGAGGCCAGGCGATTGCGCAGGTCGTCGCTGCGGGTGCGGGTCTCGGCCAACTGGCCGCGCAGGTCTTTCTGGAAGTCTTCGCCGAGCTGGCGAATGCGCAAGCGCAGCTCGAGGACCTGGCGTTGCAATTGGCCGATACGGCCGTAGTCCTCGGCGATGGCGCCATCGATTTGTGAGTACAGGCGTTCACTGTCGAGCAGGCGGTTGCGCGGAATGTAGCCGTCACGTGCCAACTCGCGCAGGCCTTGCAGTTGCTCATTCAACGCCGCGCGTTGCTGGACCTTGCTCGCTTGCGAATCCCGCGTGCCGCGCAACTGCGCCTCGGCCCCGGCGATGGTTTCGCGCAGGCCTTGTTGCTCGGTTGCCAAGGCCTGGGCGCGGCTATTGAACAGTTGCCGTTGCAGGTTCAGGGTGCTCGCCGCCTCAGGATCGTTGAGCAGTTCAGGGCCGAAGGTGATCGCCGACAACCCTTCGCTTTCGGCATTCAAGCGCGCCTCGCTGGCCAGGGACGCCAAATACTGGCTGCGCAGGGACTGCATCTGTCCGCGCAACGGGGTTTCTTTCAAGCGCAGCAGCACCTGACCGGCGCTGACCACATCACCGTCGCGCACCTCGATACGTTCGACGATGCCACCGGCCGGATGCTGCACGGTCTTGCGATGTCCCGAGACCATGACCTTGCCCGGCACCGCCACGCCTTTATCGAGTGGCGCCAATGCCGCCCACGCGAGGAACCCGGCAAAGCCACCAAGTACCAACAGCCAGCCCAGGCGCGAATACTTTTTGTCATCCAGCGCCAGCACATTGCTTGGCGCGTCGCTGATCAACACCGGTTTGCTCTGGCTCATGCCTGTTTTCCTTCACCGAGGCGGTAGCTCATGCTCATGGTCGACACCGGCTTGTTCGCTGCCGGTTTCTGCCGTGCCTCCAACACCCGCGCCGTCGGCCCGTAGGCCTGCAATTGGCCTTCCTTGAGGATCAGCAATTGATCAGTCAGGCTCAGCACATTGGGTTTGTGGGTGATCAGGACCACGGTGCGGCGCTGTTGCTTGAGCTGGGCGATGGCCTGGAGCAAGGCCTGCTCGCCCACTTCGTCGAGGTTCGCGTTGGGTTCGTCCAGCACGATCAGCGCGGGCAGACCGTACAGCGCACGGGCCAGCGCGACGCGTTGCTTCTGGCCACCGGACAAGCCCGCGCCGCCCTCGCCCAGTTGCGTCTCGTAGCCTTGGGGCAGTTGCAGGATCAGCTCATGCACGCCGGCCATTTGCGCGGCAGCCAGGACCTTCTCCGCGTCGACCTCGGCAAACCGCGCGATGTTTTCTGCGAGGCTGCCGGCAAACAATTGGATGTCTTGCGGCAGGTAACCGATGTGCGGCCCCAACTGCTGTTTGTCCCACAAAGCCAGGTCGGCGCCGTCCAGCCGCACCTTGCCGGCCAAGGGTGCCCAGGCGCCCACCAGTATTCGGGCCAAGGTGGATTTACCGCAGCCCGACGGCCCGATAACCCCCAGCACGTCGCCCGCCGCCAAGTTAAAACCCAGGTTGGCCAGCGCCGGCCGACGGCTGCCGGGCGCGCAGGCGCTGATCTGCTCCACGCTCAGTTGGCCTTTGGGCACCGGCAGGCTCATGCGTTCCGGCCGGGCGGGATTCGCTTCCAGCATCTGTGACAATCGATCAAACGCCAGGCGCGCCGAGCCCCACTGTTTCCACACGCCAATCAACTGGTCGATCGGGCTGAGCACGCGGCCCATCAGAATCGAGCCGGCAATCATCATCCCCGGTGTGATATCGCCCTGCACCGCCAGCAATGCGCCCAGGCCCAGCACCAAAGACTGCAATGCCAGGCGCACGCCCTTTGACCAGGCGGTGACGGTCGCGGTCTTTTCGCTGGCCAGGTTCTGCTGCGCCAGGAACGCCTGATGCTGGCCGAACCAACGCCCGCGCAACGTAGCCAGCATGCCCATGGCTTCGATGGTGTCGGCATTGCGCAGGTTGGCCGTGGCCTGCTGGCTGGCACTGATGGACAGTTGGCTGGCCAGGGCCATCGGCGCCTGGCTGACGTGATGGTTGACCCACGCCAGCACAATCAACACCACCGCCCCTACCAGCGCCAGCAGGCCGAGCCAGGGGTGAAACAGGAAGATCACCAACAGGTACACCGGAAACCACGGCGCATCAAAAAACGCGAACAACGCCTGGCCGGTGGCGAACTGGCGCAGGGTGGTCAGGTCATGCAGCGCCTGCCCCGCCGCCTGGGTGCCGCCCTTGAGTTGCGCTTCGAACGCGGCGTCGTACACCCGCTGGTTCAAGCGCATGTCCATCTGCGTGCCGAGGCGGATCACCACCTGGCTGCGCACCCATTCCAACGCGCCCATCAGGCCGAACAGGCCGAGGATCATCAGCGTCAGCATCAACAGGGTCATCTGATTGCCCGAGGCCAACACCCGGTCGTACACCTGCAGCATGTAAAGCGCCGGGGCGAGCATCAGCAGGTTGATCACCGCCGAGAACAGGCCGATGTTGAAGAAGCCACTTTTATAGGCCGCGAGGGCGGCCAGGGTTTCGTTGCCGGCGTGGCGCATCTGGGGATTCTCATGGGGTTGGGCGCGCAGCGTCGCCGCGTTGACAGGCGATACGACGCTGCGCAGAATTCGGCACCACTGTCGCCCGAAGAATTAGAAGGCTTAGGCGACAGCGGTGTAATGCGGCGAATGGGAGAGCGATCTTCCATTCGCTTTTTTCATGCAGCAGAGGTTCAGGCCGCGAGGGCCCAGTCCTGCGCAGCGTCTTGCACGCCCACCAGCGCCACGTCGGTGGTGGCAGCGGTGGCCGCGTGTGCAGCCAGCCCGGCGCTGACTTCGTCAAAGGTGCTGGCGGTGGACAGACCGAAATCGTCCAGCAGGTCGTTGAGCACGGTTTCCAGTGCCGACGTGTTGCCTTGCATCAAGCCGTAGATCACGCTCTGCACTTCGTTGCCGGTGCGGCCTGCACCTTCGGCGGCAAACAGGTCGAGACCGTTGAACGCCACCTTGTAGGCACTCAGGTCAAAATCGCTGCCTGCGCCGCCGGTCAGGCCCGTGCCCAGTTCGACGTTATCCAGGTTGCCCCACAGGTAGTGGTTCAGGTTGCTGCTGGCCGGCAAGGCCGGGTTGAACACATAGTGCAGGCCGTTGCTGGTGTTGCTGTCGGCGATAAACGCGTAGTCGGAGTTGTTGGCGCCATGCGTCGAATACTGATCGCCACTGAAGGTGCCGTTGCTGAAACCGCCGGTGTTACCGGTGCCATGACCTGCGGTGGCGAAACCTATGGCCCAGTCCGTCAGGTAGTCGGACAGCGACGTAGTGCCCAGGTACGACTCGTAACTAACAGAAATAGTCATCACTAAACCTCGTTATAAACAGCGCTATTGATCAGTACGCAGGTGCGCACTTTTTGCCCAACCCTGGGCAAAACCGTGGGTGGATCCAGTGCCTGCGCACCGGATCAGAATGTGTATTCGAGCATTCCGCTCAGCGTGCGCCCGCGCGCCAGGCTCAGGTTGTTGGCATCGCCCATGGCGACGAAATACGCCTCGTCCGTGGCGTTCTCCAACGCCAGCGCGATATTTAATTGATCGGTCATCCAGTAACTGGCGTAGAGGTCATACACGGTGTACTTGGGCCACATGGCCTGGTCGATGAACTGGTAACCCTGGTTATTCAGGTTTTCCCCATTACCGGAGCTGTAGCGAACACGAACGCCGGTATCCAGGCGCTTCTCCAGGAAGCGTGCCCCCACCGTCACTGAACCCCGATCCGCCGGTGTATAAGTGGCGTTGCCCATGATTCGGCCGCAGCTTTCCTTGCTGTTGGCGACGTCGTCATCCAGCACTTCATATCTAGTGACAGGCCTTCGCCCAATCGTGCCGTTGGGGCGCACGTACG
Source organism: Pseudomonas sp. 58 R 12 (assembly GCF_900005865.1). Lineage (NCBI taxonomy): Bacteria > Pseudomonadati > Pseudomonadota > Gammaproteobacteria > Pseudomonadales > Pseudomonadaceae > Pseudomonas > Pseudomonas sp. 58 R 12. The sequence goes on from NZ_CVTP01000014.1 coordinate 176,962, forward strand.
TCTCGATCACGGTGGTTGACGGCCCGTTCTTCTTCGCACCGCCCATGTAATAGTTCTTCGAGCAGAACTCATTCGTGCCGATCATGTGGGTGTAGCTGAGGTTGGTATAAGCCCGGCCCATGTCGTAGTTGAATTGGTACTCAAGGCCTCTGAACCGGGTGTCATTGAGGTTATTGGTGTACGCCATGATCCCGTTGAAACCGCCCACGGAGGTTTCCGGCAAACTCACGCTGGTATTGAGGAAGGTGAAGTTCTTAATCTTGGTGTCGAAGTACGCCACCTTGATGCCCAGTCGGTCGTCATTGAAAAACAACGACTCCTTGAACACGTTCATCCCCACTTCCCAATCGCGGGACTCTTCGGGCTTGAGGTAGGGGTTGGGAAACACGCGCTCACCCGAACCGCCACCGTGCGGGCGGCCGCTCATGAAGGTTTCCGTCACGGCCGGCGGGCGCCAGCCTTTGCCCCAGCGGGCATACAGTTGCAGCCAGTCGAGCCCGGGCTTGATGCCGATACCAAAGGTCGGAGAGAACTGCCCCTGCTCACGATCAATATCGAAAATGTCCTCGACGCGCTTGGCGCCTACCGAGCTTGAGTAAAAACGGTCGCGCTTCCAGAGCGTCATCCCCGTAACGCCTTCCAGCCGATAGCGGTCGTAACGCAGGCCGGCATCCACGGTCAGCCAATCGTCATAGTCGTATTGGAGGGTGTTGAACAGGCTGGCGATGGTGCGCTTGCCTTCCGGGTCTGCACTGGGGGTGTAGGGCAATGAACCGCTGGCGACCGTATTGCTCGATTCAACCTTGTTGGTGCTGGGCTTGAACCTGTCTTGATACATCTCCAGGCCATAGCTCCAACTCACGTGCCCCACGCGGCCCAGGTCAAAGCGCGACGTGTTTTCGCCTTGCAGGCCCCAGGTGTCGGTCTGGAAATGGTCGGTGTAGCCCGGGGTGTAGTTGCCGGAACTCACGGACGCCGTATTGGGTGCGTTGGCGCGATCCAGTTGGGTGGTGACGAAATACAGCTTGGCCTTGAAATCTATCAGCGGGTTATCCGGGCTGTAGCTGTAGTCCAGCGCGACATTTTTCGCGTTGAGGTTGTTTTTGCTGGTACGCAGGTAGTAGGTGCTCTGAAGGTCATCGGCGATGTAGCCCCAGGCATCGTTACTGTCGGCGTCGCTTTCCAGGTAGCTCAACTGCACGCGCTGATCGTTGGGCAGGTTCAGGCCAAGCTTGACGATCTGCGAGCGGGTCACGCTGCCGGTGTCGCCGACCTCGCTGTTCAACCAGTCGTCAAAGGCTACCGGGGCGTACTTTCTGGCCCGCATGTTAGTGCCCAGGTTATCCGCGTTGCGCTTGCCGCCACGGTAGTCACCGAAGTGGCGCTCGCTGTACCCCAGCATGACATCGCCGCGCTCATCACCGAAGGCAAACACGCCACTGCCGTTGAAGTCGGTGCCGTTGCCCAGTTCACCGATGCCGCTGCCAGCGCGAACTCGCCCGCCGTATTCTTTGCCGTCCTTGAGAAACTCGCTGGCATCCAACGTCTTGAACGACGCAATACCGCCCAACACCGCCGCACCGCCCTGCCCCGACTGGCTGCCCTTGTCGATCTGGATGCTGGAGACGAACTCCGGATCGATCAGCATGGTGCCGTTGCGTTGCTGGTGGCCGTTGACGTTGAAGTTCTGGCGCATGCCGTCGATGTTCATGTTGACGCGGCCGTAGTCCTGCACGCCGCGAATATTCACCGACAACCCAGGGTCGCGCTGGTTGACGGCGGTGTAGACCCCGGCGGTTTCTTCAAGCATGTCGGCGGCGTGACGGGGCGGGCGTTTATCGATCATGTCACGGCTGATCACGGCCACGGACTTTGGGCTCTGGTACACCCAGTCGCTGGCCTGGCCTTGGGTGTTGCCAGTAATGGTGGTGGTACCCACCGTCATGGCGCCGTCATGGTCGTCGCTGACGCGGCTGAGGGTGACCTGGCGGTCGCTGGTAAAGCGATACTCCACTGGCGCAGCGCCCAGCAAACGGCCCAGCCCTTCCTGCACGCTGAAGCGGCCCTTGAGTGCGGTGCTGTTCAAGCCGCGCAGGCGCTGGCTATCAAACAGCACTTGCAGGCCGGCTTGGTCGGCAAAGGCCAGTACGGCGACGCCCAGAGGTTGCGCAGGAACATCGAACATCAACACGGCGGGCTGGGCGGCGTTACCTGTCTGCGGCTGCGCGGCATACACGGGTGCCGTTACCGCGAACAGGCCCAAGTGAATGGCCAGGGCTAACCGGCTACCGGTGATGCGCCCCTTGTTGAGTGCTGACATTTCTGTTGTTCCCTGCGCTGAGCGTTTTTGTTTGTGAGAATGCTTCTCACCTAGCAAGACGTGCGGCACGCAGGAAGTCAGTAAGACTTTTCGAAAGTTTTTTAAGGAGGGAGGCGTTCGGCGGGTGGGAGAAGGCCTCCCACCGGGTATTCAATAGATCAGGCTGAGGCCTGCCAGGTCCAAGCGTTGCACTTGCAGTTCCTGGGTGAGGGTGGCGAGGGCAGTGTCGAGCATGTCGAGTCGAAACACGCCGCTGACTTCGCGATCGCCCAGTTGCGCGTCTGTCAGCACGATGCGGCCAGGGCGGTAGCGGTTGAGTTGCTCGATGACGTTCGCCAGGGGCTGGCGATCAAAAATCAACACGCCGCGTCGCCAACTGGTGGCGCGCTCCACATCGAATTGATCCAGGGGCACGATGCCTTCCTGAGGGCTGTAGCGTGCGGCCTGGCCTTCCTTGAGCACCCTGTCGGCCGCACCCTTTTTCGGCGTGGCTTGCAGGGAAACCTCGACACTGTGCTGCAGCATGCCGACCCAGGCCTGGCTATCGCCCTCGCGCCCCACCACAAACCGCGTGCCCAGGGCCCGGGTTTGCCCCCCGGCGCTCTGCACCACGAAGGGCCGGTTTTCCCCGCCCACCATCGGCGCCACGTCAAAAATCGCCGCGCCCTGGATCAGGCTGATGCGCCGTTGTACGCCGTCATAGTCCAGGCGGATGGCACTGGCGGAATCCAACTCGACCTTGCTGCCATCGGCCAGGTGCACGGTGCGCATTTCGCC